>CAXTTL010000211.1:0-8569 GCA_964247135.1 uncultured Deinococcales bacterium | reverse complement strand
AAAATATGTTGGTATGAAACTGAGTGAAATTGCCGCCGCCAGGGGGCAAGATTGGGTTGACTGCGTGTTCGATTTGTTGCGGTCTGAACATCAACGCATCGGCACGGTGTACTTCACCATGAATGAAGAGAATTTGCGTTTGCAGTTGCTCGAGCCTTGGGTGAAAATCTCTTCGGACGCCGGCGGTCACGACCCGAGCACCGCGACTGAAGCCGTGCATCCTCGAGGGTACGGCACATTCCCCAGGGTTTTGCGCAAGTACGTGCGTGAAGAAAAAATTCTCAGTCTCGAGGAAGCGGTGCGCAAAATGACCTCGAGCGTGGCACAACGACTGTCCATTCCAGACCGTGGGCGGCTCGAGCTTGGCTGTTATGCCGATTTGGTGTTGTTCAACCCTGAAACCGTGGGCGATCTGGCAACTTTTGGAAAACCGCATCAGCTTTCAGTCGGCATCGAACACGTTTGGGTCAATGGTGTGCGGGTGCTCGAGCATGGTGCGCACACTGGGGCGTTGCCAGGGCGGTTTGTGCGCGGGGCTGGATTTCGAGCTTTGTAACCCAGCCTGAATTCTCGAGCCTCAAAACCGTTTAACCTACCAAGTGGTAGATTAAATGCCTCGACCTCCAAAACAGCAAAGCGAGCACACCCGAGCACGCGCTTTACGCGCGGCAGATGCTTTGCTGCACGAACACGGCTATCTTGGCGTTTCGATGGATTCAATCGCGGATCAGGTCGGCATCCGCAAAGCCAGTCTCTACCATCATTTTCCTGACGGCAAAGACCAGATCATGCTCGAGATTGGCGAGCATTGGCTGGACAAATTCAAACACGGCTTTCAAAGCGCATTTCAGGCTGGCAGTACCGTGCGCGAAAGGCTCGAGGCAATCGCGGCTTTTGTCTTTCAAGACACCCGCCAAACCAACCGCGTGCTGCAAAACACCATCCCTCATTTGCCGCTCGAGCATCAACAAACTTTGGGGGCAGGTTTTTACCTTCATATTTTTGGCATGACCCACAAAGTCTTTGAAATTGGAGTCAAGACTGGAGAATTAAAACCGCACGACACGCGGTTCAGTAGCTTCGCTTTCCTCAGTTTGCTTTCAGAGCTGGGCGCACCAGAGCATCAGGCAACCTGGCTAGACTTGCCGTCTCGAGTCACCAGCATTTTACTGGACGGTTTAAAAGCCGATACAAAAAAGGAGCAATCATGAACCAGTTTATTTCCAATTCAATCAGAACCGCACCGCAATTACGGGTTTCAAAAGGCAGCCCCGTGTATCTGGAGGGCGACCCCAGCGAGAATTTGTACCGCCTGACCACTGGCATGGCGCGGGTCACCAAACTCAGCCCCAACGGTCGAACCGTGGTCGTGCGTCACGTGCTGCCAGGGGATTACTTTGGCGAGGAATCTTTGAACGCTCAAAGTCACACGGTCGAAGTCCACGCGCTGACCGATTTGACCCTCGAGATGCTCTCCCCTGCCGTGACCGACCCGAACATGCTGATTCAAGTCACCAAAAACCTGTCCGAACAACTGGCGCGGATCATGAAATTTGAAACGCATTTGCAACTCGGCGAATTGCCCGAGCGCATCGCACGCTATTTGCTCGAGTTGATTCGCACGCCACTGTGCGAAGTTGATTCACAAGGTCGCTCGAGTTTGCGCATCTCCCAGGAGGTGATTGCGCAGGGCGTGAACGGCACCCGCGAAAGCACGGCAAAAATCTTAAAGCAACTGCGCCAAGCTGGACTGATCGAGATCGAATACCGCCGCACGATTTTGATAGACCTGGCAGGACTTGAGCGATTTGCCATTGGACAAACCGAATAACGCGTTTCAGATTTTAGAATCTCAAGCATCAGATTGATTTCAGGTCGCTCTGGGTAAACTGAAGCCATGAAACCATTCTCGAGGTTCTGGCTTGTGTTGGTCTTGCTGCTCGGCATCAGCGCGGTGTTCGCTTTAAAAGACGCCAACCCGTTGTACATCTACTCGAGGGGCATTTTCTTGCCTTCTGAGAATCCTCAGTTCGAGATTTACAGTTATTCGGACGTGAAAAAAATTGATTTCACGATCAACCGTGTGCTTGACCCCTTGGCGCTGTTGCGCTTAAAGCCAAACGAGGGTTACAGCACCCTAAAAATTCCTGAGAACGTCAAAACCGTGGTGGTGAGGCGCGATTCGGCGCAACTCGATCAACGTTACGATCAGGTCAAAATCGGCAAGCTCGAGCCTGGGTTGTACTTGATCGGGTTTTCGGCAGGACAATCCAAAGGCGTCGGCATTGCGCTGGTGACGGAATTGGGCATGGTGGTCAAGCGCAGCGACAGCAAAGTAAACGTTTTAACCGTCAATCGCAGCAACGGGCAACGCAAAGCCGCCAGTGTTTTTGCAATTGAAGGCAACAAGCAAACCCAAATTAAAACCGACAGCAACGGACTGGGCAAGCTCGAGCTAAGTTCCGACAAGGGGGGCTTGATTGTTGCAAACGCTGGCAACAACTGGGCGCTATCGAGGTCGTGGTGGCAAAGTTACGGCGTGGAAAAGTACAAACTGACCGGGCAGACCGACCGTCCGTTGTACAAACCCGCCGACAGCGTCAGTTTCCGTGGCACACTGCGCGAGGCGAACACCTTAAAACCCGTCAAGCTCGAGAGCATCAGCGCGGTGGCGTGTTATGACAGCACCGAATTGTGGCGCGGCAAACCGAGCGTCAATAAGTTCGGTACGTTCTCTGGCACGTTCACGCTTTCCAAACGCGCCAAAACCAGCGAGTACGATCAATACCGAATTGTGGTCAACCCAAGCGGCGAAGCGCGTTGCGATCAAGATTTCACGGTCGCGGCGTTCAAAGTCGAAGAGTACGTCAAACCAGATTTTACCGTCAGCCTCGAGAATCCAGAGGTCGCCCTTCAAGGCGACAGCGTCAAAATCACCTCGAGCGCAGAGTATTTGTTCGGCGGCGGCTTGTCGGGCGGCAAGGTGACTGTGACCGTATCCAGGGCAGAACGGTATCGCCGCGACGACCCGCGTTACGACGATTTCGGGTATTACTGGGGCGAATGGGATTACTGGGCGCCGCGCCAAGCCATCGTGCTCGAGAAGACCACCACCCTGGACGCCAACGGCAAACTCGAGGTCAGTGTGCCGCTCGAGCGTGACCCAGACAACGCCGCCGTGCGTTACGAAATCACGACCACGATTGAAGACGAGAACCGTCGCCCTCAAACCCAAACCTCGAGTTTGATCGCCTACCCCAGCACCGTGCGCGTGGCGGTGCGGTCAAACCGTTACGTGGTCAAAGCCGGCGAGAACCTCGAAGTCGATGTTCGGACCAGGGATTTGGACGGGAAAGAAGTTGATGCCCCAGTCGAATTGACCCTGGTGCGCCGCGATTACTGGTATTACTCTGAGCGTTGGACACCGCGAGAGGAAAAGCTCGAGACGCAAACCGTGACCACCAAAAACGGCAAGGCAGTCGTCAAATTTAAGACCAAACAGGGCGGCGGTTACAGCGTTATCGCCAAAGCCAAAGACCCACAAAACCGCGTCTCCCTGGGCGAGGCGTTCGTCTGGGTAACGGAAGACAACCCAAGTTGGTACTGGTGGTACGACAACGGCGGAATGCAGATCAAGCTCGACAAACGCGAGTACGCCGTGGGCGATACCGCCGTGGCGTTCGTCTCGGGCATCAAGAATGGTGCGGATGTCTGGTTGACGCTCGAGGGAAGCGAGGTTCAAGCGCAAAAATTGACTCGAGCCGCCGGTGGCAACGCGCAATGGACTTTTAAAATCACCAAAGACATGCAGCCAAACACCGAACTCAAAGCCGTGTTCTTGCAAAATGGCTCGAGGAACGAAGCCGAAGCGACCCTGAGCGTGCCAAAAGTTGAGGATCGTTTGAGCATCGAAATTCTACCCGCCAAACAAAAATACGCGGCGGGAGAACAAGGGCAGGTCAGCTTTAAGGTGCGCGATGCAAACGGTAAACCCGTGCAAACCGAATTGGGCGTGACCGTGGTCGATCAGGGCGTGTACTTGCTGAAAGAAGACAACACGCCAAACCCGTTCGATGTCCTTCACGGCTATCGACAAAACCTGGTCGGCACCGTCTCGAGCGAGGACGAACCACTGTACACAGATGCGCCGAGGGACGTGGCTGCAAGTTTGGCAAGTCCCGCCGCACCCGCATCTATCGCTCGAGCCGAAAAAGCTGCGGGAGCAAGCACACCTGCCGTGAAGGTTCGCAAGGATTTCCGCGACACTGCCGACTGGCGTGCCAGCCTGGTCACTGATGAAAATGGCATGGCAACCATCACCGTGCCATTCCCAGAAAACCTGACGACTTGGCGCATTACGGCTCGAGGGCAAACTTTTGAAGCCAAAGCGGGTGAGGCTCGAGCGAAAGTGATGGTCACGCAGGACATCATCACCAGGTTGTCACAGCCAGCATTCTTGGTGCGCGGCGACAGTTTTCAAATGCGCGGAATTGTGAATAACAACCGCACGACGGCAACCACGGGCGCGTTCACTTTCGGCTTAAGCGGTCTGAATGCCCTTGCGCCGCTCGAGACAAACTTAACCGTGCAACCTGGACAACGCGGATTCTTTGACACCACCGTGACCGCCAATACGTTCGGCACAGCCAAAATTACTGCCAGTTTCGTTGGCAAAGACGGCGGAGACGCACTCGAGTTGCCGCTCGAAATCAAAGCTCGAGGTTTTAAAGACGGTACAGGCTGGGCGGCAGATGCCAAGCGCGGCGCAAAAAAATTCAGCGTGACAAATGACGCCAACCTCGAGAGTGCAACCTTAAAAATTGCCCTGACCCCAAGCTTGCTGAGCGCCGTGCGACCCGCACTCGAGCAACTGATCGGTTACCCGTATGGCTGCACCGAACAAACCCTCTCGAGGTTCTTACCGACGCTCTTGGCGCAACAAGCCTTCCCGCGCGACGACCTGCCCGAAATCCTCGATGCGGGCATTGCCAGACTCGAGACACTGCGCCACGAGGACGGCGGTTGGGGCTTTTGGACCGAAGACCAGAGCACCCTCGAGATGACCAGCCAAGTCGTGCTGGCGCTGGCTCGAGCCAAAACGGCGGGCGTGAAATTTGATGCCTACCTGCTGGACGGCGCGGTCAACTGGTTGCGCCAACATTTGAATGACTCTGACGGTCAACGTGGCGCTCGAGCCGTGGGTTTCCGAGCGCTCGCCGAGGCAGGTGCGCCGATGACCGAACTGATGGATGCCTTCGCCGCGCTGCGCGACCTCGAGCCTTACCATTACGCAGAGTTGGCGCTGGCGTACCAAAAAATGGGACAACTCGAGAATGCCCGCAAGATGCTGATTCGCCTCAAAGCCTCACGCATCGAAACCGACAGCAACGTGCGCTGGGAGCGACCAAACCGCGAGTACCGTTGGTATTATTACTGGGAGGACAACCCAATTCTGGTGACCGCCGTGGCGCTCGAGGCACTGGCGAAGATTGAACCGAGCAGCAAATTGATTCCGAAGACCATCAATTATTTGTTGCAAAGCCGTCGCGGTTATTGGTGGGTTTCCACCCAAGACACCGCCGCCACCGTGATCGCCGCGCTCGCGCTGCCAAAACCAGCAACCTCGAGCCAGACCGTGCGGGTGATTCTGAACGGACAAGAGATTGCTCAGAAAACCATTGACGAAAAAGGTGCAACGCTCGAGCTTGACCCGAAGCTGAACAAGGGCGAAAACACCCTGGAAGTCAAAGGCGACCTGAATTACGCCGCCAGCCTCGAGTACGTCCGCGAACCCGAACGCCTGACCGCCGAAAACACGGGCATCAGCGTGGTGCCAACCTATTACAAACTCGAGAAACGCTGGAACGAAGACACCAAAAACTGGGATTTTATTCCACAACCTTTAATCAAAGATGGCGTGGCGCAAACGGTGAAAGTTGGAGACATGATCGCCGTCAACATTCACGTCAAACCCGAATCGGGCAGTATGCGCCACCTGCAAGTGATTCAACCCGTGCCTGCCGGATTCAGCGCGGTCAAAGAAAACGGTTGGGATATTTACCCAGGTCGGGCGGTTGAAATGCGACCTTACTGGCGTTGGTGGTACTGGTACTCGGGGCGCGAACTGTACCAAGACCGTGTGGAGCTGTACGCCGATACGTTTGGCGGCGAACAAGAATTTAACGTGATCCTACGCGCCCAAACCCCAGGCACGTTCACCGCACTGCCGACCACCGCCGAACTGATGTACGACCCAAGCGTTCGGGGACGCTCGAGTGCGGCGACGTTGACGATTAAAGAGTGAATTGACAATAAATTGAAGCTCGAGTTTTAAAAGGCTCGAGCTTCGGTTTAGGCTTTGACGACGATTGTGCCGGACAACAAGTCGTGAAGCGTTTGATTGCGCTTGGAAAAAAAGATGAAAATATAATCTACAAGCAACAACATGAAACCTAAAATCAACACGATCATCAGACCAACAGGTTGTTGAATATCCGAAGTTTCACTCATTTTATTGAGCAATTGTATCTTCTGAAGTTCAATCGCAGGAATACTCAGCAACAGAATCGGCAAGATACGCCAGAAAAAACGTTTGGAAGATTGTAAAAAACTGAGTCGATTAAAGGCAAAATTTGTCACACCTATCCTTTGCCACATTTTACCAGGTGTTCCTTGACGCTCCCCAGATTCAAAATATGCGTAGTAAATCCAGGCTAAAATAACAGTAGAAACCGTAGCTATAATAGTTGAATTGATCGCGGCAGAGGGCAAATCACTGATCATTCTTTTCAGTTGTTCAAGTTGAACAGGGTCTTGGGTTCGTTTCACTTGATTGTACAAAACCGCAATTTGTTTTCCTTGATCTCGAACATAACCTTGTGCAATGTTATCAATAAATCTGTTGACAAAACCAAAAATAAAACTATCTCCAAAACTTGCAACAAAGCGCTGCAACCTTGAGGCGTACTCAAAATTGAAACCATCAGGATGCTGCATAACACCGTTTCCTAATGGAATGGGTTCTCGAGACGATTTTAAGGTGTTTTTGACGGTAGTTGCTCGAGGGGCAATTTCAGTTTTGGGTGGCGGTGCGTACAAGGGATCGCTGAAATCGCTCAATCGCGTTGAGGGTTTGACTTCTGCGCCGCGCCCCAATGAAGCTTGATTGGCATTGACTTCAGGCGCAGCGACGGCTAGAGCTGCAATCGGCTGTGGCGCCGCGGCGGCAGGCTCGAGCTTGGCGGCAGGAATTTGAGCGGACGAATGAGCAACATTTTCTTGAGTGCTCAAACTGGCTTGTTTAACATTCTTAAAAAATATGCCCAACTCTTCTTTGGGAACATCAATTGTCAAGCGAATCAAAACCCCGTTCGGTCCAGAGACGACAAGTTCTTCGTTGTCTCGAGCCACTTTTTTAATCAATCCAATTGCGGCGCGTTGTTCGTTATGACCATCCCAGGCGATCAGCTCGCGGTCTGTGCAAATAAGACTTGAAGTTTCGGTTTCGAGATGGGCAACGATGCGCTGCCCTGTATTTTGAAGTGTTTCGGTTAGCCAACTCACACCGAAAAGTATAGCTCGAGAATTGTTCACGTCAGGGTTTATTTTCACAACACTTTCAACAAGAGCCGTAAGCATCATCACACTCGAGCCTTGCCATTCGGTCTAGGCTTTTCACCATGAGTGATTTGCGCGACGATAAAATGGTCAAAGCCGTCGGACGGGTCATGAAAAATTTGAACATGATGTTCGGTAACGGGGCAGCGCACGTCGAGCGAGTTGAAATGACCGTACCGGCTCCAGAACCCGTAAATGATGCCGACACCGCCATTTTTGCTCAGGCGCTCGAGAAACTGAAACTCGAGGCGGGCATTGAGAAACCAAAAGTGAAAGCCAAGAAACGCTACTTTTTCACTTGAAAACTTGGGCTTTTTGGATGCTTTTATTGTACGCGTTTTGAAGCCATATGCCAATACGTGTATTGGCATATGTTTTTGACTAAACTTGGTGGTACGCTCCTCGAGACTGCATGAAGTCTCGGTTTTGTCATGATTTTATGTTTGAATCTTATCGGCTCGAGATGGCGGAGGTTTAGGTGCAAAATGAATTTTTTGGAATCGGGAAGTACCTGATCAATCATCGTCGCCAATGGTTTTGGGGCATTTTTTTTGTGCTGGTCTCGGTTGGCTCAAACTTGGCGGGTCCGCCCTTAATCGTTGGTCGGGCTGTGGATGCCTTGCGGGCTGGAACGGCGACCACCGGTTTGATCGTTCAATATGCGCTGTTAATCTTGTTGACCTCGCTGATCTCGAGCGCCGCGACCTTCATGATGCGGCGTTTTTTGGTGGTCGCCAGCCGTCAAATCTCTTACGAGGTGCGGCGCGATATTTTTGAGAACCTGACCAGACAAGACCAGGGTTATTTTCACAACAACCGCACGGGCGACCTGATGAACCGTTTGACGGGCGACCTTAGCACCGTGCAGGAGATGCTCGGCTTTGGAATCTCTCAAGGCTCGAGCACTTTTTTAACCATGATCATCAGCCTGGGTTTGATGTTTGCACTCTCA
>CAXTTL010000210.1:0-8626 GCA_964247135.1 uncultured Deinococcales bacterium | reverse complement strand
CAGGAAATTGATTGGAATCCCACAACCAGTAATCAATTGAAACTGGTGCTTGTGCTTGCGTACCGACGATTCCTGCGCCTACACCCATTGCCAACAATGTGGTGATGGCTAAAACTTTCGTGTTGATCTTCATTCCCAACCTCCTGAATAAAAGCGAATTGCAAACATCACCGAACCTCGAGATTCTTGTTTCCCGATGCACCTCCTGAACCTGAATTGAATGAACTTATTTGGACCCACTGAACTGCAAGGATTCGACCACCTGGCGACCCAAGAACAGAAGAAGTAAAAACACGGGAACGATACTTAAAAACGTTCCCGACATGATGCCCGTCCAGTCTGGTGGTCCTGAGGGTTGTTGGCTGCGAAAGATTTGCAGCGCCACGGGCAAAACGCGCAAGTTTTCGTCGGAGTTGACCAGGTAGGGCCAGAAAAATTCGTTCCAGAGGTTGATGCTGGTCAAAATTCCAAGGGTTGAAATTGGACCTTTTGAGAGCGGTAGCACGATTTTATAAAAAATCAAAAACGGTGATGCGCCGTCGAGCCGTGCGGCTTCCTCGAGTTCGAGTGGGATGCTGAGGAAAAATTGCCGCAAGAAAAACACGGCAAACGGCGTCATGAGAATGTACGGCGCGACCATGCCTTGAAAAGTGTTGAGCCAACCGAGTTCTTTGACCAAAATAAAATTTGGAATAAACAGCACGATGCCTGGGATCATCATGGCGGACAAAATCATGATAAACAAAAAATTGCGTCCTGGAAAGCGCAATCTGGCAAAAGCATAAGCCGCCATCGAACTGAATAAAATCTGTCCAAAGACGCAAAGCGCCACAAACAACGCCGAGTTTCGCAAGGCGAGCAACATATTGATGCTTGCCGCTCCAGCCCCGTCGGCTCGAGCTTGATCGGCGCTGATGATGCCCAGGGCGCGTTCAAAATTGTACAAGGTAAAGCCTGTGGGCAACAAATCGCTGGCATGGGCAAAAATTTCTCGGCGATCAGAGAGTGCGGTTTTCAGCGCGACCCAAATGGGAAAGATCGAAATAAAAATCAGAACAATCAACAACGCCCAAGCCAGCGCACGACCAATGTTAAAACGCTGAACGGGTCTCGAGTAACCTAAGTCTTTTTGCATGTTCAAGTCTCCTCGAGATTACGAAAGGTCGGATTGGTCGGCGCGGAAAAGCCGCAATTGCACGATGGAGAAAAAGATCAAAATGGCAAACAACGTCATTGAAAGCGCGGTGGCATAGCCCATTTTGAAGAACCTGAAGGCGTTGTCGTAAATGTAATAAACCAAGACCCTGGTGGCGTCCACCGGTCCGCCCTGGGTGGCGACCGCCACCGTGTCAAAAATTTGAAACGAACCGACAATGCTCGTGACCAGCACAAAAACCGTGACGGGTCGCAGCAAGGGCAGGGTGATTTTCCAAAAGGTCGTCCATTCGCTCGAACCGTCGATGGTGGCGGCTTCGTAAACATTTTTTGGAATGCCTTGTAATCCTGCGTAAAACAGCAGCGCCGTCAAACCCATGTGCCGCCAAATGTTGATTAACGCCACCGAACCCAAGGCATTTTCGGTCGTGCCCAAAAACGAAATGTGGGCAATGCCAAAAATTGCCAGGAAGGCGTTGACCATGCCGAGCAGCGGATCGAGCATCCAAACCCAGATCATGGCGGCAATCACGTTGGAAAGCAGGTAAGGCAAAATCAAAGCGCCGCGCACAAACATCGATTTTGAAAGCCGGTCCATCGCCACCGCCAAGAACAAACCCAGCACGGTTTGAAACGGAATGTTGTAAAGCACGTATAAAACCGTGGTTTTGAGGGCATTCCAAAATGCGGGGTCGTTGATCATGGTTTGGTAATTCGCCAGACCCACGGAGTCCGCTGGGCGCAACAAATTCCAGTTGGTGGTGCTGATAAAAAACCCGCGCAAGGTTGGGTACAGGTAAAACAAACCAAAACCAATCATGCACGGCAAAATAAACAGATACGCCGTGATGCTTTCGGTGTTCAAAAACCGATCTCGAATAGAGGGTTTTTTAACTCGCTCGAGCACCCTTGCTGGATTTGCGGTTTCTAAACTCATGAATTCCTCGATGTTGTTTGACCCGTTGGGAGCACGGGTTGAAGAAGGCTTTTGTTCAAAACCAGAAGATAACAGGTGTTAGTAACAGGTGTTAGTAGATTATCTAAACCTCATGCACTTGTCAACACCCCACCAGCAGGGCAGGACAACCGCAAAGTCTATCGAAGCGTCAAGAATTTGTCCTACACAGTGCCGTCGGCTCGAGTCTCGAGCGTGACCCAATCTAAGTTTGTGTGAAAGCATGCCGTTGCACGCGAATTTCCGAGGCACACCTTCGAATTCAAAACCCAAAGCCACCCTTCTTGAGAGGCTGCCCGTAACCGATTCAACTTTGTGGTTGCCCTGGTCACAGTTTTTAGGTGTGCGTGTGTCTGTTCGGTATAGGTTTAAACTTGAGCGATTTGATGGCAGTTTGGTATTGACTTGACCCCTTGCAACTCATGTCAAATTCGGTAAAATTCCCCGTGCCTTTAGACCACCCGCTCGAGCCAGAAAACCCAGATTTGCCCAAAGATTTTGTTCAAGTCGAACCTCGTTTTGAATCGGCTGGGACAGAAGATATTCAGTTTGAGCACGCGTCAAATCTGGATGCCGCCAGCCTCTCGAATCGCTTGGATTACGTCGAACACTCGAGCCTGATCGAGAACGCACCGCAAGTTGGTTCAACCCAGGAAACTCAAATTGAACCACAAACCGAAGCTCGAGTTGAACGTGCAAGTGAAATCAAACCAAACCTTAAGTCAGAAGAATCGGCAAAACCTGTTGCCCAAACCGGTCGCTCGAGTTCCAAACCCGTTAAAAGTTGGTGGACTCGGGTGTTTAAAGAATTGCTGCTCGAGACGTTGCTGCCCGCTTGGTTGATCGTGACCTTTTTGCTGATTCCTGTCGGGGTGCGCGGCGAGAGCATGTACCCCACACTTTCGAGCGGCGATTATTTGCTGGTTGCCAAACTCGAGCGTTGGTTGGCGGTTTGGGGTGTCAGACCCAATTACTTGCACCGTGGCGACATCATCGTTTTGAAACCACCCACTGAAAGCGATTACAGCTTCGAGCCAATCTCGAGGTTGTTCGAAAGCTTGCCAGTGCTCGAGTTTGTGGCAAACCGACTGCCCGAGGGTTGGAAGTTTAGACCGTATTTCGTCAAGCGCATCATTGGCATGGCTGGCGATACGGTTGAGGTCAAAAATGGCGTGGTCTACTTAAACACTGTTAAAACCCGAGAGTTTTACATCAACACGCCAGCCGCCATCGAGGATTCGGGTCCGACGGTCGTCAAACCAGGCACGGTTTTTGTCATGGGCGACAACCGACTGCGTGGCTCGAGTTTGGATTCTCGGGTGTTCGGTCTGGTGCACCTCTCAGACGTTGCTGGGCGAGCCGTGCTGCGTTTGGGGCATACCAGCCAAGATTGCAAAGGTCTGCTCGAGTGCCTTAAAACTTGGGTTTCGGGCTGGCGTCTTGGCAGTTTGTGAGCTTTGGAACTTTCCTGAGTGTTGCCTCGTAGAATAGGTCAGTTTTCAGGAGGAAATTTCATGTTGCAGGTTCAAAACCTTACCAAACGTTACGGTGCAAAAGTGCTGGCGGTCAACAATTTGTCGTTTCAAACCAGGGAGGGCGAAATTTACGGCTTGCTGGGACCGAACGGCGCTGGCAAAACCACCACGCTGCGCATGATCGCCACGCTGCTCGAGCCGAGTGAGGGCAACATTACGGTGGCGGGTTTTGACGTGCGCACCCAAGCCGAACAGGTGCGGCGCAACATCGGCGTGGTCAACGGCGGCATGGGTTTGTACGACCGTTTGACCGGACGTGAAATCCTCGAGTATTTCGCTGGGTTTTACGGCATGGGGAAACTCGATATCGCAAAACGCATTTCTGAACTCTCGACCGCGCTCGAGATGAACGAACTGCTCGACCGTCGCGCCAGCGAATACAGCACGGGCATGAAACAAAAAATCGTGATCGGACGTGCGGTGATCCACAATCCGAGCGTGCTGATTTTGGACGAGGCGACCAACGGTTTGGACGTGGTGGCGCGTCGCGCGGTGCTCGAGTTTGCTCGGGCGTACAGGGGCGCGGGCAAGGTTGTTGTTTACAGCACCCACATCATGAGCGAGGCGGAGGAACTCTGTGAACGCGCGGCAATCATCGATCACGGCAGGTTAATTGCCGAAGACAGTATTGAAGCCTTAAAAACCCGAGCCTCGGCAGCCAACCTCGAGGATGCGTTTTTTACCTTGACCAAAGGGGTGAACTGATGCGCTGGGATTTTGTCCTAAAAATCTTGTTTAAAGAATTGCTCTCAACTTGGCGCGACTCGAGAACCTTGCGAGCCACCATTCTGATGCCACTGATTTTGAACCCGCTGATTTTGCTCGGCTTGCCGATTTTGTTTAACAGCACCCAAAGTTCCGAGGTCGAAAAACGCCAGATCGTTGGGGTGATTGGACTGGAACGAATGCCGGCAAATTTAAAAAAATTGCTCGAGACGGACAGCACCCAAGGCAAGGGCATCGAGTTAAAAACCGTGACCGACGCCACCAAATCGGTACAAGACGGCGATACCGAGGCAACCTTGGTCTTGAAACAAGATTTACCGACCGAAGCTGGGGGCGCGAGCGTGCCGATTGAGCTGCATTTGAAACTCTCGAGCCAAAAATCGCGGGTCGTGGCGGACAAGATCAACACGGCGATAGACGCGTTTGTGAATCAATTGGTGGCAAAGAAACTGGCGTCGGTGGGTCTGCCAGAACAGACCTTGCGTCCCGTGGTGGCTCAGACCGTCAGCGCCGATACGGTTGCCGAAAAAGCCAGCGGGATTTTTGGATTTTTTATCCCGCTGCTGCTGCTCTCGGGCATCATCGCGGGCGGGCAGAGCACCGCGATTGATTCCACCGCCGGCGAAAAAGAGCGCGGTTCGCTCGAGGCGTTGCTGGTCACGCCCATCTCGAGGTTTGAGGTTGTTGTCGGCAAGACTTTGGGCGTGACGGCATTTTCCTTGCTGTCGGCGTTTTTGAGCATCATCAGTTTGCTCTTGACGGGTTGGTTTTCAAAAAATATTCTGCCCAAACTGATGAAATCCGACACGCCACTTTCACAATTGTTCGGCGGCAATATTGCCCTGGATGCTCAAGGATATTTTATTCTGCTGTTGATTGCCCTGACCGCCGCCGCCATGCTTGCGGCATTGATGCTGAACATTTGTATTTTTGCCAAATCCTTTAAAGAAGCCCAAACCTATCTGGTGCCGCTCAATTTGCTGGTCAGTTTTGGTTCTATCGGCTTGCAATTTGCCGACTTCTTGCAACGCTCGAGCCTGTTGTACGCGATTCCGCTGGTGGGCACGATGATTTCGATCTTGGATTTGATCAAAGGCAAGGGCAGTTTTTCGATTGCCATGATCGTGGTCGTGACGAACCTCGTGTTCACCGCGATTTTTGTGGCGCTGGCGCTGCGCAGCTTCAAACGTGAACAGGTTCTGTTTAGAAACTAAAGTGACTCGAACCTGAAATCAAACCAAGCCCCCTTTTTGAGCGTGCTAGACTAAAACATGGATGTGCGGCGCCAACAGGTTTTGCATTTGCTGGTCGAGCATTATATTGGCGTGAACCGTCCGATTGCCAGCCGCGACCTCGCCAAACCGCTCGGCGTCTCGAGTGCCACGATTCGTTTTGAACTTGCCGCGCTCGAGGAAATGGGTTTGCTGCACCAACCGCACACCAGCGCGGGTCGCGTGCCGACCCGTGACGCCTACCGAAATTACGCGCATCAATTCTTGCCGCCAAAACCATTGCACGAGGCTGCCAAAGCCAGAATGGACGCCGCCATCTCGAGGGTGGACGGTGAAAACCGGCTGCGCATGGCGTCCCAAATCGCCTCGAGCCTGTCGGGTTATGCTGCGGTCACGGTGTTAAAACCTCGAGACTCCAAAGTTGAGGCGATTTACCTGAGTTTGCTGAGCGATGATCGCGTGCTGGTGGTGGTGGTGCTGGAGGGCAATGTCGCCCGCGAATTTGTGATCGATGCGGGCTTCAAACCCGAGCGCATCACCTTGGAACGCGCCGAGGAAGCCGTGCGCAACCTCAAGGCAACAGTCCGTGAAATGCCCGCCAAGCTCCTCCAACTCGAGCAGCAATCCAGCCCAGGCATCGGCGGGGTTTTGAAAGCCTTGCGCGAACGCTGGGGCGAAACCGTGCAGGGCGTCAATTATTCCAGCGGCGCGAGTCAAATGCTTTCAGAGCCAGAATCCCGAGACGCCGACTTTTTGCGTGGCGTGCTAGAATTGCTCGAGCATCCCAATTCAAATAATTCAAACCTTCCTCCAGGCAGCGTCAATTTGTCGGTCGATGACCCCAACGGCATCAGCGCCATTCAGGTTGGCTTTCGCTCGAGCGTTGGACTTGGCAGCGTCGCCATCGTCGGACCGACCCGAATGCGTTACCCTCACGCCATCAGCGTTGCCAAAGCCGTTTCGGACGCTTTGAGTTTAGCCTGAGTGGATTGTAAAGTTTACTTTTGATACCAGTCAGCCCGCGTCAACGGCAAGCGCCGGACGGTATCGTTGGCGGGCTTAAACAACAACATTTGCGCCAAACCGTTGCGCCCAGTCAAAAAGGTTCGTGTGACCGCCGCCAAATACAGACGGTACACACGGTAGGTAAGATGCCCAGCCAAACGGATCACCTCGTTCTGATGCGCCTCGAGCCGCTTGCGCCAATGGCGGGTGGTGATGGCGTAATGGTCGCGCAAGTTTTCCATGTCTCGGGCTTCAAAACCAGCCTTGTGCGCGGCGTGAAGCAACGTGGCGACGGGCAAAACTTCACCGCCTGGAAAGACGTAATGGTTTAAAAACGAGTGCTTGCGCCAAGCCAAATCGCCGATAGCCTGCATCAACGGCGTGCGGGGCGGCATCAGATCGATGATGCCGTGGCACAAGAACACGCCGCCTGGCTCGAGCAAACGCGCCGCCTCGCTAAAGTACCGCTCAATGTTGCGTGCGCCCACGTGCTCGACCATGCCGACGCTGACCATTTTATTGAACATCACGCCTGGCGGGAAATCTCGGTAGTCGCGCACTTCGATCTGCACCAAGTCTGAGAGTCCCAGTTCCCGAACCCGAGATCGTGCCAGTTCGGCTTGAGGTTCGGAAATGGTGATGCCCGTCGCCCGCACGCCGTAATGTTGTGCGGCGTGAATCACCAACCCGCCCCAACCGCAGCCGATGTCGAGCAATCGGTCGCCGCGCTCGAGCCTCAATTTTTTGCAGATGTGCTCGAGTTTGGCTTCTTGCGCCGTGTCGATGTCTTCCTCACCGGTTTCAAAATAGGCGCACGAATAGACCATGCGGCGGTCGAGCCAGAGGGCATAAAAGTCGTTACCCTTGTCGTAATGCGAACGCACCTCTTCGGCGTCGGTTTCCTTGGAGTGCTTGGGGTTGGCGCGGACGCCTGGTCTGATGTTTTTTGCCGCTTCTGGCAGGTCATCGGTCGGTAATTTCAGCAAAAGCGGCACCAAACGAGCCACCGAACGCGGGGAGCGGGCACCGGCACTGAATTGCGTCTCGAGGGCGGTGGCAATTTCGATATCGCCGTCCACCTCAAAATCGTTGCGAATAAAAGCCTCAGCCAAAGACAATTCGGTCGGGTTTAACAACATGCGTCTGAGTGCCCCAGGACGGCAGAACTCGAGCGTGAACTGGGCATCCAGGATTGGTGTATCGATTGAACCGTCCCACCAGCGGGTGGCGAACACGCGGGTTTCGACATTGCCGAACAAGAGAGCCACAATCGCGCGTGAAGTCTCGAGGTGATCGCGTGTGGCGGTGTTTTCTGGGATATTGCGCGATTCGTTCTGATTCGGTTGGGTCTGCTGCATACGTCCTCCTCAGGATTTTTCACCGACAAAACAGCATTAAAGCCAAATGCCTTGTTGCATTTGTTTTGAACATTGAACGGTATTTTTGGACGTCGACCTTCATCTCCAACGTTCTCTCGAGGAGATGAAAAAGATTTGAGAAACAGATGAAGGTTCTCGAGAAACCCTCCAATTTGGGTGCTCGAGATGATCTATGCGAGAACCAAATTCCGCCTGCACTGCGTTGGGAGATTCACGCTGTCGACTTTATTGCAGTCCATTGAAGTCTGAGTTTGCGGTTGTGCTTGATCGATTCTTGTCCAATCTTTGGATTCCGTGGTTTTTGAACTACACTAAAACCCATGAGCCTTCCAATCAAGCGCGTCACCCTTTACAAACACGGTCTGGGATTTTTTGAACGTCGCGGGCAGGTCACTGGGCAGCAATTGAGGCTCGAGTTTCCACGTCCGGCGATGGACGACATTTTAAAAAGCTTGGTGGTGCTCGACAATCTTGGTCAAGTCTTGGGACTCGAGTTTGAAACCCCGCCCGACCGCAACCAAAACGTTCACAAAAGCAGTTTGACCTTGTCCGACAACTCGAGTTTGACCGATACCCTGACCGCCCTGCGCGGGCGCAACGTGCGGGTTCAGACCAGCCAGCAAACGCTTGAAGGTTTGG
>CAXTTL010000209.1:0-8631 GCA_964247135.1 uncultured Deinococcales bacterium | reverse complement strand
GCTGAAGTTTCATCTGCTTGAAGAACAACAGCAGACCTGGCACGATTTGCTGCGTCCCGAATACAAGGGCAAAATCGCCATCAACGACCCACGCAAAGCCGCCAACGCGCAGTACGCCGTGATTGCCGCCGCAATGGCATTTGGGGGCAGTGAAACCAACATTCAACCAGGTATCGATTTCTTCTCGAGACTGCAAAAATCGGGCAACCTCACGCCAATCGTGCCGAGCCTTGCCAACATCCAAAAAGGTGAGGTCGCCATCGGCATCAACTGGGATTACAACGGTTTGAACTTCCGCCGTCAACTCAAAAACGAGATGGATTTGCAAATCCGCATTCCACTCGATGCGACCACCACCGGACCTTACGCGCCGGTCATCAACGCCTTCACCGCCCGTCCAAACGTGGCGAAGTTGTTCATGGATTTCTTGTTCTCGGATGAGGGTCAGATTTTGTACGCCAAGGGCGGCGCCCAACCGATCCGCGCCAAAATCCGTGCCAAGTTGCCAAAAGAGGTGCTGGCGCAAATGATCCCAACCTATCAATACAAGAAAGTCAGACCCATCGTGGCTTGGAAGCAAATGCCAGACATCGTCAAAGGCATTGGCGAGAAGTGGGCGACCGAAGTTGTGGAACAATAAACCTCGAGCTTAAACTGTTGTAACTCGAGTTGAAATCTGAGGGTGAAGGGAAAAAGTAGGTTTTACTTTGACCTTCACCTTTTTGCATTGATTTTCAGGAAGGGGTTCATTTGAATCTTCGTTGGGCGACTTTTGCGGTTGCGTTTTTATTTTTGGCGTTTTTGTTGATGTTTGAAATTTTGCCCGGAATTTTGCTGGTGGTGTCTGCCTTTACCAACAAAACTGGTTTTAGCCTCGAGCATTTACAGGAAGCCACCAAGCCCTTGTTTTTAAAAGCGCTGGTCAATTCGGTGAACCTGTCTTTTTTCACAGCACTCGAGGGAGCGGTGCTTGGCACCTTGACGGCTGGCGCGATCTGGTCGAGCAAAAATGTGAACGTGAAACGCTTTACCACCGCAATTTCTGGGGTTGCCGCAAATTTTGCAGGCGTGCCGCTGGCGTTTGCTTTCGTGGTGATTCTCGGCTCGAGCGGCATCGTGAATTTGATTCTCGAGAAATTCGGCATTGGCGCCATCGATATTTACAGGCGACAAAATTTGCATTGGGTTTACTTGTATTTTCAGTGGCCACTGATGACGGTTTTGATGCTGCCCGCGTTTAACGCCATTCAACGCGAATGGCTCGAGGCGGCGCGGGGTTTAGGCTCAAGTTCGCTGGGTTTTTGGTTGAAGGTCGGGATTCCAGTCTTGCTGCCGACCTTGCTCGGTTCAATGATTTTGTTGTTCGCCAACTCATTCGGGGCGTATGCCACCGTTTACGCGCTCTCGCAAGGTTCGATCAATTTATTGCCGACCCAAATTGGTTTTCAGGTCTCTGGGCAGGTTGGTTACGACCCTGGCGCCGCCGCCGCACTCAGCGTGATGATGGCGGTCACCTTGTTGCTCAGTTTGGTCTTGTACCGCTTCTCGAGGCGTTGGGCGGCACAACTCGAGGGGGCAAAATGACGTTTTTGCGCCGTGGGATTATTGGCTTGCTGCTGGCGTATTTGCTGCTGCCAATCTTGATGACGCTGGTCTACAGCCTCTCGAGTTCCTGGACCGAACTGATTCCCAAAGCCTTCTCGCTCGAGGCTTGGGGGCATTTGTTCGGCGATCCGACGTTTTGGGCGGACGGTGGACGTTCATTGATTCTGGCATTTTCGGCGGTGGCGCTGTCAATCTTTTTTCTGGTGCCAACTTTGTTTGCCATCACCCTGTACGCGCCCAAACTCTCGAGCGCCCTCGAGTTTTTTTCGCTGTGGCCATTCGTGTTTCCTGGGGTGATTATGGCGGTGGGTTTGATCAAGATTTTTTCGACGCCACCCCTCGCCATTTCTGGCACGCCTTGGTTGTTGATTCCTGCGGTCACTGTGGTCGTTATGCCTTACGCTTACCGCGCGGTGGCGAACGCGTTTGAGAGCGCCGACGTGCGTCAACTCGCCGAAGCCGCACGCAGCCTTGGCGCGAGCGATTTGCAAATTCTGGCATGGGTGATTTTCCCGAGCGTTCTGCCTGGTGTGCTTTCGGGCGGCGTGCTGGCGCTTTCGGCGGCGTTTGGAGAATTTTCTTTGGCACAGTTATTGGTCGGCTCGAGCTGGGAAACCCTCCCTTATTACCAGTACCTGACCAATTCCCAGGATGGACATAAGAGCGCCGCCATCAGCGTGTTGGCATTTGCCATCGCTTGGGGGCTGGGCAGTTTCGCGCTCGGACTTCGCAGCAGTGACAACGTGAAAGACGCGGTGACCCTCGCATGACAAACTCAAACGCAATCTCGAGCGTCAATATCAAACTCGAGAACATCAAAAAAACCTACAACGGAAAAGCCGCCGTCGATAACGTCTCGCTCGAGGTGAAACCTGGCGAGATGGTCAGTTTGCTCGGTCCAAGCGGCTGCGGCAAAACCACCACGCTTCGGGCGGTGGCGGGGTTTGAGATTCCCGATTCCGGGCGGGTCTCGATTGGCGATCAGGACGTGACCAAAGTTCCCGCCGAACAACGTCGCGTCGGCATGGTCTTTCAAAGTTACGCGCTGTTCCCCAATTTAAGCGTGGCGGGCAACATCGCCTTCGGTTTGCGCGTGGCGGGCTGGGAAGCTTCCAAACTGAACGCTCGGGTCTCAGAATTGCTCGAGGTGGTGGGCTTGCACGGTTTTGACCGCCGCAGCGTCTTGACACTCTCGGGCGGGCAACGTCAACGTGTGGCGCTGGCTCGGGCGCTCGCGCCAAATCCTCGGGTTTTGTTGCTCGACGAACCGCTGTCGGCGCTCGACGCCAAAATCCGTGCCGAGTTGCGCACCGAGTTGCGGCGCTTGCAACTCGATTTGGGCATCACCACCTTGCTGGTCACCCACGACCAGGAGGAAGCCATGAGCATGTCTGACCGCGTGGTCGTCATGAACCAGGGTCGCATCGAGCAGCTCGGCACACCTAGGGACTTGTACGCCACCCCCGCCAGTCCTTTCGTGGCGGCATTCGTTGGGGCAATGAACCTGATGCCTGCCGAAGCTTTAGGCAACTCGAGTTTTAGGGTCAGTGGACAGGTCGTAAACATTCCAAACCTCGAGAATAAAACTGGACGGCTCGGCGTGCGCCCAGAAGTCATTGAACTCAAACCGCTCGAGGCTGGGCAAAATGCCTCCGTTCAGGGTGTGATTGAACTGGTCACCTACTTGGGTGCAGACCAGCAAGTGATTTTAAAAGTTGGCGCTGACACTTGGGTCGCTCGAGTGGAAAACGATCAAGTTTTTGCCAGGGGGCAAAAAGTATCGCTCGAGATTCCGAGCAATGCGTGGTTGTGGTTGCCTGCCTAGATTTTTCGAGTTGGAAGTAATGAATGGTCTCGGGTTTGACGGTGCGGCACAGGACTTTTCGAGAATGAGCCAGCAAAAGCAAAAACTTCATATCGAATTGGTTAAATTGCTGCCATGACATTCTCGAGGTATTCCTGATGCCCTGGTTTAAAGGCAACACCCACACACATTCTTACGTCTCTGATGGCGATACCAGCCCAGCGGAGGTCTTGGGCTGGTATAAAAATCACGGTTACGATTTTGTTTGCATGACCGATCACAACCATCCGTTCGACCCGACCTGGGCGACCGATCTGGCGGACTCGAGCTTCCTGGCAATTCCTGGCGTCGAGATCACCACGGTTGCCGAGCGTTTGCCGGTGCATGTCAACGGTTTGGGCATCACCGCCATGCCAGAGTTGCGCACCTATCCAACCATCGAGGCGTGCTTGCAGGGCGCCATCGACGGCATTCGCGGCTTGGGCGGCGTGCCGATTGTTAACCATCCTAATTTTCATTGGGCGCTCGAGTCCAAACACCTGCTGGGGGTGCGCAACTGCAAATTGTTTGAGGTTTGGAATGCCAGCACGGACTGCAACAATTTGGGCGTGGGCGGCAAGAAAAGCACCGACGAATTCTGGGACGGTCTGATCAAAGCCAACCACCTCTGGTACGGTATCGCCAGCGACGATTCGCACGATTTTCAAGGCGAATTCTGGGGCTATAAAAGCCTGCCAGGACAAGCTTTTGTCATGGTTCAAGCCGATAAGCTCGAGCAGACGGCAATTCTGACGGCGCTCGAGTTGGGGCATTTTTACTCGAGCACCGGAATCACGCTCGAGAAACTGTTCTGGAAAGGTCGGACCTTGGAGCTTGAAATCAACGCCGAGCACCATTACGCCTACTCGAGCGAGTTGGTCGCCCCAAACGGCAAAATTCTCGAGGTGGCTCACGGTACAAAGATCAAGTTCGTGCTGCCAGAATCCGTGCCAGCCGCTCGAGTTCGGGTGTTTGACTCGAACGGCGCACGATTGTGGACGCAGGTTTTTGGCGGTTAAACGTCAACGAATCTCTTCGTGTCCTTGAGTCAACACCAAACCGCGCACCCGAGCCAGACTGTGAATGTACTCGTCCTCATCCAGCTCAGCGCCGCGAAATCGACACCACAGCTTTAAGCCAGCGATGAAGGCAAAAATGAGCCAGAAGATCAAAATGGTTCCCGCCACCGTCAACTCGAGTCCGTGATCGAGCAGATTGTTCGGCGTGATCGGTTCAATCAATTTCCAAAAGACAACGATGGAGACGATGTAGGGAAATACCGTCCAACCAAACCTGAGGGCTTGCCGCTCGAGATTCATTTGGCAAAGTTTAAATCAAAAGAATCTAGATTGCATCCCCGAGCGTTACAAATAAACTGCTTTCCGAGGCTGGAATCAAACCTCGGGCTTCGGCACGGGCAAAGAGTTCCTTCACGGCTTTTTCACCCAATTCGCCAACATCTAAACTAAATTCGTTGACGTACAAATCGATATGCGCCTGCATGACCGCATCTTCCATCTCGAGCGCGTGCTGGCGAATGTAGGCTTTTGGCTCAAACGGGTGTGCGTAGGCATACTCGAGCGAGGCTTTGACGGCAGCATTTAATGCCCTTTGGGTCTCGAGTGGAAGATCGCGCCTGACCAGAATTGCCCCGAGCGGGATCGGTAAACCCGTTTCAGATTCCCACCATTCGCCCAAGTCCAGCAGTTTCACCAAGCCGTGCCGAGGGTAGGTAAAGCGCGATTCGTGAATGATAAGCCCCGCATCAACTTCGCCGCGCTCGATGGCGGGCATGATCTCGTCGTAACGCATGACCACCGTTTTCACGCCTTCGGGTTGGGAAAGCGTTAAGAGCAAAAATGCGGTGGTCAAATTCCCAGGAATCGCCACGGTTTTCCCAACCAAACTCTCAAGCTTGGTTTTTGCCACGATCAAAGGTCCCACCCCGCGCCCGAGCGCACCGCCAGAGCGCAACGCCACGTAATGCTCGCGCACATGGGCAAAGGCGTGATACGAGATTTTGGTCATCTCGAGTTTGCCAGAAAGCGCCCATTGGTTCAGGGTTTCGACATCCTCGAGCAATTCGTGAACGGGTTCTGTCAGTGCGATTTTACCGTGGGTCAGGGCATAAAAAATAAAGGTGTCGTTGGGGCAAAAAGAATAGCCGAGGTTCATGCCTCGAGTTTAGTGCCAAATGGCAGGGGCTTGTGTCATTTTAAATTTGCTGGCACGACAAAACCTTGCGCCATCGCCATTTCCCTGCTTAACAACCGCGCAGATCGCAAAACCGAGATGCTCGAGTTTCCAAGGTTATCCAAATCAATTTGGTAAACATAGCCTTTTTTAACGAACGAAAACCGTTTTGTGCCATTTTTAAGTTGCAGCAAGCTGCCACCTGAAATCTCCGTGGAGGCTTTATTTGTTGGTGCGGCTGCGTAATCAAAAGATTGATAAGTCAACCCGAGGTCCTTCCAATTCTTGGCGTCTCGCACATCTCCTTTTGGGTTTTTGGCGATCAGGTAAACCGTTCGCTTGGCGGTGGTGATGGCTAGGATTTGACCCGCAAACCAGCGGCAATCGCTGTACATCCCCGAAGGTAAATCCAGCTCCAAACTCGGGGAAATTCCATCGTCATACGCCTGATTGGACTTGAGGATGATTTGACCAAGCCTGATTTGGGTTCCAGCTTTGAACAGTTGCCAAGCTTGTTTTCCCATGCCTGCGCCGTCGTAGCGAAGGTCAAACGTTTCGGAGAAGTGCCGCGCAGGTTTTGATTTTAAAAAGCGCACGATGCTCAACGAAGTGGGAGAATCCGTGCTTGGCAGACGGGCTGGAATCAAAACAACCTCTTGAGCCGAATCGCAAGACATCAGCAAATTGCTGGCACGAGGCAAAATTGTGGCTTCACCCATGCCTTTGATCAATACAATTGCCAAGATAAACCAAAGTTTGGTATTCATTTAAAACCATTTTACAGCGTTTCACCCGAAATGACCTCATCTCGAGCCAGGTTTGAGAATGTTCAATCGGTATGGCGAAAAAAACACCGAGCAACTTTTACACTGCTCGAGATGCCACAACACTGCGATTCGGTCTTAGGTGAGCGGCGAGGTGATGCTTGCCCGAAGTCTTTGCGCGACCTCGAGCACCTCCTTCGGCTCGAGCACGCCCTTAAACCAAATGATGTTTTCCTCTAAACCGTCGAGTTTTTTGATCTCATCACCCAAATTCAGGCGGCTCGAGATGGCAATCACAATGTCGTGACGTTGGCTACGCCGCAATTTCTCGAGTTTGCGTTTCAAATAATCGGGTCGCCAGTAACCGATGATCTCCAAGAGCAGGCTGCGTCCGTCGTCATGAACCAACCTAAAATCTGGAATCATGACCGTGCCGCCCAAATCGACGATGTCCACCTCGCGCTCGAGTTTCCAGGCTGATTTTAGTTTTTTAAAACGCTCCGAAAAACCTTGCTCGAGGATGCTGTCAAACTCTTTTCCTTTGGCGTAATGGCTGCTCAGTTTGGTGCTGGCGTCCAGCGTAAAGGTCGCCTCGTCGGGTTCGGTGCCAAAGTCTTTGCGAGGAATGATTTTTGCCGTGAGTGACCATTTGCTGGTGTGCAGGAGCGCCGGTAAAAACTTGGCGAACGCCACACCGTAGCGCGTGCTGGGCTTGAATAAACTCGAGGGACCATCGAGAACAATCGTGTAGCCGGCGTCGGGGTCGCCCTCGATGCGGTGCATCAAGCCAAAAAGTTTAAGGTATTTGAACAGTCGCTTGTACTCGCCAGGGTCGTTGCGGTGGGCGGTGATCAGCAACTCGGAGGCGCGATAAAGGATGCCTTGGGCTTGCGCCAAATTAAAACGCTCGAGCAGCCACCGTGCATCGGCGGGTTCAAAAACGATCACTTGGTTCTCGCGCAAGTCGGCGTACAAGCTGCGCTCGAGGTCAGGAGCTGAAATTTCCAAACCCAGTTCTGTGCCAAGGTCAAATGCCAGTTTCTCGAGCACCAGATTTGAAGTCTCGAGCGTCGGGCGCTGTTGGGCGGAAAGCGCGAACACCCGATCTCGCAACAATGTCGGCTCGAGAATCGCTTGGGTGACAAACTCGCAGCGTTCGGAATAAAGCAAATGCGCCAAACCGCGCCGAACGCGGTAATCAATGCTGTCCGCCTCATCCTCGCGCAGTGCCTCGTCGAGTTCGCCGCGCGTGCGACCGTGAAACGCGCCGAACAACTCGAGGGTGGTTTCGATCCGTTCAAAATCGAGTTTGGAACCCGTAAGCGCTTTGGGTTCGATCACACCAGCGTTAAACCTCGAGATTAAGAGTTCAGTGGTCAGCATTGGAAATTATATTTTAAACATTGCCTGTCAATTGCAAAGCCAGTCAAACCACGATTGGCTTTAGAAGTGTTCAGGAAAAACCTTGAAAAGTGCGAATTTCTTCGAGAACCAAGCATTATTTTTTGAACATCTCAAACCCGTAGGGTGCGCCTCGCGCACCGTCAGTAACATGTTCCTGGTGCGCGAGGCGCACCCTACCAAACTCTATCTGGGGAAATCTAAAGCACCAAAACCCCTTGATGCTGGGCGCTCTCGGCGGGTTCGACATGAATCGTCACGATAGCCCCCTCAACCTCGTCTTGCAGCGCCGCCTCGATACGGTCACAAATTTTGTGAGACTCGAGCACGGTCATGGCGTCGGGCACCACCAGATGAAATTCGATAAAAATAGTCCTTCCGGCGTGCCTGGTGCGAAAATCGTGCGCCTCGAGCGCTCCGGTGGCATGTACGCCCACCAGGCGGCGCACCCTTGAGACCATCTCGGGACTGGCGGCGGCGTCCATCAAACCATCGACGCTTCCGCGAATCAATCCCCAGCCGCTCCAGAGGATGTTGAGCGCGACAAAAATCGCCATCGCTGGGTCGAGGATTGCCCAGTGTGTCACATCTGCCAAACCGACCCCGAGCAGCACCCCAATCGAGGTCAGCACATCGGTCACCAAGTGCTTGCCGTCGGCGGTCAGCGCCACCGAGCGCCAGACCCGACCACGGTGAATCAAAAACACCGCCCACGCGCCGTTGATGACGCTCGCCAAACCGTTCATCAACAAACCCAAAACTGGCAACTCGAGCGTCGCTGGGTGTGCCAGTTTCGGGTATGCTTCACGAATAATCAAAATTGCC
>CAXTTL010000208.1:0-8673 GCA_964247135.1 uncultured Deinococcales bacterium | reverse complement strand
TAGGGTTTCATGGTTTAGTTTGCGCTTACGTCAACCAATATGCAAGGCGCTGTAATGCCCTGAAACGCCCTGACGGTTGCCAACTCGCCCAAGTTCGATCCGCTCGAGAGTGTAGCCACCGTCCAATAGTACGCTGCGAGCTTTTTGCCTTTGCTGCCAGGCTCGGTCTTAAACCAATTGCTGTAGCGCTTAACACTGGTCGTGCTGACCTTCAAAATCTTACCTTCCAGTGACCACGTTCCCCAACGTTTCGGCTCTAAGGTTTTGGATTTGGCAACATCGAATTCGCTCGGCGGAACCCGAGGAATTCCATCAAAAACCACACCGTTTTTGAAGAGCACATAACCACGGTTTTTGGTGATCATTTCTTGACTGATGACATCCATGCTCTGATCCTGAGCGATCACAAGGCTGTCAACAACATAGACGCCCTTCTGGCTTTGAACGCTCGAGGTTCTGGCGCTGGAAAACGAAACTGTGAGCGTACCCAGGCACCAAGCCAGAATCAAAACGTATTTCATCAAAACCCCCTCAGTCGAGATAAGCGTAGTTCAAAGTTCTTTCAGTAATTTCCCAGCCAAATCAAACCACTCGCGTTGCTGGCGTTGATAAACGCTTGCCGAGCGCTTGTAATTGCGCAAGACATCCTCGAGCAACTTTTTGGCTTCAGGCTTGCGGTCGTGCGCGATCAAAAACTGCGCCAATCGGACTCTCGCCTCTTCACCAGTAAAGTACGTGGTGGCTTCGCGGTAATACTTCTCGGCATTCTCGAGTTCATTCAAACCATCCAATGTTCGGGCAAGCAATAGTTTTGCACGGTAGCGCAATTCTTCAGGGCAACCCTCGAGCACGCCAGTCAGAATCTCGCGGGTTTTCTCGAGGTTGTTTTCCCGAAAGTACAAATCTGCCAGCTCAAAGCGCACGTAAGGGTCTTGCTGATGAATGCTCGAGACGGACTCCAGCATCTTTTTGGCATCCTCGAGCCGCCCCGCCAGCTTGTACTCTCGCGCCAGATTCATGCGGTTGTCCAGCGTGTCCATCTCCTCGAGCGCACGTTCTTTGTTTAAAATCTTGGTGTTGGAACTCTGAAAAACGCTGGTGTCAATGCTCAGGTTACCGCGCCGCAAATCGGGCAGCACTTCCATGACAAAATAGGCGATGCCACCGATGGCAGGAATAAACAAAATCAGAAAAAACCAGTACGGCTGCGCCCGCCTCGAGATCGCGTGATACAGACAGTATAAAATAAGGGCACCGTAAACGATGCCGAGAGGTCCACCCGAAAAAAGTGACTGCAAATAACCCATGTTGCGAATTCTAACAATAACTCGAGCCTAAAGGCATCAGGCTGGAACTCAAGCCTGTGATCTTCCAAGGATTAGACCTTCAATTTCTCGAGGAACATTTTGCGGAACTTGGCGACTTTAGGCGCGACGATAATGCGGCAGTACCCCTGCCCAGGATTGCGGGCGAAATACTCTTGATGGTAATCCTCGGCGGGATAGAAAACGGTGTAGGACGCAAGTTCGGTCACAAACTTGTGATCCCAAATTTTTTGCTGCTCAAAGCTCGAGATCACATTTTTTGCCGTCTCGAGTTGTGCGGCGTTGTGATACAGAACAATTGAACGATAGCTCTCGCCGACATCGTTGCCTTGACGGTTCAGCGTGGTTGGGTCGTGCATGGTGAAAAACACCTCGAGCAGTTCTTGATAGCTGACGATACTGGGGTCAAATTTGACTTGAATCACCTCGGCATGACCCGTGGTTTCGGAGCAAACTTGCTGATACGTCGGGTTGACGGAATGCCCGCCCGCATAACCGCTCACCACGTCGGTCACGCCCTTGAGGTTATCAAACAAAGGCTCGAGACACCAAAAGCAACCTCCGCCAAAGGTGGCGGTTTCCAGATTTTGAAGGTTCGTATTCATACACAAACGATACGCCCAAACACGCGCTTTGGTTCAGTTGCAGATCACAAAACTCAAGCCTTGCGAATCCTGACCAATGCACTTGAGATTAAGTCTTTATCGGTGTAATCTTTAATCAGTTAGGAATCATTCTCAATTGCGGAATGACCCAGCACAACAATCAATCTCGAGCCAGACAACAACTCGAGATTGTTCAGGAGAAAACATGAAAGAACTCGTCATCAAAGATTTATGGGCTAGCGTCAACGGCGAAATGATCCTCCACGGCGTCAACCTGACCATTCCGCGCGGCGAAATTCACGCCATCATGGGACCCAACGGCAACGGCAAAAGCACCCTCGCCAAAGTGATCGCAGGCGCTCCAGAATACGTGGTCGAACGCGGCGAAGTGCTCTTGGACGGCGAGAACATCCTCGAGATGGAAGCCGACGAACGCGCCCGCAAAGGTGTTTTTCTGGCGTTTCAATACCCAGTCGAGATTCCTGGTGTGACCGTCGCCAACTTCTTGCGCCTTGCGATTCAAGCCCGCACCGGCGAAGAGGTGCAATTCATGGCGTTCTACACCAAACTTCAAAAATCACTAGCGCTGCTCCAATGGGACGAAAGCTGGGTCAACCGTTACCTCAACGAAGGCTTTTCGGGCGGCGAGAAAAAACGCAACGAAATCCTGCAAATGCTGATGCTCGAGCCGAGCATCGCCATCATGGACGAAACCGATTCAGGACTTGACATTGATGCGCTCAAAGTTGTGTGCCAAGGCGTGAACGCCATGCGCGGCGAAAACTTCTCGGCACTCATCGTCACGCACTACCAACGGATTCTGGACATGATCGAACCCGACAAAGTGCACATCATGGTTGACGGACGCATCGTACAAACCGGCGACAAGAGCCTTGCCACCAAACTCGAGGCTCAGGGTTACGAATGGGTCAAAGATTACGCTGCCAGCCTGCCGAAACCAGTTTTTAACGCCGCAGATTAATTCACTCGAGGAGGCACGTCATGACACAGTACACCGACAACCTACCCAACCCAGAAGTCGCCAAAATCAACGACGGTTACGAATACGGCTGGAGTCAGCCCGAAAAGTACACCATCAAAGCCCCAAAAGGCTTGTCCGCCGATGTCGTCAAAATGATCTCGAGCGCCAAAAACGAACCCGCCTGGATGCTCGAGTTTAGGCTGAAAGCGCTTGATATTTACAACTCCAAACCCATTCCAACCTGGGGCGCAGATTTAAGCGGACTTGATTTAGAAAACATTTACTACTACATCAAACCCACCGACGAGCTGAACTCGAGAACCTGGGACGACGTGCCAGACGAAATCAAACGAACATTTGACAAACTTGGAATCCCAGAAGCCGAACGCGGAATGCTGGCAGGCGTGGGCGCTCAGTACGAATCGGAAATGGTCTATCACAATCTTAAAGAAGAGTGGGAAAAACTCGGCGTGATCTTCTTGTCCATTGAAGACGGAATGCGCGAGCACCCAGAAATCTTCCGCGAGTATTTTGCCACGGTCATCCCACCAGAAGACAATAAGTTTGCCGCACTCAACAGTGCCGTTTGGTCTGGCGGCAGTTTTGTCTACGTGCCAAAAGGCGTGAAAGTGGACATCCCACTGCAAACCTACTTCCGCATCAACGCCGAAAACTCGGGGCAGTTCGAGCGCACCCTGATCGTGATCGAAGAGGGCGCATTCGCCCACTACATCGAAGGTTGCACAGCACCCAGCTACTCGAGCGACAGCTTTCACAGTGGCGTGATCGAAATTGTGGTCAAAAAAGACGCTCGGATGCGTTACAGCACGATTCAAAACTGGTCGCACAACGTCTACAACCTCGTGACCCAACGCGCCGCCGTATACCAAGGCGCTCACATGGAATGGGTGGACGGCAACCTGGGCAGCAAAGTCACCATGAAATACCCAGCCACGTACTTGCTCGAGGAACACGCTCGAGGTGAGATTCTAAGCATTGCGATGGCAAACACCGGACAGCACCAGGATGCAGGTGGCAAAGTCGTTCACTTCGCGCCGAACACAAGCTCGAGCATCGTGAGCAAATCCATTTCCAAAAACTCTGGACGCTCGAGTTACCGAGGTTTGGTCAAGATTTACGATGGTGCAACCAACGCCAAAAGCAACGTCGAATGCGATGCGCTTCTGTTAAACGACGACAGCCGCACCGACACCTACCCGTACATCGAAATCGAAGAAAAAACTGCTTCAGTCGGACACGAAGCCACCGTCTCTAAAATCAACGACGAGCAAGTGTTCTACCTGATGTCTCGCGGATTAAGCGAAGAAGCCGCAACCGGTTTAATCGTGCGCGGGTTTATCGAACCGATTGCCAAAGAACTCCCACTCGAGTACGCGGTGGAACTCAATCGCTTGATTGAACTCGAGATGGAAGGATCAGTGGGTTAAAGACGTTTAGGAAGCTCGAGAGGAGTGAAATCATGACCATGCGAGAAGAAATAATTGAACGAATAGACCACATGACCGAAACAACTCTCGAGCGACTGAAAAAAGTAATAGATACTGATCCCGCGTTCAAATACCCAGATTTGCCCGATGTTCGAGTACAACGAACTCAAGCTGATAAAGACGAATTTAAACGTATTCTTCGAGAACTTGCTGAACCAATACCAGCCGAAGACCTTGCAGAGTTTAAAGAAGACATCAAACGTCAACCGTGGCGATCTAAACCCAGCGAATAAAGATGAAATACTTACCAGATACAAACATTATTTCCGCAATTTTGGTATGTAGACCGTCAAGAAATGGCTTACGATTCTTATATCAACCAACGCCCGAGTGATGGCAAACGAAGTATTACACTCAAGATGAAAACTTGAAAGCTCGAGTTAAATCAATTGTTGAAAGATTATTCGCTGGAGTACAACCATGAAAGCAGCCATGTTTTACAAAAGTTTTTCGAGATTGCCAATTCAAGCACGACTTGGAAATCTGGCTGTGACCGTCAATAGGCTTGCAGATTCGCTCGAACAACATCAAAACCAAGAAGGCACAAAAGGTTTTGCTCGAGAAGCCATGTGGTTTATTGAATGGACAGCTTCAGAAGTTAACTTTGAGCTTCAAACAGAACTGATTGACATGCAACGTCAACTTGCAAAATGGACTCGGCAGTGGAATGAAGTTTGGAATACGCTCGAGAAAAGTAACAAAATGAAAATTGAAACTCGAGTTATGTCGAATAAACTTCTTGAATGGGCTGGATTGAACTAAACTCGAGAATAAAGTTTTAGGGGGCAAACAATGATTGTGGCACATCAACAAATTACTGATGAAACAGGTCAAACTTTTATTTTGTTGCCACTCGAGGAATATAACGCTTTACTTGGAGTTCATCCAGAAGAAAACGAAGAACTAAGCGTAGAAGAAGCCCGTTCAATCCGTAAGGGATTGATTGAGATTACAAGCTCTAAAACTTTCTCTGCGCACGAAGTTAAAATGAAACTCAAATTAGTTTAAATAATCGAGCTTATGTAAGCTGAGGATTAGAATTCAAAATTAAATTTCTCAATATTAAAAGTATTGATTTGAAAGGCAGTATGATTACCCGCAATATTTTTACTAGAACGTATTGGATAAAATGTGGAAGTAATCATGGAACGGGATTCTTGGTTGACTTAGACTCAAAAAGATATCTAATTACTGCAAAACATGTCGTTGAAGATTACTGTTCAGAAAAACCAATTTACTACTCAAAAGATTATAAATGGACATGGTTACCAACAGACGTAACATGGCTTGGAAATGATTCAATTGATTTGGCTATTTTTTCCCCCAAAATCCCAACTAGACCAAACCAAAATGGCTGGAATATTGAACTGAATTCTGCAAATGTACAAATAGGACAAGATGTGTTTTATTGTGGTTTTCCGTATAGCATGTTCACTGATACTTTAAAATCTAACGATGGATTTCCCATTGGATTGGTAAAAAAAGCTTGTTTTTCTGGAGTTGATTCAAAAAATGATATTTATTACTTAGATGGGATAGTAAATCAAGGTTTTTCAGGTGCTCCGGTTGTTGCAAAAGTCCAAGGAGAAGAGCAGGAAAAAATAATCGCTGTAATCCAAGGATATTATGGGAAAAAATCTCAGGTTATTCAAGATGGTAAGGAAACAGAGTTGGAAGTCGAATATAACTCAGGAATTATTAGATCATTTAATATAAGAATCATTACGGATCAAATCAAACTGAATCCAAACGGATTTGAATTGGAGTGGTAATCACTCATTTTGGAGAACCTATGACCCAAGTAACCCAATCCCCCTTCACCATCTCGAGCCACAACGAACCCGCATGGCTCGAGAAATCCCGTCTTTCAGCCCTCGAGATTTACCATGACCGCAAAGTGCCTACAACGGCTGTGGAATCCTGGAAGTACACCAATCTGCGTCGGTTCAAACCCGAAAATTTCAGTCCTGCACAACCCATGCCAGCAGTCTCGAGCCTTGATGAATTGCCTGCAAAAATTCGAGATCGCCTCGCCTCTACGGACGCGGCGGGTCGTATCGTGCTTTCTGGCTCGAGCGTTATTTTTAAGGATGTCCCAAGTGACCTCGAGGCGAAAGGCGTTATTTTCACGGACTTGAAAACGGCTGTGATTGAGCATCCAGAACTCGTGCAAAAGTATTTGTACAGCGTCGTGGGCGCGGCGTACCCAGCCCCAACCGCGCAGGCGCTCGAGCGTTACGAAGCGATTCCTGATTTGGACGAGGACAAGTTCACGGCGCTGAATGCCGCACTTTGGGACAATGGTTTTTTCTTGTACGTGCCCAAAAATGTCGAACTCGAGTTGCCGCTCGGTGGTTTCCGTTACCTCGATCAAGAGGGTACTTTTACGGCTTCTCGGACGTTGGTGGTGCTCGAGGACAACGCGAAAGTGACCTACATTGATGAGCAAGACAGCCCTGATTTGAAAGCTGCGAACTTTGGTGTGGTCGAATTGTTCCTGGGCAAAGGCGCGAACTTGCGCTATGTGGCAATTCAAAATTGGGGTCGTGGTTTCACGCACATTCAACGCATCAAATCGAACCTCGAGCGTGATGCAACCCTGAACAGCTTGTATGTGACGATGGGCGCAACCCTCAGCCGCTCGGAGGTGCAAACGGCACTGTCCGAGAACTCGAATTCGGAGATGCTGGCAGTGTACTTTGCCGACAAAGACCAGCACTTTGACCATTACACCTTGCAACATCACCAGAAACCTCGAGCACACTCGGATTTGCTGTTTAAGGGCGTGCTCACGGACAAGGCTCGAGGGGTGTTTTCTGGTTTGATTAAAGTCGAATTGAACGCTCAAAAAACCGATGCGTACCAGAAAAACCGCACGCTCTTGCTTTCTGATGAAGCCCGAACCGACAGTGTGCCGCAACTCGAGATCAACGCCAATGACGTGCGGTGCTCGCACGGCAGCACGACGGGTCCTGTGGACGCGCAAGAGCTGTTTTACTTGCGCTCGAGGGGCATTCCCAAACCGATTGCCGAGAAAATGCTGGTCACGGCGTTCCTCGAGGATGTGCTGAACCGCGTGCCGCTTAAGAACGTGGTGAAGTACCTCGAGAATGTGATTGCGGATAAGGTCGGAGCACCTAAAGGTTTCAACCGTATCGAAGCCCAGGAATAAGATTTGATTCTTGAATGGCGGGGAGAAATTCCTCGCCATTTTTTTGACTCGAGTTTCAGGGTTGACAAGTTTTGTCTGTCATGTCACGCTTGTACCGTGCAAATCACGTCAAGCTATTTTTATGCGTATTGGTTCGGTTTCCCACCGGGCAGGCGTTGATTGTAGTTTGTCAAACCCGCCCAGCATTGCTGGGATTTTTTTTGGACATAAGTTAACGATGTATCCACTCGTACAAAAGGAGAATCACCATGCCACTCGAGAACATCAACATTGCCAGTTTCACCCCTTTGCCAACCCCTGGTGAGATCAAAGCCTTGCTCCCAACCTCAGAAGCCGCTCGAGCGACCGTGGAGAAGGCTCGAGCAGGTGTGCGGAACATCATTCGCAAGACCGACCCGCGCCTGGTTGTGATTGCAGGTCCTTGCTCGGTGCATGATGCACATCAGACGCTCGAGTACGCCGAGAAAATGTCGGCACTGGCAAAAAAGTACGAGGACAGATTGCTGATTTTGATGCGGGTTTACGTGGACAAACCTCGTACCACGGTGGGTTGGCGCGGTTTTATGAACGACCCTGAAATGAATTTTACCAACGATTTTCTCGAGGGTTTAAAGCAAACCCGCGATTTGATGATTAAGGTCAACGAACTCGGGTTGGGTGTCGCCACCGAAATGCTCGACCCGTTCGCACCGCAGTTTATGTCTGACCTTGTGGCTTGGGGCGCGATTGGCGCACGAACCACCGAATCTCAAACGCACCGCACGATGGCGAGCGGACTTTCAATGGCAATTGGTTTTAAAAACAGCACCGAAGGCAACGCCCAAGTTGCCGTGGACGCGATTGTTGCCTCGAGCAGCCCACAAGTTTTTCTGGGCATCAACTCTGACGGGCTGGCAAGTGTGGTACAAACCAATGGCAACCCAGACGGGCATGTGATCTTGCGCGGTGGACGAAGTGGCAAAGAATATGTCACAAACTTTGCGGCAAGTAACGTGCTCGATGCAGCCGACAAAATGCGCGGCGCGAAAATAAATGCCGCCGGCATGAACGACTGCGCCCACGCGAACAGCAGTTGCGACCA
>CAXTTL010000207.1:0-8699 GCA_964247135.1 uncultured Deinococcales bacterium | reverse complement strand
TCTTGAAGAACGCCGCCCCAAACCGCACGTGACTGCCGCCGGGGTTGCCCCCGTCAATCACAATCTCGCCCAAAAAGGTCCACTCGAGGGCAGTACCAACCCAGTCCCGAGTATTCCTCGCGTTGAACGTCCTCGGGTTCGCCCTGTGATCGCTGGCGCAGAGGGTGCACAACCTGCCACCCCCGCAAACTTGGTGGCTGGCGCCGACCGTCAACGCCGTCGGCGCCGCTAAACACCTTCAAATCAAAAACACCGAACGCAATTCTGGTTCGGTGTTTTTTTGGCTCGGGCAACAAAAAGCTCGAGGTTTATTTCAATTGAAAGTCAACGGTCACGCGGTTTTTTTGGCTCAATTTCGAGGACAGCGTGATGGTGTAGGTCTTGAGGGTAAATTTCGCCTCAAATGATTTTTGCATCATCATGGCGTCATCACTTTTTGTCATGGTATCGCCTGGTTTGGTCATGGTATCACCTGGTTTCGCCATTGTATCCCCTGGTTTGATCATGGTGTCGCCTGGTTTGGTCATGGTATCACCAGGTTTTGCCATCGTGTCGCCTGGTTTCATCATGGCATCATCGGCAAGTTTCCAACCGTCTTTTTGCAGGGCGGCTTCGTAATACACAAACGGATCATGGGCAACTGCGCCTTCAAAAATCAAAGACGCCGACGTTTTGCCAATGCTTCTCGCCAGCAACTTGTATTTCGGATACGCGCTGATGGTGATGGTTTCACCCTTCATCATCATGTTCGCGCCCTCATCTTTGCCAAATTTAAAAATCGGCGCAGCCAAAGCAATACCGGAAAGAACCAACGCGGACACGATCAAAATACCTTTTTTCATACCAACCTCCTGAGTGAAGACCTGCTTTTAGACCCGAGATTCTCGAGTGAATCCCCAAAAGAAAAATGACGGCTGAATTCAATCAGCCGTTTGCCTTATTTGACGTTAAAGTACGCGATGGTTTTTCCGTCTTTGACCTGTGTGGTCACGCCAAGGTTCATTTTCTTGAAAGTGTAATGCCCTTGGTAACTGCCGTCTTTCATCTTCATGTTTTCCGCACCCATCATGGTGTCGGTTTTGGTCATGGTGTCGGCAGGCTTTGCCATTGTATCGGCGGGCTTGGTCATGGTGTCGTCTGCGGGTTTCGTCATCGTATCGTCGGCAGGTTTGGTCATCGTGTCGCCTGCGGTTTTGGTCATGGTATCGCCAGCCATTGCACCCATTGGCGCATCTTTCCAGCCTTCAGATTTAAACGCCTTGTCGTAAAACGCATAGACCGTGCCAGCATCTGCGCCCTTATAAACCAGCGTGGCTTTTGCACCAGCAATGGATTTAAAAACCAATGGCAACTTTGGATACGCCGTCAATTCAATGGTGTCTGCCATCATCATGGCGTTCATTTTCGGGTCGGCACTGAACTTGAACATGGGCGCAGCCAACGCCACAGGCACAAGTACGGCAACGGCAATCAAGGACATTCGAGTGAGCTTCTTCATAAAAAACCTCCAGAAAGAACGGTGTCTCGAGGGTTAGTACGCAAAGGATTCTGAAAAGGTTCAATTGGGTTTTCACTGTTCACTCGAGCTGCGTTGGTGAATATGATCTGGAACAAATTTCAATCGGGGACTAAAGTTATGACGCTAAAATCATTTTCTCGAGCTTCGGGTTAGAATTGCGTCCATGAACAAAGGTATTCTTGCCGGAATCGTTATTGCCATCATTGCCGCCGTGGGTTTACTGGTGATTTCTCAAACCAGTTCCTCCTCGAGCACGTCAAGCGCACCCGCAGCAACCACGCCGACTGCCGCCGTGAGTGCCCCAGGGAATTCGGTCTTGTGCGCCTCGCAGCCGCCAGCACTGACGGGCGTCAAAGATGCGGATGTTCAAGAGCTTAAGATCGAGGATAAAATGATTGGTTCGGGGGCTGAAGCCGTCTCTGGCAAGCCAATCGTGATGAATTACATTGGGCGTTTGACCAACGGCACGCAATTTGACACGTCTTGCGGCAAAGACACGTTTAAATTTAACCTTGGGCAAGGACAAGTCATTCCAGGTTGGGATCAGGGCATTGTCGGCATGAAAGTGGGTGGCATCCGCCGTCTGATTATCCCAGCCAAACTCGGTTACGGCGCGGCTGGCGCCGGCGGCGTGATCCCACCAAATGCAGCCTTAATCTTTGATGTGGAACTGGTTGCCGTACAATAATGGCTCGAGAGGAAAAAACATCATGAATGAACAAATGCAAATTGAAGAATTGTCCGTCGGCACTGGCGCAACCGCCCAAAAAGGACAGATGGCTGTCGTGCATTACACGGGTTGGTTGACCGACGGCACCAAGTTTGACTCGAGCAAAGACCGTAACGACCCGTTCAGCTTCGCACTGGGCGGCGGCATGGTGATTAAAGGTTGGGATGAGGGCGTGGTCGGCATGAAAGTCGGCGGCAAGCGCAAACTGACCATTCCAGCCCACATGGGCTACGGTGCTCGAGGGGCTGGCGGCGTGATTCCACCACATGCGACGCTGGTGTTTGAAGTCGAATTGCTCGACGTTAAAGGCTAAATCAGGGCTTCTCGAGAGAAGGGCGACATGAAACGATTTTTGTTTGGGCTGGTGCTGATCTCGAGCTTTGCTGTTGCGCAAGTCTCAGGATTTAAAATTGATGGGGTTGAAACGTTTAAAACCGTCCCCTCACACAAAGACGGCGTTATTGTTTACCCGCTCAACCCGCCCGTGGGCGGCGTTCACAATCCGGTATGGCAAAATTGCGGCATTTACGACCAGCCAGTCCGTACCGAAAACGTCATGCACAGCCTCGAGCACGGTGCGGTTTGGATTACCTACAAAACCGATTTGCCCAAAACTGACGCGGAAGCCTTGCGTCGGCTCGTGAAAGGTCAGACTTACGTCATCCTCAGTCCATACCCGCCCAGCAACAAGCTCGAGAAACCCATTTACGCTGTTGCCTGGGGTGTTCGATTGGGCGTTGAAACGGTTACCGACTTGCGAATACCCATTTTTATAACGCAATTTAAGAACAACCCTCAAACCACCCCAGAATTTGGCGCGGCTTGCACCAACGGCATTGGCAACCCGATTCAGTAACGGCACAGCAAACTCGAGTTCAATCAGGGTGCGCGGGTTTTACCAAAACCTCCCTCATCACGGCGTCACCGAAAGTCTTAGAATGAACCTCAGAATGAAACTGCCTTTTATTATCCTTACTGGTTTAACGCTCCTTTTTGCCGCCTGCAACAAAGCCGACGAAAGTGTGCCATTGACAGGATTGAAAACCTTTAAATACACTGGCGGTCAATCGGGATTGCACAAAGAAGGGCGTCTCACGTACACCGAAACGCCACCCGTTGGCGGGGCGCACAACCCAGTTTGGCAAAACTGTGGGGTTTACGACACACAAATTGCGGTCGAAAACGCGGTTCACAGCCTCGAGCACGGTGCGGTCTGGATCACCTATCAACCCGATCTGGCGACGGATGAGGTCGCCAAATTGCGCGAGTACGCCAAAGGGCAGACTTACATGCTGGTTTCACCGTACCAATACGGTGCGCTGGACAAACCCATTTATGTGATCGCCTGGAATCACAGCATGAGCGTGGACAAAGCCGATGACAAACGCATCGCCTCGTTCATCAAAAAATTCAAAAACGTTGCCGACAACACCCCAGAGTTTGGTGCTGCCTGCACGGGCGCACTTGGCAACCCAATTCAATAAATTTATGCAAAACAGCCTTCAAACCACCAGAACACCAGCCCGAAACTCGAGAAACTGGCTTGCTCCTGTTCTTGTGGTTTTGGCAATCGGTTTAAGTTGGTTCTTGGGACGCGCCAGCAACAGCGCTCCACTTGAAGGCAGCGCGGATGTGACCTTCGCGCGGGACATGATCGCGCATCACACCCAGGCGGTGGACATGGCGATACGGGTGCGTGACCGAACCAGCGATCAAACCCTGAAAATTTTTGCCATCGACATTGCGCTGGGGCAAACCAATCAGATGGGGCAAATGATGGCGTGGCTCGACCTTTGGAACGTCTCGCAGAACAGCCTGAGCGCCCCAATGAACGGCAAGGGATTGATGATGGGCATGGCAACCCAACAAGAGGTCAATTCCATCTCGAGCTTGCCCGTCAAAGACGCCGAGATCAAATTCTTGCAACTCATGATCCGCCACCATCAAGGCGGCATTTTCATGGCGCAAGACGTGATTGCCAAAGCCAGCAGCGTGCAAGTCAAACGTGTAGCGCAAGCCGTCATCACTGCACAAAAATCGGACATTGACGCCATGACCTCGATGCTCGAGAAACGCGGGGCAAAACCGCTGTCCGCCTTGCCCAAAATGCGGTAATTGCCGTAGGGGATGGTTTTTCCGACCAAAGTCCGTATCAAAAACCCGACCTTCTGCCCTATAGTGAAATTTCGCATGATGAATTTCAAGTTCATCATCAAGGAGGTCTGGCATGAACAGGCACTTTGTTGGGGTGGGTATCGTCTTGACCGCAGCCATTGGGGTTTCACTGGTCGGTTTCGCCCAGGATTCGGCAACACCGCCAGGTGAGGTGGTCGCCAGCGGCTTGGACAATCCTCGAGGTTTTGCTTGGGGACCCGACGGCACAATGTACGTCGCGCTGGCAGGCACGGGTGACGATACGGGGCAAGTGGTCAAAATCGAAGATGGCGAACCAACGGTTGTCGTGGACGGGATGCACTCCGATGTTGCCAAGAATGGTTCGGTTGAAGGTGTGGCTGCCGTGGATTTCCTGGGCGACGAAATGTACTTCCTCGAGCAAGGTGCTGGTGCAACGCACAGCTTCCCAGATCAAGCCGCAGGGGTTTACAAAGCCGATGCCGATGGCAACCCCGTTCTGGTGGCTGATGTGGGCGCATGGGTTGCCAAGAACCTGACCAAAGTGCATGGCGAGGAAGGTGATGCCTACAACATGATCGCCGGCACTGATGGTTTGTACGTTGTGATGGCAAACCCAGACGCGATTCTCAAGGTGACACCAGACGGCAGCATCTCATTGGTGGCAGACCTTTTCAAAGACCGCAAACACGAGGTCGTGACCGGCTTGGCGGTCGACAAGTACGGCAGTTTATACGCCAGTACCCTCAGCCCGTACCCGTTTAGCGATGGCACTGCCAAGGTCTTTAAGATCACCAAACGCGGCGTGATTTCTGAATACTGGACCGGTTTGACCGCCACGACCTCGGTGGCTGTGGCAGACAATGGTCGCTTGTACGCGCTCGAGATGACCACAGGCAACACAGGTGACAAACCGCAAAATCCCAACACTGGCAAGGTCGTGCGTCGTTCTGGCTCGAGCGGCATGGTTGTTTCCCAAGATGGTCTGAACTTCCCAATTGCCATGCGCTTTGACCCAGACGGCGCGTTGTACGTGGCGGGTCCAGCTTTTGGCGAACCAGGTTCGGGTTGGATCACCAAACTCGAAGTGAAATAATACGGAATTAACGAGAACACTCCGTTATTCCGTACTTTTGCCACTCCCGTTGGTCGGGGGAACAGTCGATAAAGCATGACTGTTCCCCACAATTTGGTATAGCATTGTGAAATTTGCCCTCTCGAGATTTTGGCTCGAGAGGTTTTGCTTGCTCGAGATAGCTGTTCATGCGTTATCCTGTAGCCGTGAACTCGAGGTTGCAGTGAACAATAAGCAATTGGACGTGGTGATTTTGGCGGGTGGCAAGCCAGGTGAGAGCCTGGCGGCGGCGCACAACGTCCCCGTGAAGTCCCTCATCCCGATCAACGGGCATGTCATGTCTTGGTATGTCTTAAAAGCTTTACGTTCGAGCGGCATGGTCAACCGAATTGTTTACGTTGGTCCGAGCGTTCACGAACTCGAGGATTTGTACGACCTTCATTTGCCCGCACGCGGCGAAATGCTCGAGAATCTGGAGGCTGGACTTGGCGCTTTACCCGCCTCAAACCGTGTCATGGTTGCCACCGCCGACATTCCACTCTTAACCCCCGAAGCCGTGCGAGACGTGATTTCTCGAGATTCTGACACTGGCTTGGTGTACCCAGTGATTTCTGAGGCGGCTTGCGAACGCGCCTTCCCAGGTGGGAAACGCACCTATGCCAAAGTAAGAACTGGTAAATACACGGGCGGAAATTTGTTCTTGCTCGAGCCTGGGATGGTGGGTGCCTTCATGCCCAAACTCAAGCAAGTCATTAAAAATCGCAAAAATCCGCTCGCCATCGCCGGCATGATTGGCATTGACACGCTCCTCAAATTTCCGTTTGGAATGCTAGAAATCTCCGAACTCGAGCAGAAAATATCAAAAATCCTCGGCATTCCCTCGAGAGCCTTAATAACCGAATTTGCCGAGGTCGGCTTTGACGTGGACAAACCCGAAGACCTCGAGTTGACACTGAGGAAATTGCGAACGTAATGTGCCAGACTGTAATTAGAAAAACATTCAGCTAGCCTTAAACCAGGAGTCCCAACCTTGAGAACCCCTACCCAAGTCAGAACCACCGCCTTCATCGCCTACGCGCTCGCCATCGTCGCCGCGCTGCTGGTGTCATTTGTTGTTCATGCGCTGTTCGGTTCGCAAGGACGCGGCGGTTTTATGGACCTCAACTTTGGCGGCATCCTCGAGACGCTCGCCTTCGTGTTTACCTTCTCCAACGCGCTGCTGCTGGCTCGAGTGACCTTTCACCTGCCGATCAGCACCTTAATGACCTGCGGTATTCTGACCCCACCGCCCGCCAAGAACTTCGCGCAAAAACTCGAAACGCTCGAGAATCCCAGCACTTTAGAACTTGGATCGGGCTTGACGGTGCTGCGCCAGAACGGAAAACCTGTCGGGATTCATGACGGACGCCGCACCCTTGACTGGGACAAGATCGCCAAGATTTCGGGCAATGTTGCCGTGACCGAATTGCGGGCGCTTTTAGCCAAAAGTGATTTCGTTGCCGTGCTCGACGAAGATGCGTTTTACGGTGTGATTACCCAAGACATGTTTATTTCGGGGTTGTGGCGCGGGTTAGAACCAAGTCGGAGTTAAACTAAAACTGAAATCGAGTCCGATCTGATAACTTATTCTCGAGTTGTCGCGTCAAAATTTCGAGTTCTACACGCGCTTGCGCTTGCAATCCCAGTGCAAGCGCAATTCCTGCCACATCGGTACTCGAGCGATTTTCAAGTTGAATGCGTCTGAATTGACCCTCGAGTTTCAGATCGTAGGAATGCAGATGTAAAGAATCGGCAAGGTTGGCAGTTTTCACATGAACAAAATTAAACTCTCGACGCATATACGCCTCAAGTGGTGTTTGAATCACCAAAACCAAATGCTTACCCAAGTGTTCAAAAGTCTCGAGTTTGTGATGCAGTTGTACCAGAATGGTTTTTGCGGTCATCTTCCAATTCATGCCAAACGTTTTAGCAACTTCGGGCGGAACATTGACGCCATGTTCACGCAAGAATTCTTGCCGTTCCGACCACACGCTGCCCGTCGTGTCCAAGGTTTGCAATTCAATACCAACAAAATCTGCGACTTTTCGATCTCGAGCCGAAACCAAGACATAATCCACGCTGCCACCAGGAATGCTGACTTCTGGGACAATGTGCAATTCGTTGCCTGGTTCGTGACGGGTAAGTAAATGCAAGCAATCAATAAAAACCTGTTGCCGCTCGAGCAGACGATGCGGGCAAATAATGATGCCTTGCGAGAAATCGCTGTAGTGAACCGTACACGTTCCAATGGCAATTTCGGGTTGGCTTTTGCGATTTTTGATGCAGGTTTTTTTCAAATACGGACACGTCTGATCTTGAACAACCTCCTGCCAGTTTGCATCTGCGCCCGATGCCAAACCAAAAAGCTCGAGCACCTTACTCATGCAGTCCACAACGCTTTTTTGCCAGGGTTAAATACGTTTGGGAAATATCAATACCAATGGATTGACGCGCCAATTGCATCGCAACCTGCATGGTCGTGCCAGTCCCACAAAAAGGATCAAGCACCAAACCATCCATCGGGCAGGTGGCTAAAATTGGAATACGGCATAAATCGGCTGGGAAAGGTGCAAAATGCGATTCTCTTTTTTGCGAATCCTCGGGCAGAATCTCCCAAACATCACCTGGTTTAGCACCATTGGGATGATATTTTAAAAAGTAAAAACCTTTTTGCAGCAATTCTTTTGCCCGTCCCGAAACTCGAGCCTGATCCGAATGCGTGGTGCGTTGTTGACCACGAATGACCATCCGAAAATCCGAGATTTTACCCACCTCAACATCTTTGAGCATTGCCTCGAGCGCCATAAAAGCCTGTTGTTTCTCGAGGTCTGAAAGTGCCGTAGATAACTCGAGTTGGCGTTTGTAACGAACCCCAGAGACACCCGTCGCCGAAATAACCTTGCCATTGCTGACGCTACTGGCTCGAGGTTTATTGCGAATTTGATCTACATCGTAAAAATACGTTTTGGAAATCGCAAAATGAAATAAATTCTCGTGAACATTGCGCAGTTTGTCTTTGGAATTGTCAGGAGAGCCTTTGATCTTGTGCCAAATAATGCTGTTGCGCAAAATAAAACCCTCTTGCATCAGCGCAAATGCCACACGCCACGGCATTCCCATTAAATTCTTATCCAGATACGTGTCCCCCAAATTCAACCACAGCGATCCCGAAGGTTTCAGCACACGTTTGACCTCGAGCAAAA
>CAXTTL010000206.1:0-8728 GCA_964247135.1 uncultured Deinococcales bacterium | reverse complement strand
TATTTGATGGTGTGCCGCAACTCTGCTCCGCGATGCACCAAGGTCACGTTCACTCCGTGGCGGTACAAATCGAGCGCGGCATCGGCGGCGGTGTTGCCCCCGCCGACCACGGTCACGTTTAAGCCCCAAAACGGGTGCGCCTCGGTGTAATAATGCGAGACGTTTTCGGATTCCTCGCCAGGGATGCCCAAATGGTTTGGGTTGTCAAAATAACCCGTTGCCACCACGCAAGTTCTACATTCCACTACCGTCATGTCGCCATTTTTGGCATTCACCTCGAGCGTGAAGCCTGCGGGTGCTGGATGGATTGCAGTCACCTCAGAATACTGGCGCAAATTCAGGTTCTCTCGAGCCGAAACCAGACGGTAATACGCCAATGCCTCACGGCGCGTGGCTTTTTCGGTGCCAGTCACAAACGGATGGTTGCCAATCTCGAGGCGCTCGGCGGTCGTGAAAAACGTCATGAAGCTTGGGTACTCGAAAATGGCGTTCGCCACGCAACCCTTCTCAAGCACAACATAACTCAAACCGGCACGTTTGGCTTCGATGGCGGCAGCCAAACCCACAGGTCCAGCCCCAATAATGGCAACATCAAACATAAACAAAGCCTAACTCGAGATGCTCAAAAACTCGAGGATAAACGCCACGGTTTGCGTTTAAGGGGCAACTTGATCGACGGGTCGGGTGATTATCAAATCGTTTTTGCCCGCTCGAGCCGAGACAGACGCCGTTCCAGCCGCAGGAATCGTGTATGAATCGGCTTTTGACAGGTCAATGCTGTATCCCAAATCCTGCATTGAAGCCAAGGTCATCCTCGAGAGTGGGTTTGCCACACCGCCGTTCAAGAAACCGGTCATCAGTTCCGTACCAAAAATACCTTCTTTCCAGTGTCCTTCGCACGTTCCTGGTCCATAAAGATTCTCGAGCTTGATATTTCCAGTCCCACCCAGAGCATGATATTCACGAAGCGCGTTGACACCAATGTATTGAGGGTCTGTTCCGCATAAACTCCCGCCAAGGACGTTTGCCGCCAAACCCAAAGCTTGCCAATGCGTTCCCAACCCTAAAATATGACCCATTTCGTGCATGACGGTATCGGTCAGTTGATTGGCTGCCAACAACCCGTCCATTTGGGTATCAACAAACTCCATCTCACCAACAGTTGTCAACCGTGTTGTTGACCTTGAATAACATGGTCCAGCTTGTCCCAAAAGATTGGGATTGTTGACATCAAATTTGATTGTATTCACCCAGATTGCCAAATCGTCAACCCCATTGATTGTTTGTTGCCCCAAACCGCAAAAGCTTGAAGCTGCAAAAGTTTGTGTGGTATCCGGGATATCGGCTGTAATCATGCGTTGCCAACTAACTGCGGCGGCTTGAAATGCGGGCTTAAATTTGTCTGGAAACCCTGGCGCGAAGTACAACACAATACTGAACAATCCTGGAGCAACCACTTGAAGGGTACTTGATTGGCTGACAGAAACGCCGCTCGAGTTCGTCACGGTTAACGTTGCAACATAGGTTCCCGAGTTTTGATAGGTGTATTTTTGCTGGGTGATTTTTGAGCAGTCAAAATTTGAAAACTCGAGAATCCCGTCACTGTCAGTATCGAGTGAACACAACAGCGGCTTCCCACTTGGATCACTTGCGGCGACCCAAGAAAACGTTACCAGCAGCGGAGCGGCGCCCGAAGTTGTATTGATATTGAGTGTTGGCAATACAGGATTTTGATTGAGGTTCGCGCCATTTGATGGACACGAAACAAGCAAGATCATCAAAACAAAAGGCAAAGCTCGAGCAAGAATTCGATTCACAGTTTCAGTCTAGCTTGGAACCAAATTTCTGACGTGATATTTGAGCATCAGCCTGGCACTCAACCGCCGCAACACTCGAGCATTGCGGATGGATAATATTTTTCAATCTTGCCCGAGCCAGTTTTAAGGCAGTGCGTGCTCAACTGGTCGGGTCACAATCAGTTGGTTGCGGATACGCAAGGTTGAACCGCCAAATGCCGAAATGCTGTAGGCGTTGGCTTTTGATAAATCGACGCTGTAACCCAAATCTTGCATCGACCCGAGCGTGATTCTCGAGAGCGGATTTGGAACGCCGTCGTTTAAAACACCCGTCATCAGTTCTGCCCCAAAGATACTTTCCTTCCAATGTCCGTCGCAGGTCCCAGGTCCGCCCTGGTTTTCGATTGGAATGTTGCCTGTGCCGCCAAGAGCACGGTATTCGCGCACGGCGTTGACCCCAATAAATTCTGGATTTACACCGCATTGGGTCGGGTCGCTCGAGAGTCCAATGGCAATGTTTGGAACGTCGCCCCAGTGGGTTCCGATGCCCAGGACGTGTCCCATTTCGTGGGTGACGGTGTCCGTCAGTTGGTTGGCTTGCAGCAAGCCATCCATTTTGTTATCGACAAATGCCATCGTGCCAACGATGGTCAAGTATGAGGTTTTCCTGAAGTAACACGGACCAGCCTGTCCGAGTAAGTTTGGATTGCCCGCATCGAATGGGATAATCCCAGCATAGATCACCAGGTCGTCAACGCCGTTCAAAGTGTTTTGCCCGCTGACGCCGCAATCGGCTGGGTCTATCGTACCGCTAAAGTCTGGCACATCGGCGGTGATGATCCCTTGCCAGCGCTGGGCTGCCGCCTCAAAAGCGGGTTTGAACCGCGCCGGAAAATCTGCCGAATACCGCAATTCGATTCGGTATGAGCCGTTGCCGCCGCCTGGATTCCCTGGGCAAGCGACCAAACTTGCCATCAAGAACACCAGTATTCCTCGAGCGACCAGATGAACAACGTTTTTCATGCTTTCAGTCTAAGGCTTTTGCGTCACTAGAGCGTCACTGGGGAAAAGCAGGCTATCGGACATGCTAAAATTGGTTTTTGGAGGCTTATGACACAGCGCACAGAATCAGATTCTTTTGGTGAAATTCTTGTTGACTCAGAGAAATATTGGGGTGCGCAGACCGAACGCAGCATCCACAATTTTCCGATTGGCGTGGACCGCTTTAAATGGGGTCGGGCGATGATTCGGGCGTTGGGCGTCCTGAAAAAAAGCGCGGCTTTGGCAAATGCCGAGTTGGGCGAATTGCCTGGAGACATTGCGGATTTGATCGTGAAAGCCAGCGATGAGGTGATTTCAGGAAAACTGGACTCACATTTTCCGTTGGTGGTGTTTCAGACGGGTTCGGGCACGCAGTCGAACATGAACGCCAACGAGGTGATTTCAAACCGTGCGATTGAACTTTTCGGTGGGGTCATGGGCAGCAAAAAGCCTGTGCATCCGAACGATCATGTCAACCGTGGTCAGTCGAGCAACGACACCTTCCCAACCGCGATGCACATTGCGGTGGTCGAGGAATTGCACGGCAAATTGTTCCCGAGCGTCAAAAAACTGCGCGACACGCTCGAGCATAAATCCCAGGAATTCTCGAGCATCGTCAAGGTAGGGCGCACGCATTTGCAGGACGCCACCCCGATCACGTTGGGGCAGGAGGTCGGGGCTTGGGTGGCGCAGCTCGATTATTGTCTTTCTGAGGTCAAACACGCCATGTTGGGGCTGCTCGAGCTTGCAATCGGTGGCACGGCGGTTGGAACGGGTTTGAACGCGCACCCAAAATTTGGGGATTTGGCGGCGCAAAAAATCTCGCTCGAGACTGGGTTTGAATTTAAGAGCGCGGCGAATAAATTTGCGGCACTCTCGGCGCACGATGCGCTTGTCACGACCAGTGCGAGTTTGAGAACGCTGGCAGGCGCCTTGATGAAAATGGCGAACGACGTGCGCTGGCTCGCGTCGGGTCCGCGCAACGGCATCGGTGAAATTACAATCCCCGAGAACGAACCAGGCTCGAGCATCATGCCTGGAAAGGTCAACCCGACGCAATCTGAGGCGCTGACGATGGTGGCGGTGCAGGTTTTTGGCAACGATGCCAGTGTCGCGTTCGCGGGTTCGCAGGGTAATTTTCAATTGAATGTTTACAAACCCGTGATGGTGCACAACGTGCTCGAGAGTATTGGCTTGCTTTCGGACGCCTGTGTTGCCTTTAACGACCATTGCGCGGCGGGCATCGAGGCGAACATGCCACGAATTGAGGCGAACCTCGCCAGCAATTTGATGCAAGTCACCGCGTTAAACCGTCATATTGGTTACGACAAAGCGGCAGCCATCGCCAAAAAAGCGCACAAAGAAGGTTTGACCTTGCGCGAGGCGGCGTTAAAACTCGAGTTTGTCACGCCAGAGGAATTTGAGGCGTGGGTGATTCCGCTCGAGATGACGCACAATTGAAGATACGTTTCTCAATGTTCTCGGGTTGCACCAAGCTCGAGAACATTTTGAACTCGAGCGAACACGGAATTTGGTTATTTCGGTTTGGGTTCAAACCGTTTGCAGACTCGAGAAAAGCCAGTCCAGCAAGAGTCTGCAACGGCAAAATCACGATTCAACACAGTATTGTCACAGTTTTGTTGCTTTTCGCGTATTGTCGGCATTCCATTACCATGTTAAAAACATGGGGTGAACTCAAACTTTGCTGTCGGCTCGCGCATCGGTGGTTACACCGTGTTGCGCATTTTACCCTTAAAACAAGTGGCGGGGCAGTTTATCGAACTGCGCCACGATGCCACCAACGCCCGTCACATTCATGTGGTGTGCAATGACGACAACAACGGCTTTGCCCTGACCTTCCCGACCATTCCACAAGACAGCACGGGCGTCGCGCACATTCTCGAGCATATCGTTTTGGCGGGGTCTGAAAAGTATCCGGTCCGCGACCCATTTTTTTCGATGATCGCCCGCAGCCTCAGCACCTTCATGAACGCGTTTACCTCGAGCGATTGGACGGCGTACCCATTCAGCAGCCGCAACAAAAAAGATTTTTACAATTTACTCGAGGTCTACCTGGACGCGACCTTCTTCCCGCGCATCGACGAGGATTCGTACAAGCAAGAGGCGTGGCGTTTTGAATTTGAAACCTTGAATGACCTCAGCACGCCGCTCGAGTACAAGGGTGTGGTCTACAACGAGATGAAGGGCGCGATGGCAAGCCCAGGCTCGGTCTTAAACCAGTTGGTGCATCGCGGCATTTTCCCCAATTTGACCTATGCCAACAATGCCGGCGGCGATCCAAAGGTTATTCCAGAGTTGACGCACCAGCAACTCAAAGATTTTCATGCCACGCATTACCACCCCAGCAACGCATATTTCATGACGTATGGCAATTTTGACCTCGAGCCAACACTAGCCATGATCGAAAAAAATGTCTTGAACCGATTCCAAAAACTCGAGAAAGATTGGAGTATTCCAGACCAGCCACGTTTTCACGCCCCAAAACGGCTCGAGGATGTCTTTGCCGTCGCACCGAACGAAGCGCTCGAGAAAAAAGCGCAGGTCGTGGTTTCGTTCTTGACCACCTTTGTCGGCAACAGCCTCGAGATGCTGGCGCTCAGTGTGCTCAACCGCGTGTTGTTGGCAAACGCAAACTCGAAGTTGCGCCAAGCTTTGATTGAATCTGGTTTGGGAAGCGCTTTATCAGATGTGAGTCATTTCGCCGACAATACCCGAGAGGCGACATTCAGCGCGGGTTTAAAAGACGTTCGACCCGAGGACGCCGAGAAAATCGAAGCCTTGGTGCTCGAGACGCTGCAAAAAATTGCCAATGAAGGCGTTGACGAAACCGCCGTCGATGCTGCCATTCACAGGCTCGAGATTGAATCCAAAGAGGTTTCAAACGCGCAATTTCCGTTTGCGCTAAAGTTTTTGTTCGACATGGTGAGCGCCTATGTTTACGGAGGTGATCCGTACTCGGTGTTGCAATTTGACAGCGATCTGGAAAAACTCCAATTAGCCCGCCAGCAGGGACGTTATTTTGAGGGTTTGATCGAAAAATACTTTCTCAAAAACCCACACCGAACGCTCAACGTTCTCAAACCCGACCCAAACTTGAATGCGACACTCGAGGCTGAAGAACATGCCAAACTCGAGCAAATCAAAGCGAACTTGACGCCGAGCCAGACCGAGCAGATCATCAGCGACGCCAAACGGCTCGAGGACGCGCAAAACCACGAGCAAGATTTGAGCAGCCTACCGACGCTCGAGTTGAATGATATTCCAATGGATTTTGCGCAAGCCGATGGCACGCTCGAGACGATTCACGGCGCGTTGGTCGGCTTGTATGCCCAGCCGACCAACGGTTTGTCCTACCTGGACGTTCAAGCCGATTTTTCGGGTTTAAGTATGGATCAAAAAGCCTTGCTGCCCGTTCTGGCTTTTGTCCTACCCCGTTTGGGCGGTGGCTCGAGCACGTATTTGCAGATGGCGGCGCGGATTGAGGGCAGCACGGGCGGTATTTCCGCCGCTGCCAGCACGCGCACCAACCCGCAAGACCTCTCGGGTTTCGCCCAAAATTTCACGGTTTCTGGCAAAGCCCTGAACCGCAACCTGGACGGCTTGTTCTCGATTTTTGCCGACCTGATTTCCAAAACCGAATTCGATCAGGCGCACTTGAAGAACCTGCTCAACCAATACCGTGCGATGCTCGAGTCTCGTTTGGTGGACGCGGGTCACATGTACGCCACGGCGCTGGCGGAGGCGCAACTGAGCGCTCAGGGCGCATTGCTCGAGGTCATGAACGGCGTTTCTCAGGTGAGGCTGGCAAAACGACTCGCTGGCTTGGACGATGCCGGTTTGGAGAAATTGATCGCCGATTTGAGCGCCATTCAAAGTTCAATCTTTCACTCGAGCAACATGAAAATTTGTGTCACCGCCGAAGCCGATCAACTCGAGGGTTTAAAAACCCGAGTGACCAATTTGCTCGAGGTTTTCCAAGCACAAGCACCAAGCGCTCAACCAGATCAGATCAGCATCCTCGAGCGACATCCAATCGCCCGCAGCATCGCTGCGCCTGTGGCGTACAACGTCCTGATGTTTTCAACCGTGGTGTTCACCCACCCCGACGCCGCACCGTTGTGCGTCCTGGCAGATTATTTACGCTCGAGGTACGCGCACCGCGAAATCCGGGAAAAGGGCGGGGCATACGGCGGTTGGGCGGCAGCCAATCAGGAGCGTGGCACGTTTTATCTGGGTTCGTACCGCGACCCGCACATCAAACGCAGTTTTGAAGTATTTGAAAACGCCGCAACTTGGGTGCTCGAGAATCCAATCGACGCCGAGGCGTTAAAAGAGGCGATTCTGACCTCTTGCTCGAGCGTTGACCCCTTGCTTTCGGCGGACACCAAGGGGCGTTCACGGTTTTTTGGCGACGCGAACGGTTACACGCTTCAAGTCAAAAAAGAGTTCAAAAAGCGATTGCTCGAGACGACCGTTGACGATTTAAGGCGCGTGGCGAAGCAGTATTTAACCAACGGCACGATGGCGGTCATTGCGGGCGAAGATAAAATCAAGCTCGAGAATGCTGACATGGGCGGCATCTTTGAAGTTGAAGCGGTCTGAATTGAAGACCTCGGCAAGATGCTTGCAGATTCCATCTGAAGACCTCAATTCACTTTTTCTCGAGGAGTGCAAATGTTAAACCCCGACACCGTTTCCAAAGTCTTGCAGACCGCCAAATCTGGCGGCGCGGACTGGTCTGAATTGTTCATCGAAGACACCGTCACCTCGAGCCTGCGAACCTTGAATGGCGTGGTCAAGGACGCGACGGGCGGCAACGAGTACGGCGCCGGAATTCGGGTCTTGTACGGAACAAAAGTGGTTTACGCCTACACCAACGATTGCAGCGAGGCGGGACTGCTCGAGATTGCCGAGGCGATTGCCAAAGCCTACGGCAGTTCTGGCGTGACCGACGCGGCGGGTCGTGGCGGGCTGGATTTCCGGGTTTCAAACCCGACACCCATGTACGCGGTCAAACACCACCCGATCCAAACTGGGCAGCGCGAAAAACTCGAGTTGATGAAACGCGCCCATGCGGCGGCTTGGGGCGTCGGCGCGGTCAAAACGGTGGACGTGTCATTCATGGATTACGCCCAAAAAATGCTGGTCGCCAACTCGGACGGTTTGTGGGCACAGGACGAACGCATTCGCTCGAGGTTGTACGTCAACGCCATCGCGGATGACGGTTCAAATCGGGCGACTGGCACGACCGGACCTGGCGCGAGCATGGGAGTCGAGTTTTTTGATGGCGATTTGCCCGAACGCAGCGGCGCGGAGGCGGCGCGGATTGCCAACGCGATGGTGGGTGCGGGGTATGCGCCGGCGGGCAAGATTCCGGTGGTGATCGGCAATGCTTTTGGCGGCGTGATTTTCCATGAGGCTTGCGGGCATATCCTCGAGACGACGGCGGTCGAAAAAAACGCCAGCGTGTTCGCCGATAAAATGGGTCAACGTATCGCCGGCGATTGCGTCAGCGCGGTTGACGACGGCACAATTCCTGGCGCTTGGGGCAGCATCAACATCGACGATGAGGGCAAGCCGAGCGAACGCACCGTGCTGATCGAAAATGGCATCCTCAAATCGTTTATGGTCGATTACGTCGGCGAACTGAAAACGGGGTTCAAGCGCACGGGTTCGGGACGACGCCAGAATTACACCTTCGCGCCCGCCTCGAGGATGCGCAACACGTTTATTCTCGAGGGGCAGGACACGCCCGAGAGCTTGATTAAACAAGTGTCTTACGGCTTGTACGCCAAAACGATGGGCGGCGGTTCGGTCAGCCCTGGCACGGGCGATTACAATTTCACGGTCAACGAGGGTTACATCATTCG
>CAXTTL010000205.1:0-8761 GCA_964247135.1 uncultured Deinococcales bacterium | reverse complement strand
CGCCCAGCAACGTGCCGACCTGCACGCCGATCACCGTCACCACCGGAATCAGGGCATTTTTCAGGGCGTGCCTGTAGACCACGACACGTTCCGAAAGCCCTTTGGACCTGGCAGTCCGCACGTAATCCAAGTTTAAAACCTCGAGCAAACTCGAGCGCGTGATTCGGGTGGTGGCAGCCGCCAGACTTAAACCCAGCGACAGGGCGGGCAAAACCATGTGCCGCAAATTCTCGAGCGGGTTTTCGCTCAAAAGCACGTAACCGCCAGATGGTAACAGCCGAAATTGCAATGAAAACAGCAAAATAAACAAAATTGCCAGCCAGAAATTGGGGGCTGCCAAACCAGCCAAAGCGAACAATGATGCCAGGTAATCGGCGGTCTTGCCGCGCTTGATGGCTGCCAAAACACCCAGCGGCACGGCAATCATCAGGGCAATTCCCAACGCCAGCACGGTCAGCTCGAGCGTCACCGGAAGCCGCAACGCCAGGTCGCTGACGATGGAACGGTTGGTGCGCAATGACTCGCCGAGGTCGCCAGCCAAAAGCGCCCCGAACCACTTGCCAAACTGAACGTGAATCGGCAGGTCAATCCCAAAAAGCCGTCGCAAATTGGCAAGCTGTTCTGGGGTTGGATGCGCGTCAATGCCAACCAGATTGGTGACAACATCGCCCGGTACGAGGCGTACCATGACAAACACCAAGATAACCACACCCAGCAAGGCAAACAGCGCCAGCAGCAAACGCCGAGCCAGAAATGGAATCACCTTCGCTCCAACTGGGGTAAGTCAACAAACATAAGCTCGAACCAAAGACTCAAACTGAATTGAGCAAGCTCGAGGAAAACGTTTTGAGGGACGAGAATCATGAATTTTCCTTTGCGGTTTCAGGATTTCAAATGACAACCCGAGGTGCTCGAGCCACACCGTTAAAAATCAGTTAAACGTTTCACGAATTCTATTTTAAGCCGCTGCGAGCAACGCCTGCAATGAATTGTTTTTGCGCGATCAAGAAACCCAACATGATCGGGGCGACCACCATGATCGACGCAGCCATCAGTTGACCGTAATTCACGCCAGCCTCGCCGATGAAGGTTTGCAAACCAACTTGCACGGTGCGCATTTCTGGTTTGTTGGTGATGATGAGTGGCCACAGCAAGGAATTCCAAGAACCCAGAAACGCAAAAATACCGTAGGTCACCAAACCTGGCAGGGCAAGCGGCAAACCGAGGCGCACAAACTGCGTGCCGTAACCGGCGCCGTCAATCCGTGCCGCCTCAAACAATTCGGCGGGAAGCGACAAGAAAAACTGGCGCAGCAAGAAAACGCCAAAGACGCTCGAGACCCAAGGCACGATCAAGCCAGGATAAGAGTCCGTCCAGCCGAATCGAAACACAGTCACAAAATTGGGCACGAGCAGCATCTCGCCAGGAATCACGAGGCTCGAGAGTAGAACAGCAAAAAGCGCATCTCGACCGCGAAATTCGATGCGGGCGAAGGCGAACGCCGCCATAGAGCAGACCAGCAAACCAAACACCACCTGGCTGAGCGCGGTGATGAGCGAGTTGAGAAAATACCGTCCGAACAAGGTCTGGGTTTTTAGGGCGCTGCGGTAGTTCTCGAGTACATACCCCAAAAATCCTGGCGCAACATTGTTCCACTCGAGCACCGTGCCAGCGTCGGTGCGTGAACGAGAATCTGGGGCGAGGGAACTTGAAATCAATTCGGTGTTTTGCGGGATTGTAATTTTCAGAGGCACGGTGTCAAAAGAACTCGAGCCAGCGTTGGTGATCGCCACAACTTGGGATTCTCCAATTGTAGAAACTGTTATTTCTCGAGATTCAACACTTGAGTTTGAGGTCGCGCTAAACATATTTGAGGTGTCTGTGGATTGACCAGAGTCGGGGATTTCGGCGAGTGGTTTCCAATCGGCGGGAGCGTTCTTAAACTGCAACTCGAGTTTGACGGTTTTGTGACCTTGCAAACCGCCCCAAAGGCTCGAGCCACCTTGCGCACCCAAGTTTGTTGCCGACGCCCAATTGGCGGGGTTCAGACGTTGAGGCGACCAAACGGGCGTGTTGCTGAGGCTTTCCTGACGGCTTTGAAAACTGGTGATGACCATCCAGACAAAAGGAAACACCATGCCCAGCGCCCCGAGCAGCAAGACTGTATACAGCAACGCTCGAGCCAGCCAAGTGTTAAGGCTTCGATGGCGTTTCACAGCACTCCTCGAGCCTTAAATTTCATAGGTGACTTTCCGCGCCAGGACTCGGTTTTGTAGCAAACTGAGAATCACGACCAGAACGAACAACGCGAACGCCATCGCGCTGGCATACGAATAATTGTTGTCGCGGAATCCCTTGTCGTACAAGTATTTGACAATTGTCGTCGTGTCGCCAAGTGTGCCGCCTGTCGGAGTCAACACCAGAATTTGGGTAAACACTTGGAAGGCGGCGATCAAACCCGTGACCGCCAAAAAAAACGTGGTTGGCGACAGCAAGCGCCAGGTGATAAAACGCACCATGTCCCACCAGGTCGCGCCGTCCAAACTGGCGGCTTCGTAATACTCTTTTGGAATCGTTTGCAAACCCGCGAGCAGAATCACCACGCTGTAACCAAGTTGGTGCCAGATGCTCATGACCATGACCGAGCAGAGCGCCACACTCGGACCTTGCAAAACACTGGGCAGCTCGAGGTGAACAAGGCTTGCCAGGATTTGAAAAATGCCGTTGGGATTGTCGAGCCAAGTGAAACCAGGGGTGTGCAAGACGGCATTCAGCAAGCCAAATTCGGGATTGTAAATCCATTTCCAGACGGCGGCGGCGGCGGTCAGGGCGGTGATGTAGGGCAGAAAGTACATGGTGCGAAACAAGCCCAAGCCACGAACATTCTCGTTGAGCAAAATCGCAATCAGCGTGGCGATCAAAATGCCTATCGGCACCGTCCCGACCACGTACCAAAACGAATTCAGTAAACTCTTCCAAAAATTCGGGTCAACCGCCAGCGCCAGGTAATTCTCGAGTCCACCCCAAACGGGTTGGTTGATAATTTTATAGTCATGCAAAAACGACATGGCGAATGCGTAAACGGCTGGCGCAAAGTGCCAGACGATTAAGCCGAGCAAAGCCGGAAAGACCATCATCCAACCCCATAGCGTCGCCTCAGCGCCCTTGGGAAGGGCGAGGGTATTGAAATTGAGACCGAACGTGGCAAGGATTGCCAGAACACCTGGAAGCATTGCCCACCAGCTCGAGAGTAAAAACGCAACAATCAAACCAATCGTCACAGCAATCAAACTCGAGCCTCGCCAGACCAAACGCCAACCCGAGGCGCTAAGACTCGAGGCGCACAAAACGACCAAACCAGCATAGAACGCAGCGGGGACAATCAAACTCCAGATTGGAATAAAGCCCGTTGCAGTCAGTAAACCCGTGCCAAGCACGGCAAAACCTGAGAACAGCAGGTACATGAACGGCGCATCGGGGGCGTTCGCTCGAGCAGAAATCAGAGCATTCATACCGTCAGTATGCTATGAAGTTTGTCATGAAACCAGCCCGTACAACAGAACTTGTAAGCTCAAAGCTTGTGAGGCTTTGGCTACCGTCGTAAGCTGATTGCTAATGAACCAGTCTTTTGAAAACCTCCTCGCCGAGCATCAAGCGCTCGAGATCAAGCTCGCAGACCCGGACGTGTTCGGCGATCAAAGCCTGTACCTCGAGTTAAACAAGAAATACGCCGAACTCTCGCCCTTGGCAAACATTGCCAGGGAACTGATCGAGCTTCATGGGCGGCTCGAGGAAGCGCACGTTCTGGTCGATGACCCCGACCTGGGTGATCTGGCGCAAGCCGATATTACCGAATGCGAAGCCAGAATCGCGGCGCTCGAGGCAGAATTTGAGCACCTGACCCTGCCCAAAGACCCAGCCGACGCTCGAGATGTGATCTTTGAAATTCGGGCAGGCACTGGCGGCGCGGAGGCTGGTTTGTTCGCCGCCGATTTGTACGGCATGTACGAAAAATACGCGGCAAAACTTGGTTATAAACTCGAGCTGCTGGATTCCAATGAATCGGACATCGGTGGGTTTTCCAAGATCACCTTTGAGGTTCGCGGCACGGGCGCGTTTGGGATTTTCAAGTTTGAAATGGGCGTTCACCGCGTTCAACGCATTCCCGCCACCGAAACCCAGGGACGGATTCACACCTCAACCGCCACGGTTGCCGTGATGCCCGAAGCCGAAGATGTGGACGTTCAAATCAACATGAGTGATGTTCGGGTGGACGTGTATCGCTCTGGCGGACACGGCGGGCAAGGCGTCAACACCACCGACAGCGCCGTGCGACTCACCTATAAGGCTGGCACGCCCGACGAGATGGTGGTGACCTGCCAAGACGGACGAAGCCAACTGAAAAACAAAGAAAAAGCCTTCACCGTCTTGCGCTCGAGGTTGTTCGAGATCGAACGCGAACGCATTCACCGCGAACGCAGCCAAAACCGCGCCTCGCAGGTCGGTTCTGGGGATCGCAGCGAAAAAATTAGAACCTACAATTACCCGCAAAACCGCGTGACCGACCACCGACTCGAGGGTGAAGAGAAAAACAATCCGCTCGAAAGTGTCATGCTTGGCAACCTCGAGCCGATCACCGAGGGTTTGAAGGCGCTCGAGCGTTTAGAGCTTCTGGCATCGAAGGTGAGCGCGTAATGGCGCGGCGCGAGTTGTTGGTCGCGGCGAGCATCATCCGCGACCGTCAAGGGCGGGTGCTTCTGGTCGCAAACGACTGGCAAGGTTTGGGGCGGGTGCGTTACACCGTACCAGGCGGGATGGTCGAACACGGCGAAACCGCGCTTCAAGCCGTCAAACGCGAGGTACTCGAGGAAACAGGTTTGAAAGTGAAACTGGTGCGTAACTTGGCGTATTCAGTTCACATCGAAGACGAACACCGAAGTGAACGAACCATCGTCTTTGCATTCGATTGCGACTGGGACGGACTCTTGAATCCTCGAGACCCTGACGGTTTTATTGTCGAAGCCAGGTTTTTCACGCCCGAGGAAGCCATCAACAAACTTGGACCAGTTCCCATGCGCGAACCCCTCATGGACTACCTGCAAACAGGTTTGCCAGGACGGTTTTACGCCTTCAACGGCTGGGACGGACGCGGCGGAACTCGAGTTCCAGGACTTTAAGGAGCATCATGCCTAGCTCGGATCAAATCAAAGAATTCGTGATTGCAGGACACGGAAACCTCGAGAAAGTGAAATCCATGCTCGAGGCTGACCGAGAACTGCTGGAGGTCAAGCATCCCTGGAGCGAGACGGATTTTGAATCGGCATTGCAAGCTGCGAGTCACGTGGGAAATGCACCCATCGCAATGTACTTGCTCGAGAAGGGTGCGAAACTCGAGATTACAACCTCGGCGATGCTTGGAGATTTGCCAGCCGTCAAACGTTTTTTGGATTCAGACTCGAGTTTGATTCAGGCATCTGGCGGACACGGCATTTCGTTGCTGACCCACGGCGTCATCTCGGGCGACCCTGAAATTGTGGACTTTCTGACCAGCCAAGGCGCAACCTCGGGTGCATCAATAGCACTCAACATTGCCATTGACGTTGGCGATCTCGAGATTATCAAAATGCTGCTCGAGCGCACCGAACCCGATTTAAGCTGGAAGAACATGAAAGGCAAAACCGCGCTCGAGGTTGCACAGGAAAACAAGCAAGATGATATTGTGGCTCTGCTCGAGAGGTAAAACGTGCGCAACATTTATTACAAATTGGCAATGACCTTAAAAACCGGACGCGAAAAGGCGGTGGCTGGCGACAAACACGGCGCACTCTTGGAGTTTAACAATGCCATTTACGGCTTGCGAGAACTTCCGCCCGAACGCACCCGCGACGTGCTGCTGGCGCATTCATACCTGGCAAAATACCAGACGCTTCAGCTCGAGGATCGCAGCCGAGAGAACAAACTCGCGCTCGAGAGTTTGCATTTGGGGGTCAGTTATGCCCGAAGCACCAAAGACCCGATTGCCAGGGCGATAGCCGAAGAGTGTATTTCGGGGTTGGATGTGGCGTTGTAAACCATGAAATAGAAGTCTTGACTCGAATAGAAATATAGGTAGAAGTCAGCTTCACCACAATACTCGAGCCTCTAAGCACCGTCATTAAAAACTTGGGTAAATTATCAAGGAACCTGCTCGAGACAGGGAAAACGAGAACAACAGTTGATGCTTTTGGTAGAATTTACTGTCCAGATTCTGATGCACGCTTTTCCAAATATTCGATGGCTCGAGTAGTGGCTTCAGTTTCAAACTCCATAAAATCCAGAAATCTCATGCCGCAACGTTCTATTTGCATACCTCGGTCATGATCGTAAGTGAATATTTCGGGATTAGGATCGTCACTATAGTACCAGAAAAATATCCTCCAGCCATCATCATTCATGAAAACAAACATTTTATCTTCATTATAAATTGGATGTTCAGTTCTCGTCTCATTAGTTCTTAGTTGATCTAGTACTCCTTTAATTTTAAAAATACTGTCAATTGACGTACATACATGATTATTGAGACCAGAATTAACTTTACCAAGTTTAGATAAATATTCTAAATATATGTCTGGTAATTTCTTATCAATTTTAATCTTTAAAGCATTAATTTCTTCACGCGAGTAACCATTGATTTTCCTGCCTCTTTTTGAGTGAAAAGCAATGGTTGCATCAATTAATTCACCAATATTTTCCATATTGATCCTTTATGCACAAAATCACGAGTGGGTTTTGCATCCTAAATTTTCTACACTATCTTCACAAAGACCACAAACAGTATCGCCTTTTGTTCTAGTTGAATAGGTTGACATTACCACCAACCAGTCTGGTTGAGTTTGTAGAGTGCATCTCACGCATGAACATCAAATATATGAAGGTGCGCGAGACGCATCGTACCAATTTCATACAAACAAAAGCGACTCGAGAATCTCAAGTCGCCTCATAACAACAAACTCGAGCGTCAATTACCACTTCACGGGTTGAAAGCTCTTGGTTTTCGTTCCATTCGCCACGGCTTCAGTCCAAGTCACCGCACTGCCCGCACGATTCGCGGTGAAGTTCAGCATTCCCTTCAATCCACTCGAGAGGGTCTTGGCGGTGCTTGGCTTCAGGTCAAAACCTTGGCTCAGTCCCAGATCAAGCAGCGTACCAATCGTGTCGGCGGTGCTGCTCAGGCTGGCGGTGGTGTCGCCGTAGCCGTATGAAAGTGCATTTTGTGGCACTCGAGCGATGGCGGCTTTGAAGGTGGCGCTGTCGTTCAATCGTGCGCCACTCGAGAGGGCGGCGAGCATGGCGGCGTCGCTGTTGGAAAGCATCAGGTAGCCGTCTTTGATGGCGGTGACCAGCGCCACGCCTTGCGAGATTGGGTAGCGCGTGACTTCGACGCCTGACATGGTGGTTTTGGTTGGGCTGAGGTTGCCCTTGTTTTGCTTGGCAAGGTTTAAGCCCGTTTCAATCAATTTGGGCAACATTCTGGCAATCGAGTTTTTGGCTGCACCCTCGTCGCTGACGCCCAGGTAAGTCACACCATCGCCCAACGCTGCCAGCGGGTTGCTCGAGCCTGCGCTGCTCGCTTTGAGGTTAAAGTTTGCCGTGGCATACTCGCCGGTCATCCAGGAGAGGAAATCTTTTTGCACGTCCAAACCGAATTCTTGTTTGAAAAACGGTTGCAAGCCGCCGTCGTTCAAACCGGTTCGATCCACCAGGTTTGAAAGCCAGTTGTACCAGCCCGTGACATCCAATTGTTGAACCGTAAAACCGACCGCGCTGGCTGGCACGACACTGGCGGCTTTCAGGCTGGCATTGGTTTTGGGCGTCATGAGTTGCGCGAATTGCTTGTCCACGCCGCGTTTTTCTGGAACGAGGTATTGTGTGCTGTCAATGCCCTCGCTCGAGATTTTCCACGAGCCGCCAAACCGTCCAATGGTGGTGATCGCATCAAGCACTGGCTCGAGTTTGATGCCTGGCAATTCTGGGTCGATGCCGTCGATGATCGCCCGCCCTATTTGCGTGAGGTTGCGCAAATCGGCGTACAGGCGCACGTTGCCACCGCCCACTTCGTTCATGACCTCAGCAAAGCTGCTCGAGTTGCCCAGGGTTTTGTCTTTGGCAATGCCTTTGACGCTGCTGAGAAATTGATTGAGAATGGTGGTGTCGCTGGCGGCGTAAGCCAGTCCGCCCGCGTAACCGAAGTTCAGAAAACTCGAGCGGTACACTGGAAAACCCTGAATTTTCATGCTGCCTTGAACTCCACTTTTCACGGCAGCGGCTTGCATGGCTTTGATTTGCTTGTCGGCATTGGACGCCGGACGGGCTGCCAGCAAGTAACCCACCGTGCTCTTGGCGCTGGCGTAAACGGCAACAAAACCTTCACGGTCGAGCAGGGTCATGAAGTCGTTCAATTGGGTTTCGGTGGCTTTTTGCTCCGCCTTGCTCGAGCCTGAAGCCTCAGCCAGAACGCCCGGCAATTTGAGGCGCTCGAACTCTTTGACGAAGCTCGCGGCACTTTTGCGCACGCCGCCAAGGTCGTTCAGTTCAACGGCAAGCATCGCGCCTTGCGGGGCGTATTTGGACAGGGTTTGCGCGTTCGCGCCCGCCAGCATGGCGCTTGAGAGGGCGACGGTGAGGATTAACATTTTACTTGGCGTTTTCATGGTTTTCTCCTGGTGTTATTGAACACGGTGTTATCGAAGATTGCTCGAAGATTTCCCGCTTTTTCTGACAA
>CAXTTL010000204.1:0-8813 GCA_964247135.1 uncultured Deinococcales bacterium | reverse complement strand
CCCGTATAGAAGCTCAAATCATCTTCGGATGGTGACTTTTTTAAGGCTCGAGCCGCGACCAAAGCTTGCTTCAACCACATCCAAGCAATCACAGTATGCCCCAGCATCTCGAGGTAGGTGTTCGAGTTTGCCAAGAATACGTCCACACCCAATTCCGCTCGAGCTTGCAGTAATTTTTTGGTGGTCTCGAGCACGACCCCCAAAGCATTCTCGAGGTCTTCGGCGTGGGTTTTTGTTTGTGTTTCAAACCTTGCCTCGTTGATGCTGACCCGAATTTCTCGAGTCAAGAGCTTCAAACTTGCGCCGTCAAACTGCACAATTTTGCGCCCCAGCAAATCAAGCCCCTGAATGCCCGTCGTGCCTTCATGAATTGGGTTTAAACGGTTGTCACGGTAAATTTGCTCGACCGGGTATTCGCGGGTGTAACCGTAACCGCCCAAAATCTGAATCGCGTTCTCGTTGGCTTTCAGACCAAACTGGCTCGACCAGGCTTTCACAATCGGCGTGAGAAGCTCGAGCAACAACGCGGCTTCTTTGCGAATGGTTTCTGCAGGATGCGTTTTTTCATCTTCCACCAAACTCGAGGCGTACAAGCCCAGCGCCAAGCCACCCTCGCCTATCGCTTTTTGCTCGAGGAGCATTCGGCGCACATCGGCATGGTTGATGATCGCGGTTTGAGGCTCGAGCGGATTCTTGTTGGAACTTTCGCGCCCTTGCAAGCGCGTGCGGGCGTACTCGAGGCTATATTCGTAACCCGCCAGCGCCAGCATGACCGCGCCCATGCCGACGCCGATGCGGGCTTCGTTCATCATCTGGAACATGTACGCCAAACCCATGTTGGCAACTCCTATCAAAAAACCGTGACAATCGCCGCGTTCGCCAAAATTGAGTACGGTGCTGGTCGTACCGCGATAACCCATTTTGTGCAGCAATCCAGCCAGATTCACGTCATTATTCTCGAGCTTGCCAGCTTGATTGCGGTAACGCGGCACGATAAACAGCGAAATCCCCTTCACGCCAGCAGGTGCGCCCGTGACTCGAGCCAGCACAAAATGCACAATATTTTCACTCAGCTCGTGTTCGCCAGCCGAAATCCACATTTTGCTGCCAACAATTCGGTACGTGCCGTCGGTTTGAGGTTCGGCTCGGGTGATGATATCGGCAAGACTCGAGCCAGCCTGCGGTTCTGAAAGTGCCATTGTGCCAAACCAACGACCTTTGAGCATCTGCCCCAAGAATTCGGTTTTTTGGGCGTCTGAGCCAAAACTCGAGAGCAAATTTCCAGCCGCGATGGTTAAAAAAGCATAAGCTGCCGTGGCAGGGTTTGCCATCAAAAACACGCATTGACACGCCAGGGCAATCATGTTCGGCAACTGCATTCCGCCAAGTTCAAAATCACTGTGTGCCGCAAAAAAACCGGCGTCCCTAAATTTCTCGAGCGCGATTTTCACCTCATCAATCAAAACCACCTTGCCGTTTTCAACATGCGGCTCTAAGATGTCGGCTTGGCGGTTGTGGGTGGCAAAAAACTTTTCGGCAATCTCAAACGCCACATCGAGCGCCGCCTCGAAGGTCTGACGCGAATGATCGATAAACCGTTCTCGAGAAGTGACTGTTGTGACCTCGAGCAATTCGTACAAAACAAAACGCAAATTTCGACGCAGGTTTGACATGGCAAATCCTACCGCAACGACCAACTTGGGGCTTCAAACCCCAGCGGAGCATTTGCCGCCCAAAAGTATTTATGCTATCTTTGACCCCGCTCTCGAGAACCCATTTTGGAGGGGTGCCAGAGCGGTTGAATGGGACGGTCTCGAAAACCGTTGTAGGTGCAAGCCTACCGTGAGTTCGAATCTCACCCCCTCCGCCAAAAGAGCTGCCCGCCACTGCGGGCAGCTTTTGTTTTATCCCTAAAAACATGTGCCAAAGCACTCACAGCAACTTTGTTACGCCAACTGTTACGCCAAGTCGCTACACTGAACCCAGCCTACCGAGCCTTCAAGATGAGGAATGTCTTAAGACCGAGTATTGCCACGGGCACGTCTGCAATGGGGCTTAACCATCAAAACAAAAGAAGTGCCAGTATGATTGTGAAATCAATTTGAACAAAGCGCTTAGGCGCACGGGAGGAACAGTATGAAGCCAGCCGCTCAACATCACCAGACCAGACCACATCAAGCGCTCCTGACCGCATTCACCAAAGGGGCAAGCGTCATTGCCCTTTGTGCCGCTGGACTTTTTGGTCAGGCAACGGCAAATTCCTTGCCCGCCAGTGCCAGTTTGAATTTGCACCCAAACCAAAAACTCGAGTCCAGGGTCGGTAGTGCCAAGTTCTCCAGCGCCAGGCTCAACCAGATGTTCCAAGACTTTCAAAAGCCTGGGGCGCTGCTCGAGCAGGCAGCGTTGAGCTGGCCACCTCAGTTTGCCATCGGTCAAACCTGGACGATCAATTTTGTTGGCGTTGGCAATTGGACCTTGCCACTGAGCACCACCGTCGAAGGCGATGCCACTGGGTACACCACCGGTACGGACAAACGCGAGGGCTATTTTAAGTACATTCCCAAAAACGGCAATGACCCCGATCTGACCATCAGTTATTTACAAGGCGACACCGACATTTACGAATGCGGTTTTTTTGCTGCGGGCAACCCAGCGGGCAATACCCTCAACGGCGTGGCATTTCGTTACATCATCAGCACCAAAAAACTCGAGGACCTCAAAACCACGTGCAGCGCAACACTCGGTGGTGGCTCGAGTCAGACCACAAACCCGACATCGCCATTTGCCAATCCAAACGTGCCGTTAAACCCAAACGCCAACCAAACCCCAGTATCAAACGCCAGCCCAGTCTGGCCCCCCAAGCCAGGTGAAGCCTGGACGATGACCATCGACGGACTTGCGCCCTGGGCAATCAATTTTGAGGCTCTTGATAAAGGTGATCCAACCGGAAGCGCCGTTCAATCGGGTGCAAAATTTGTTGCCTTTGCCTATCAAGACAAAGACGGTTACGAATTTGAAATAAGCGACGATATCAATGTTTACTTTTGCACCTTCGCCAGCTTGCAAGTTCAAGGCAATGCCTTCGTTGGCGGCAAGGCTTATGCCGGACCCAAAAGCGCCAATTCGATTCCAAGTTTGAAAAAGTCATGCTCTGCCGCCATCGGCTCGAGCGCGAGTGCCAACCCCAACACGGGCGGGTCAAGCTTAAGCTGGCCCCCACAATTGGCGGTCGGTCAAAACTGGGATTTTCGGCTTGGAACACGCCCAGTCGTCTATCACGGCAATTTTACCAGCGTCAATAACAACATCTACAAGGGTGATTTGATCACCGAAGGCTCGAGCGACCCGATCACCAAACGGGCGTTGAGTGTGCTTTACTCTGCCAAAGACGACGCTTTGATCTCACTTGCCGAAGACCCTCAGGGCGGCATGACCGGATGCTTGTTTATTGGAAAAGAGAGCATCAAAAACAACATTTACTCGGGTACGACCTCGTACCGAGCGCCAGGTGCCAAAGACTTTGTCGATCAAAACCTCGAGTGTCGCATGAACAACCTTGGCTCCGCTTTGCCCACAGGAATTCCTCAGACCCCGTCAAGTACACCAGTCTGGCCACCAAAGCCCAACGAAAGCTGGACCGTGACGATTGATGGTCTTGCACCCTGGGCAATCAAATTTGAAAGTCTTGACAAAGACGGCGATCCGACCGGCACCGCCATGCAAAACGCAACGGCTTTCACAGCCTTTGCCTTTGCCGACACCGGCGTGGCTGGGGTGTTCCAAATGATCAACCGTCAAACCAGCGAAAGCTATTATTGTGCGCTTAAAACCTTTCAAGTTCAGGGCAATAGCTACATTGGGGGTGTGGCACTGTATCAAGCCAAAGGTGGGCAAGCCAGCCTCATGAACAAAGCCTGCACTGCCGCGATTGGCTCGGGTGCCAGCGCGAATACCAACACGGGCGGTTCAACCTTGGGCGGTATTTTTGGCAACACGAGCAATAACGCTAACAATTCCAACGCTGGTTTGAGTTGGCCCGTTCAAGTTGCCGTCGGTCAGATTTGGTCGGTCAATGTCAAAAACCTGGTCTTTCAACTCAAGCTCGAGCGGGTCAACAACGGCTTCACGATTGGAACGGCAACCGCCAGCAACCTCGAATTGGCTGGTGGATTTACGACCCAGGGTGATGACCTCAATTTGGTTCTGACAGACGGCACGGCAACCATCGTTTGTAAGTTTGGTCGCTCGAGCGTCAAAGGGCAAACCTTGAACGGTCAAGCCACATACATCGAAAAGCCAAACGCCACCGAGCAAAGTTGGGGGGCGTGCAGCGCGACCCTCGGACCAAAAGCGAGTGTTGCTGCCGAGCCGTTGACTTTAAAGCGCGATAACGTGCTCGAGGCTCAACTTGCCATGCTGCGGCACTTCTCGAGCTGGTAAACAAAAGTAGCTCTTAACCCCGTCAACATTTTGGCGGGGTTTTTCATACCCAAACTCGAGATAGACTGCTGTTAAGGAGAACCACATGCCTCGAGAAACTTTTGCCAGCAGCAATGCCCCAGCCGCCATTGGACCGTACTCGCAAGGGGTCAAAACCATTCACGGACTGGTGTTTTTGTCCGGTCAAACGCCGATAGACCCTGCCACGGGCGAACTGGTTATGGGTGGAATCACCGAACAAACCCAGCAAGTCTTTAAGAACATTGCCGCCGTGCTCGAGGCGGCAGGGAAAAGTTTTGATGATGTTGCCAAGTGCAATGTTTACCTGGCTGACATGGCAGATTTTGCAGCCATGAACGCCGTTTATGGCAGTATTTTTACCGCGCCTTTTCCAGCCCGAACCACCGTTGCTGTGCGCGAACTGCCCAAGAAATGCTTGGTCGAAATCGAGTGCATCGCGCAGTAAAACAAGTTCAAATTTGAAGCTCGAGAATTTAAATTCTCGAGCTTTTTCATACCTCGAGTTGTCATACTTGTGGTTTCGAGGTATAGTGCTGTCATGAACCTGAAAGGCAGTTTGCCAACTCTGATTCTCGAGGTACTGTCCCACGGACCCAGTCACGGTTACGAGATTGCCACCAGCATCAAACGCCGTAGCGCTGGTGTGCTGGATTTCAAAGAAGGCACTCTGTATCCCGCCCTGCACACTTTGGAGCGTGATGGAATGCTGACCAGCGAAACTGACATCGAAAACGGACGCACCAGACGGTATTACAAACTGACCGAAAAAGGCAGCAAAACCCTGCAAAAATCCACCCTCGAGTGGCAACGCATGTCAGGCGCAATTTCGGGGATTTTGGGCGGTGCTGCATGAACCTCGAGCACTGGCTTTACACGGCAACCTATAATCTTGTTCCCAAAGCCGCTTTAAAAGTCCGTGAAGACATTGAGTTTCATGTTGAAACCGCCACGCGTCGATATCAACTCGAGGGAAAAAGTGAACTTGAAGCCACCGAGTTTGCCATTCGTGATTTGGGTTATCCAAAAATTGCGGCTCGAGGATTTGAGAAAACACATTTGACAAAACGAGAAATGGATGGTCTTGTTTCTGATCAGAAAGCAACAGCAGATAAAATATGGTTTTCTATTTTTTGGTTTGTTGTTTTTATGTCTGAGCTATACTGGTTAAGACCTGCAAGGCAGTTTTACGTGTATTCTGCATTCACTATTGTGGTAGGATTGCAATTTCTTCTAAATGGTTTAATAGCTCAAAAAAATCAATTAAAATCATACCTAAATCTGAGTTTGATTCTAACAATAATATATATGATTTTACTTATAGTATTTATAATTTCGTATTACTTATTTGCAATTGAAATAAATCACGATTCACAAAAATTAAGTGCTGACATGAAACTTATGCTTCCTGATACTACAACTATCGGTGATACGGGATTAACCAAAGATGGTATTTTTGGTACTTTAAGTTTTGTATTGCTTGTTTTATCAGGATTATTTTCACAATACAATAAATACTCAAAATTGCGTAAAATGCGCTTTCTGTGACTTTTAAACCTTATGAATGCGCCATTAGGAGATAAACTGTGAATCTCGAGACTTGGCTTGCAACTGCTACAGAAAATCTTGCCCCAAAAGCTGTCGTAAAAGTGCGCGAAGATATTTCAATGCACGTTGAAACCGCCGTCAATCGTTATCAACTCGAGCGTCATAGTGAACTTGAAGCTTTGGAATTGGCAGTAAAAGATTTGGGTGACGCGAATATTTCGACTCGAGGGTTTGAGAAGGCATATTTGACAATTTCAGAACTTGAAGGATTTAGTAATGACCATAAAGAAGCTGCGAACAGCATTCGGAGTGTAACATTTGGGTTAATTTTAGCGGTACTTCTGACCGTTTGGGATTTAAAAACTCCAGACGCTGAACATTTGGCATTTTTCTTCCTTACTATGGCTTCTTTTTCCTTTTTTAGTAGCGTTCTTGCTCGAAAATACTCATTAAAACTCTACATAAAACCCAAAATACTTTTAAATGTGTTTTACTTTCTTATTTCGGGAATTATCCTTATTTGGTACTGCTCAGTAATTGGAGGAGTAAATCAGATTGGATTAAAAAATAATGTAGTAAATTCACAAAGAATAATTGGTGATACTCGAATGACGGCAGCTCAAATTGGATTTGTATTGAGCATGATATGGATGGTTATGCATGGATTATTTTTAGCGCAAAGTGACTATGTAAAATGGCGCAAAATGCGGTATCTATAGTTTCTCGAGATTCAACACGAATTCCTCAACGTCCCGCCAATCAACATCTCGAACCCAAGCGCAGCATAAAATTCCTCGAGCCTCGCATCAAAAATCAGGTTCACACTCCGAATTCCCTCAAGTTTTAAATCTTCAAGCACAAACTCGAGCATTTTCTTGCCCAAACCTTTGGCTTGAAACGCTGGGTGAACCATCATGTCCACAATCAGGGCGTAAATCGCACCATCGCTGATGACCCGAGCGAAGGCAATCAATGCTTGTTGCTCGAAAATGCTGTAATGGGCGAAAGTTTGCTCGAGGGCGGTTTGATATTTTCCGTGCAGCGAATCCCAACCCACGGCAAGGCGAAGTTTTTCAATTTGTGCTGGCTCGAGGTTTGCGTTTTTTTGAAGCTCAAAGTTCACCGTTTTAAACCGTCCAAAAAGCCGCGAACGGCTGCCAGGTAAGCTTCGGGTTCTTCGACGAACGTCATGTGACCACTGTTCTCAAGCACCACCAAACTCGAGTTTGGAATACCTGCCGCCATAACTTGCGAACCTTCGACCACACAAGTTCGGTCAAGCCTGCCAGCGATCACCAGCACGGGTTGCGTGATGCTCGAGAGTTGGCTCTCGACTTCAATGCCGCCGTATTCTTGATTGGCAAAATGTCGCAGCACATCTGGCGCAAAAACCGAACCTTTGGTGCGTTCAATGTACTCGAGAATTCTGGGATCGCGCGGGTTGCCGAACTGAAACGCCCATTGGTTGTTCATGATGCGCTCAACGTCGGCTTGGGTGTGCGCGGTTTTTTCCCGCGCCCAAGAATCGGTGACTTGCGCCCGAAGCTCGAGCGGTTCAAAATTCGCCAGGTTTTCGGCAACGCGCTCGAGGTATTTGGCGCTGGGCAAACCGTTGGAGATGATCGTGCCAGTTGCCGCGCCAGGAAAATTGACGGCATGTTGCAAGGCAATAAACGCGCCGTAGGAATGCCCGAGCACAGCATAAGACTCGAGTTTTAAGGCGCTGGCAAGTTTGCTGACATCGGTTGCCATCACCTCGAGCGAAAGGCTCTTGAGTGGCGCGGGGTCGCTCTGCCCTTGGCTGCGTTCATCGACCAGAAGCAGGCGGTAGCGGTCACAAAGCGAATCGAGGTAATTGCCAAATTCGTGATGGTCAAGCCCAGGACCGCCGTGAAGCACGATGATCGGGAAACCCTCGCCGCGTTCAACCACGTAAAGTCGTGTGTCGCCAATGTCCACCAAATGCGCATGTTCGGTCATGATGGCTCGAGCATAAGCCAGAATTCGTGATGCTTCAAAGTCAAGCCTCTTCACAACGTTGTACCTACGCGAGTAACATGCAAGCGTGGAAGCACACCTGCACCTGCAAGCCCTGGGCTTAACCGAATACGAAGCTCGAGCCTACACCGCGCTGCTTGCCTTGGGACGGGCGCAACCCGCCAAAATCGCGCGAAATTCTAAAATCCCGCGCCCCAAAGTCTACGAAACCTTGGAACGCCTCGAGGCTCGAGGGCTTGCCACCAGAACCCAACTTTCACCGCTCGAGTACGCGCCACTTTCGGCTCGGGAATACATTGATCGGGCGCAACGCGATTTTGACACGCGCATTGAAGGTCTCGAGCGTTCCTTGGCGCGGCTCACGCCCGAACCCGTTCCCGAAGCCGTGTACCCTCTGCGCGGCGAGGCTGCGGTTTTAAGCCTGATCGAAGACATCATGCTCAATGCCAGACGCAGCATTCATGTTGCGGGCGAATCGGCACGGCTCGATAAATTTGAAGCTCGAGTTGGGCGCGGTGTTGCGGTCACACGCTCGAGCCTCGAGAACATGCCTGCAATTGCGGCACAAGGTCAACACCCGTTGTTGATCGCTCGAGATGGCGAGGCGGCGGTGGTGGCGCACATGGTCAGTGGAGGAGAGGTTGAACCACACGGCGTTCACACGCACAACCCCGTGATTGTGCGGCTGGTTGAGGGTTATATCGCGTTGGCAGAACAACACACCAAATCGGGCAAGTCTTAAAACTCGAGTTTTAGAGGGTTTTTGCTTTTGGCACAAATCCCGCCAGCAACCTCGCGCCGCCAAAGCC
>CAXTTL010000203.1:0-8852 GCA_964247135.1 uncultured Deinococcales bacterium | reverse complement strand
TTTAACGGTGAACGCAACTGGCAGGGACTCTCGAGCTTGTGCTACGTGAACGGCGAAACCAAGAACGGTGTGGATTGCTTGTTAAATCAATCTGCGGTTCGCGGTCCAGTCCATTTGACCCAAATTTACGGCGTGTTTATTGGGGTTGTCCTGGTGATTGCCGCATTTTACTGGTTGCGTTCCAAACGCCCTGGCTGGGTGTTCTGGCAGTTTATTTTCTGGTACAGCCTGCTGCGTTCGGTGGTCGAAGAAACCTTCAGGCTCAACCCGTTGTTCCTGAAAATCTGGATCGATGATGGTCCCAAAGGCTTGGGCGTTGGCTTGCTGACCCTGACCCAAATTTATTCGATTCCGCTGTGCCTGCTGGCGCTGTTCATGTTACGGCGCATTGGCAAACAACCCGAACAACCCTGGGGTGAGGGCGTCACCGCTCCAAAACCGAACACGCCCAACAATCTGGTCTCGAGCGTCAACCCAGGGAAATAACCATGAGCAGTGCCCAATTGAACGCCATTTCGCTTGACGCCAAAAGTGCAACCAACGCAACCGAACCGCTTCGCTCGAGCCGCCCAACCAGTACCCAAGGCAAGCTTGCGGTGGTGATTTTGGCGGCGGGGCAAGGCACCCGCATGAAAAGCCAACTGCCCAAAATGTTGCATGAGGTTGCTGGAAGACCGCTGCTCGAGCACGTCATCAATGCCGCCAAAGCACTTGCACCCGAAAAAATTGTGGTCGTGACCGGTCACGGCGCGGATCAAATTGAAAGTCATTTTGCAAACGCCGGCGTGGTGTTTGCAAGGCAACACGAGCAACTCGGCACGGCTCACGCGTTTAGCATGGCGCAACCCGCGCTTGAAGGCTTTGACGGCGAGATTTTCGTGCTTTACGGCGACACCCCGCTCATGCGTGCCCAGACCTTAAAGGGGGCGCTCGAGCTTCACCGTTCAAACGTTGCGGGCATGACGGTCATCACCTCCGAACTCGAGAATCCCAAAGGTTACGGACGCATTTTGCGCGACGGCAACGGCGAGGTGGTGCGAATTGTCGAGCACAAATCGGCGACCGAGGCGCAAAAACTGATCAAAGAATGGAATTCGGGAATGTACGTCTTCTCGAGCAAAGCCTTTGTTCTGGCATCAAAAATTGGCAACGACAACACCGCCAAAGAATATTATTTGACCGACATCCTCGAGAAGTACCGTCAAGCTGGGGACAAGGCGCTGGCTTTCAAGATCAAGGACGCCGCCGAACTCGAGGGGGCGAACGACCGCGTACAACTCGCGCAAGCCGACACCGTCTTGCGCAACCGCATTCGAGAACATTGGATGATTGAGGGTGTGACCCTGCGCGACCCAGCCAGCATTTACATCGATGACACCGTGACCCTCGAGCCTGATGTGATTATCGAACCTGGCGTGATTTTAAAAGGTCTTACCAGCATCGCCAGAGACTCGGTCATTGGTGCTTACAGCGTCATTTCCGATTCAATCCTGGCAAACAACGTCTCCGTCAAACCGCACACAGTCCTCGAGAATGTCACGATGCACGAAGGCAGCGATGCGGGACCGTTCGCACGGTTGCGCGGTGGCGCAATTTTAGAGCGCGACGTGCATGTGGGCAATTTTGTCGAAATTAAAAACAGTCGGCTCGAGCAGGGCGCGAAGGCGGGTCATCTGGCGTACCTTGGCGACGCCCGAATCGGCGCGGAATCCAACATTGGCGCGGGCACAATCACCGCCAATTACGACGGCGTCAACAAACACCACACCGACATTGGAAGGGGTGTTTTTATCGGCAGCAACAGCACCATCATCGCCCCTCGAGTCATCGGTGACGGCGCGTTTGTGGCTGGCGGCAGCACCATCAGCGAGGACGTTCCCGAAGGCGCAATCGCCATCGCCAGGGGCAGACAGCGCACGATTGAGGGTTGGGCAGAAAAATACTGGCGCAAGGCACTTGAGATGGTTAAACCAGGGAAAATGAATGTCATTCGGGCGTGGCTCGAGAAAAAGGATCAAGCTTAATTCAGCCTTGCGAAACTTTCGCTCGAGTCCAAGCTGGCTCGAGTTTCAGAATTTGGGCTTGGGTTGGACAATTGTCATCGTGTGCCCCAGGCAAAAAACCGCTGCTGACCAAAAACTCGCGCACGATTTCGCCACCTGTAAAAACAAAGGTTTTTTTGAACAACTTGCGCCAATCATTCAACCCGAGGGGATGATGAAGCTCGAGCCAAGCCAAAAACGAACCGTGTTCGCGCCGAATCTCGAGAATGCGCTTGGCATTTTCAATGGCGGCATTAATTTTCAAGCGGTTGCGAACGATGCTGGCGTCGGACATCAAACGCGAAAAGTCTTCATCGTTAAAAGCCGCAACGTCCTCGAGCTTGAAATTCGCGTAAGCCCTGGTAAAACCCTCACGTTTTTTCAAAATCGTTTCCCAAGACAACCCCGCCTGGTTGATCTCGAGGATCAAACGCTCGAACAAACCTTCATCCGTTAAAATCGGAAATCCGTACTCGAGGTCGTGGTACTTCGTGTGAACGGCGTGCAATCGACCCGACCTGACGGCGGCACAATACGAATTGGACATGCTCGAGAGTTTAACAGGCTTGCCAAAACACTGCCGAACCCCTTAGACTCCCAACAGCTTTTAAATCAGTCCCGAGAGGCTGAAAAGGAGGAATTATGAACAGTACCCATTTCGTCCCGCGCCCTCGCGTTGGGATCGTTTTTTTGAAGCTCAGTAAATCAGGTGTTTATGCCTGAACTCGAGTTTAAAGCCAGACTTTTAGAGCCAGACGATATTCGCCGTGCGGTCAGCCGCATTGCGCACGAGATTGTCGAACGCAACAAGGGCGCTCACGACTTGGCGGTGGTCGGGGTTCACACCAGGGGCATTCCACTGGCTGACAGGATTGCCGCGCGAATTTCCGAACTCGAGGGCATCAAAGTTCCAAGCGGGAAATTGGACATCACCTTGTACCGTGACGACCTGTCCGAAGTCGGTTTGCAACCCCTGGTGCGCCGTACCGAAGTCCCGTTCGATGTTGCTTCACGGCGCATCGTGATGGTGGACGACGTGTTTTACACCGGACGCACGGCTCGAGCGGGCTTGGATGCCCTGATTGACCTTGGACGACCCGCCAACATTCAACTGGCGGTCTTGGTGGACCGTGGACACCGTGAGCTTCCAATCCGCGCCGATTACGTCGGCAAGAACATTCCGACCTCCAAAACCGAAGTGATTAAAGTCAAATTGCTCGAGACGGACGGCGAAGATGCGGTTGAGCTTTGGGAGGTTCGAGCATGAATCACAACCATTTTTTCAAACTCGAGCCTTCCATTTTATGTGGAAGGCATTTTTTTGGGGGACTGCGATGAAACACCTGCTCGATTTTCAGGACTGGGACAAAACCAGCCTAGAGGGAATGCTCGAAACCACCCAGATCATGGCGGAAGTGCTCGAGCGACCGGTTAAAAAAGTACCGGCATTGCAAGGTTTTACCGTTTGCACCGCCTTTTTCGAGAACAGCACCCGCACCCGCCTGAGTTTTGAACTCGCGGCGCGGCGCATGAGTGCCGACGTGCTGACGTTCACGGCGTCAACCTCGAGCACCACCAAAGGCGAAAGCCTGAAAGACACGCTCGAGACGCTCGAGCAAATGAAAATCGATTTGTTTGTAATCCGGCATCAAGCCTCAGGTGCGGCGCATTTGGCAAGCCGTTGGACGGATGCCAGAATCATCAACGCCGGCGACGGGCGACGTGCCCACCCAACCCAAGCACTCTTGGACGCCTACACGCTCAAGCAACACTTCGGCAAACTCGAGGGTCTGGAAATTGCAATTGTCGGTGATGTCAAACACTCGAGGGTTGCACGGTCAAACGCCGATTTGCTGGTAAAACTTGGCGCAAAAGTAAGATTGTGTGGACCTGCCACGCTGCTGCCCAAGGAACTCGAGCAACCAGGCGTCACTGTCACCACCAATCTTCAAGAGGCTTTGGAAGGTGCGAACGCGGTGATGGCGTTAAGACTGCAACTCGAGCGCATGAGCACGGGATACATTCCAAGTTTGCCCGAATACCAACAAACCTACCAAATCAACCATCAAAACCTCAAACACGCCGCGCCAGACGCGATCATCATGCACCCAGGACCAATGAACCGCGATGTTGAACTCGAGGGAAGCCTGGCAGACTCGAGCCGCAGCGTGATTCTGAAACAAGTTGAGAATGGCTTGCCTGTGCGGATGGCGGTTTTGTATCACCTGCTGGTTGGGAAAAAATAATTTACGACCAGGGCGACCACAAGGGTCGCTCCTACGAAATTCAAAAATTCGGGGGCAACATGCGAATCAAAATTAAAAATGCTCGAGACTCAAAAAATGGTGAGGCTCGAGATGTGTACATCAACAATGGTTTAATCGAAGGCTTTAATCTTTCTGGCTCGAGTGACCTCGAGATTGACGCCAGCCATTTCATCCTCGCGCCAGCTTTGATCGACCCTCACGCGCACCTGCGCGAACCAGGGCAGGAAGTCAAAGAAGATTTGCACAGCGGTTTGAGCGCGGCGGTGGCGGGTGGTTTTGGCACGGTGGTCTGTATGCCGAACACCAAACCTGTGATCGACGACCCTGAAATTGTCTCGAGCTTGATTGCCAAAGCCGAAAAACTTGGCTTGGCAAGACTCCTGCCATCTGCCGCCCTCACTCGAGGGCAAGAAGGAAAATTGCTGGCTGATGCCGCCGCCTTAAGAGCCGCAGGCGCAGTCATGCTGACCGACGATGGTCGCACCAACGAAGACGCTGGCGTTTTGCGTCGCGGACTCGAGTACGCCCATGCACTCGGACTTGTGGTCAGCGTTCACGCCGAAGATGCCAGCCTGCGTGGTGACGGCGTGATGAACGAAGGCGAAGTCTCAGAACGCCTTGGACTGCCAGGCAATCCAGCAACAGCCGAAGCCGCCAGAATTGCTCGAGATTTGGAAATTTGCGCGGTCACTGGCGCACGCCTTCACATTCAGCATCTTTCCACCGCTCGAGGGTTACAGCTTGTGCGTGACGCGAAAGCTCGAGGGGTCAACGTGACTTGTGAAGTTGGACCGCATCATTTGACCTTGACGGATTCCAAACTCGAGACATTTGATGCCTTGTACAAAGTCGCACCGCCGCTTCGTTTGCAATCTGATTGCGAGGCGCTGCTCGAGGGACTGGTTAACGGCACGCTGGATTGCATCGGCACGGATCACGCGCCGCACACCAAAGCCGAAAAAGAACAAGATTTGCTCGAGGCTCCGTTTGGGATTGCTAACATCGAACTGGCGTTTCCCCTGCTTTACACGCATTTTGTGGCTACTGGAAAATTGTCGCTCGAGAAACTGATTGCACTCATGACCACAGGTGCAGCGAAGGTTCTGGGGATTCCAGAACCCAAACTCGAGGTTGGAATGCCAGCCGATTTGGTGTTGCTCGACCTGAACACGAAAAAAATTGTTGACCCTTCGAGTTTTAAGACCAAAGCGAACTTTGGCAGTCCGTGGGCAGGGCAGGAGTTAACAGGCTGGGCAGCAATTACGATTGTTCGCGGGCTAGTTGTGTTTGACGCCACGGGTTCATGATGTACGAACTTCTCAAACCGCTGCTTTTTCAACTTGATCCTGAACAAGTTCACGATCTGGTCATGAAAACCCTGCGAGCCTCGAGCATGAGTCAAACCATGCTCGGATTGATCTCGAGCCTCTGCCAGTCGCAAGACGAGCGCTTAAAAGTCAAACTCTGGAACCTCGAGTTTCCAAATCCTGCGGGCTTGGCGGCGGGTTTTGACAAGGACGCACTTGCACTTCCCGTGTGGGCGGCACTCGGTTTTGGCTTTGTCGAAATTGGCAGCGTGACCGCGCTGGGGCAACCAGGCAATCCGAAACCGCGCTTGTTTCGCCTGCCCGAAGACAAAGCGATTATCAACCGCATGGGCTTTAACAACGACGGCGCAAGTGTAATCGCGGCTCGGCTCGAGTTGTGGCAGCACTCTCACGGGAAGTTAAAAATTCCGCTTGGCATCAACCTGGGAAAGTCCAAAATCACGCCGCTCGAGGAAGCGCCACAAGATTACCTCGCCAGCCTGAAAAAACTTTGGGAGTACGGCGATTACTTTGTGCTCAACGTTTCTTCGCCCAACACACCAAATCTTCGGGAGTTGCAAGACAAAGACAAACTCGAGGATTTGCTAAAAACCGTGATGGATTTTGCGAACGATCAAAAAGCCCAAAAACCAATCTTGCTGAAAGTCGCGCCAGATTTAAGCTTTGAACAACTCGACGAAATATTATTGCTGCTCGAGAAACACAAACTTTCGGGCATTATTGCCACCAACACCACTTTGGCTCGAGACGGTTTGAAAACCCAAATTGAACAGGCTGGGGGGCTGTCTGGCGCACCATTGAAACAAAAAAGCCTCGAGATTCTCAAATACTTAAACGCTCAAGTGAACGGAAAATTACCGATCATTTCAGTCGGTGGCATCTCGAGCGGCGATGACGTGCAACAACGCCTGGATGCTGGCGCGAGTTTGGTGCAAGTCTATTCGGGATGGATTTTTGAAGGTCCGATGATGATGAAAAGCCTTGCTCGAGATTTGCTAAAGAGCCGTGTTTGAAAAGTAATTTTTCGGCTTCTCGAGATAAAACCAAAACTCCCTTCTCTCCTTGGAGAAAAGGGTCGGGGATGAGAGGGAACATTACAACGATTCCTCGTACCAGAGAGCAAAAACACTAACCTGAGGCTCGAGTTCCAAAACGGTTCTCAATGTATTCACTGACCATTTGCATAAATTCTTGGGCGATGTGCGCCCCTTTCAGCGTGGTCACAAGCTGCCCGTCACGGTACACCGGTGCTCGAGGTTCTTCACCTGTCCCTGGCAGTGAAATGCCAATATCGGCGTGTTTGGATTCGCCTGGACCATTGACCACGCAGCCCATCACGGCAACTTTCAACACTTCGACGCCTGGGTATTTGCTTTTCCAGACGGGCATGTTGGCGTCCAGGTCGGTTTGAATGTCTTGCGCCAGCACTTGAAACAGGCTGCTGGTGGTGCGTCCGCAACCTGGGCAGGCGGTGACTTGTGGACTGAAGGTGCGAATACCCACGGCTTGCAGGATTTGCTTGGCGACTTCCACCTCAAGTTTGCGGGTTGCGCCTGGTTCTGGGGTTAAGGACACGCGAATGGTGTCGCCGATGCCTTCCGCCAGAAGGGGCGACAGGGCGACGCTCGAGGCGGCGATGCCCTTCATGCCCATGCCAGCCTCTGTCAAACCCAGGTGAAGCGCGTAGTCGCAACTGGCGGCAAGTTTGCGGTAGACATCCCAGAGCATCGGCGCGTTGGAGATTTTGGCGGAAATAATGATCTGATCTCGAGCCAAGCCGTAACTTTCAGCCATCTCGGCGCTTTCAAGTCCACTCTCGAGCATGGCGGCGATCATCAGTTCGTCGCTCGAGATTGGATTTTCGGCGCGGGTGTTTTCGTCCATCATGCGAATGACTTTGCTCTGGTCTAAGCTGCCCCAGTTCACGCCGATTCGCACGGGTTTGTTAAATTCTTTGGCGACTTCGATCATGGTTTTGAAGTTGACATCGTGCTTTTCGCCGACGCCGACATTGCCTGGGTTGATGCGGTATTTGGCGAGCAGCCGCGCGGTTTCAGGAAATTCGCGCAGCAAAATGTGACCGTTGTAATGAAAATCGCCAATGACTGGCACGGGATATCCCGCCTCGGCAATGCGTGCCACCACCTCTGGCACGGCTCGAGCGGCGTCATGGTTGTTGACCGTGATGCGCACCAGCTCGCTGCCCGCGTGGGCGAGTTCGATGATTTGATTGGCGGTGCCTTTGGCATCGGCGGTGTCGGTGTTGGTCATGCTTTGCACGACCACCGGATTTGTCCCTCCGACCCAGACCCCTCCCACGTTGACGGCGACACTTTTGCGGCGTTTGATCTCAAACATGCTTTAAATTTACCGCGAAAATGCCAGCCAAGTGTCACCCAGTTGGTGTTGACTTCATGATGACCCGAGATTGAAAGAATTTTTCTTGAAACTCGAGTTGTTTTAAAATCTCTTCTTCGCTGTAAATTGCACCGTCGGCGCTGCCGACCAGTTTGTCTTCGAGGTCATCTTGGCGGATGATTAGGGCAATAATCTCGACTTCGATTTCGGTAAAGGGTTTTAAGGTTTCAGAAATACCCAGCACGTAGACATCAACCTCGCGCCCATCGCCGGAAATGGTTTTGGGAATAAAACCGCAATTGATCGGGTAAATCGTGGACTTGTATTTGGGGTGTTTGGTGCCTATCGGACGGTCAATCACAATTCGTACTTTGCTGCCCAAGTGTTTTTGTAAATCCGGTTTCATGCCTATAGACTACTCGAGATTGTGGTTTGAAGTATTCAGGTCATGATCTTGGAACAGTTTTTTCTTTGCAAAACGTTAAACTAAAGGTGTGAGCCAAAAACCTGAAATGCCACCAGGGGTCTTCCATAACGATCAATTTGAACCGGCTGGGTTCGATGAAGTCCCAATCAAACCCGATTGGAAGGATTTCGTTGCCTTGACCGTGGCGGCGTATCAAGTGGTATTGCCGCCACTCTTGATGATTTTGGGCGGCATTTTGCTGGTTTTTTTCTTGATGACGTTGCTGTTTCATTAAATTTTGAGGAGAAATCATGACCCAAGTTTTAGATAAACCAGACGTGAAATGGGATTTGAGCGGCATTTACAACAGCATTTCCGACCCGCAACTCGAGTTGAATTCAACTGCGGCTCGAGCGGCGGCAACTGAATTTGCGGCAAAATACAAAACCAA
>CAXTTL010000202.1:0-8868 GCA_964247135.1 uncultured Deinococcales bacterium | reverse complement strand
CGTGTCCGTAGGTCGGGGTTCAATTTCTCACACTCGAACTGTCAAGGTTCTCCGCTTGGCGTTCGCCGTAGGGCGTTCGCTGAGCGGACAGAAGATTATCACCACTTCTAGAAACTGTCAAGCGTTTCTTTGTTTTGACTTTCGATGGCGTTACAGACACGATAAAATTGCTTTCTGATGATTCTTTAACCCGATCTGAACTCGAGTTCAGGGTTTTGAGCCTGTGCGATAAGTCAACGCTCGAAGCTTGAGTGTCCAAGCTTCTGTTGCGATTTAACTGTTGGATAAAACAATCCCTGACAGGGTTTTTACGCCATCCCGAATTGTTTGAGGGTTTATTGCCGCATAACCAAGAAACAAGCCGCCTCTTGATAAAGCGCTTTGACTGTATGCGCTGATTGGCATGACTTCCAAGCCATGTAGCGCAGCATCGCTCGAAATTTTACGGTCGTTCAAATCTGTGGGTAGCCAAGCACAAAGGTGCATACCAGCTTCAAAACCTTGCAACTCGAGTTCGGGTAGAAAGGTGCTGAGGTTTTCACGCAAGACCAGTTGACGCTCGAGATACAATTTTTGTGTGCGACGAACATGGCGGGCAAAGTGATGTTCTGTCATAAAGTACGCCATCGTTTGTTGCTCCAGTAAACTCGAGCCTCGATCATGCAATGCCCTGGCGGTGCTGAAAGCCGCCGCAAGATTGGCTGGAACAACCATATAACCAAGTCGTAATGCAGGAAATAGAACTTTGGAAAACGTTCCTGTATAGATCACGCGCCCGTGTTGATCGAGACTGTGCAAACTCTCGAGCGGACGCTGATCGTAACGATATTCTCTGTCGTAATCATCTTCGAGAATCCAAGCGTTGGCGGTGTTTGCCCAATGCAACAATTGCAGACGCCGTTGATGACTCATGGTGACACCTGTTGGGTATTGATGTGAGGGTGTGACATAAGCAAGTCGAGCTTTGGGTGCGAGGCGTTGTCCAGCCAGTACGTCCAAACCAAATTCATCAACCGGAATTGGAACAACGTTCGCCCCAGCCGTCAGCAGTGCCCCCCGAGCACCCAGATACCCAGGGTTTTCATGCCAGACCAGATCGTCTGGCTCGAGCAGCAATTGCGCGGCAAGCACAATCGCTTGTTGTGAACCACTGGTGATGATGATTTGGTCGCAGGTGCAGCGCACCGCTCGGGTGGCGGCAATGTGTGTGGCTATGGCTTGTCTGAGTGCTAAAAAACCGGCAGGGTCGTGATAGCCAAAATTCTGGCATTGACGTGCCGCACGTTTGTAAAGGCGCGTCCACACATCCCAAGGAAACAAACTCAGGTCGCCGATGCCGTGCCTGAATGCAGCGATCCGTGTTTCTCGAGGGATTGTAAATGCCGTGCTCGAGATTGACTGACCACGTTTTGAAAGTTGCTGTTTGGACACTTGCGAACCCACCGGAGTCTGATGCTTGACAAATGTTCCCGCGCCAACTCGAGCCTCAAGAAATCCCTCCGCAATCAGGTCATTGAAAGCCGCCAGCACCGTGTTTCTCGAGACTCCGTAAGTACGGGCAAAAGCTCGGGTGGCGCTGAGCTTGGTGTTGAACGGCAGTGTGCCATCGATGATGTTTTGACGCAGAACATTGTAAATTTGTCGATGCAGCGGCAATTCCAGATTTGCGTTCAGTTTGAGACTGGACAGGGGAGACTCGAGCATTCCAAATGGTACTCTGTAAATATCCAAAAGTGGTACTTTTCGCAGAACCAATTGTTGTGTACAGTTTGGGCATGTACATTCCCAAGCACAATGAAATAACCCAAGAAGCCCCACTGTGGGACATCATGCGCGAGTTCAATTTTGCCATGTTGATTACCGCCCCAAACGAAATTCCTTTTGTCACCAGCATTCCATTCACGCCACTCGAAGACACCCGAAAATTAACGGCGCACGTTGCCCGAGCCAACCCGCAATGGCAACATCTCGAGACAACAAAAGAAGTTCTGGTGGTGTTCCAAGCCGAACACGCGATGATCTCGAGTCGCTGGTACGAGAAGCACCCGAATGTGCCAACTTGGAATTACGTCACCGTGCATGTCTACGGTATGCCTCGACTGTTGAACCCAGATGAAACCAGGGCGCAACTGAAAGCATTGATGGACCATCACGGGCATGGCAGCGACATGAATTCGTTGTCAGAAAAATACTTGACAGGAATGCAACACGAATTGGTCGGCTTTGAAATTGACATCACGCGGCTTGAAGGAAAATTCAAACTCTCGCAGAATAAAAGCAAGCAAGATCAACAAAACGTCATTGCCAAACTCGAGCAACAAGGCGAACTCGAGCGCGGAATTGCAAAACGTATGAAAGAATTGCAATCATGACATTCAATCCTACGATGGTTCTCCAAAATCAATTTGTGCGACTCGAGCCTCTTTCTGAAAGCCACATCCCAGATTTACTTGAAATTGCTCAAGCGACACCAGCCGAAATATTTGCACTGACCAAAGTTCCAAGAACGCTAGAAGGCATGACGGCAAATGTGCGAACTGCTATTCAAGCTCGAGATGCCAAAAAAGCCGTGCCATTCGCCACAACCACAAATGGAAAAGTGGTTGGCACGACACGTTTGGGAAACCTAGAATACTGGGATTGGGACAGGCAACAAGGTACTCCTGATGCCGCCGAAATCGGTTGGACGTGGCTTGCGCCCAGCGTTCAACGCACCAAAGTCAACACCAGCGCCAAACTCTTGATGCTCGAGTACGCGTTTGAAACCTGGCAAGTGCAGCGCGTGACTTTAAAAACCGATGCCCGAAATGAACGCTCGAGAAACGCGATCTTACGCATTGGCGCAAGTTTTGAGGGAATCTTGCGGGCGCATGTACCTGCCAGTGACGGTGGGATTCGCAATTCTGCAATGTACAGCATCCTCGAGTCCGAATGGGCAGAGGTCAAAAAGAAATTGCAAAATTATTTGCTCGAGCAACGCAACTAAAAAGCGCGATCCGAAGACCGCGCTCGAGTATTGCTATTTCAATTTTAAGGGCAATTGTCCAAAACTGGAATGGAATCCACATAGAACGGAGAAATTTCGCCTGAGACGCTGAAGCCTTGAATGTCACGCAGTGTCAAACGCAAATTGACGTGGCTGATGATTTGCGGATTGGGAACAGGGGTTGGCACAACCACAACTGCACGGTTTGAGACTCGAGGTGAACTGTTCACCGCAAAATTGGTATCGACGGTGATGGTGCTGCTGCCTGGAACGTAACTGATTCCTTGGTTGGCGGTTGGTGGATTAATCCGCAAGCCAGCGGTGGTGTAGGTGTTGATGCCTGCATCACCAAAAAAGGTTGCATCCCAACTGTCCAGGTTCTGAATCCGATCCAACGTGAAACTGTACTCAATTTGGGTTTGTTTGTTGTTGCAAACCACATACCGTTGCCCTGATGTGCCCTGATTGATCACATAATCGCTTTTAAAGCTGATCGTCGAGATTGCTATGTTTGGCGTACCAAAGCAGCTCGTAAGCGCTCCTGCCAACACCACCGATGCCAATAAGAATATCTTTTTCATATTTTAAGGTTACTCGGGAATCTACCGATCTTGTGAGCTGAAGTTTAAGTCGCCCTTAATAATTGAGACAACCTAAAGTTTGGCTCAGTAGCAACTGGCAACATCCAAACCTTTGACATCCAAAGCGGTTGGCGTGCTGACGTTGTCCTTATCGTCTTTGGCTTCAATTTTGATGTCCATCGGGTACGAAGTCACCGGTGAAGGTTGGGTGATCGCCAGTGGATTCAAAGTGCTCAAAGCGGGAGAGATGGTTTGCAAGTTTAACTCGAGCTTGACGGTGTTTGAAGAGTTTAAAAGCCAATTGATGCCCGTCGGTTTGAGGGCACTGGTGACATCAAACTCGAGGCTTTGGGTTGGATTGCTGGTCATGTCTGCTTTTTTGGAGGAAAAACTGAGTTTGATTTTTTTGATGGTTCCAGCGTAATTAAAGTTTAAAGTCAAAATCTTGTCGCTGCCAACGACTTTGCAGGCGGGTGAATCGGTGGTCGGATTGAGAATGGTCAATCCTGCATTGACTCCAGTCAAGTTGCACGATGCCAGACCGAATGCCAAAATTCCAATAGAAAGTATTTTTTTCACGAGGCTATCGTACTGACATGCCATGAGTTTTTGACGGTGTGGTACTCATTAAAACCTTCAGCAAACCTTTAATTTACTCGAGTTCCATGATTTCAAAGCTTTCATCGACGACCGAATACTCGCCGTTGCCCGCCACAAAACCGGACACGTTTTGCAACAATTCCTCGAGCCAAATCGCGTCGTGGTGAATGCTGACCACGCCGATCAATTCCCAATCGTGCGCGTCCAGACCGTCAAGCCTTGCGACCGACACCGGAAAACGCGCCTTTAAACGCTCGGTCACCGGTCGAATCAGGGCGCGTTTTTCTTTTAAACTCGAGACAAAACGCATCTCGAGCCTGGCGGTGTAAATGCCGATGTAACCGCGAAGCATCTGCTAAATCATTCCCGCCAAAAATCCAACGCTGCGGATGGCACGAATAAAATCCATGACGGTCAAACTCGAGTCATAAATCACTTCGACTTGCTTTGGGTGCGGGTTGTTGACTTGCTCAACCCCCTTGATTTTGCGCAAGACACCCAAGACCTTTTCGATGCTGGCGGCGTCTTCAAGCCCACGGACTTCCAAAAGAACTCGGTTCATTGCCTCATATTCTACTGCAAAAACGCTTTAAAATAGGCTGTGGCAAAAGACAAGCACCTGATGGCTGTACAACTTGCATTTTTACTGGAGCGAGTCTCGAAGAAATTTGTGCCGAACGCGCCGAATGCGCCCATAGCAAGGTTTCAATTTACCAACTCCGTGCAAGGTTTAAGCCTCGAGATACCCCTGTATGCCGCCTTCAAACCGCCCAAAGGTTATGAATTCATGCTCGAGGATGAATACTTCAAACGCGTCGAAGCGCTGCTCGAGCTGGTGGGTTCTTGAATCTTGAAACCCGAGTTCGGGAAAGTTTCGCGCTTCAAGGCTTGATGCAAACGCTTTGTGCCAGCGTAACTCGGGTGGTGGTGGGCGAAGTCGAAATATCCATGCCCATCTCGAGCGCAATAACCCAGCAACACGGTTTTGTTCACGCGGCGGCGATCAGTGCGATCATGGACAGCGCCTGCGGTTACGCCGCATTCAGTTTGATGCCCGAAGACAGCGATGTGCTGGCAATCGAATTCAAAGTCAATTTTGTCGCGCCCGCCACAGGCTCGAGCATCCGCGCCGTTGGAACGGTGATTAAAGCTGGAAAAACCATCACCCTGACGACTGCAAACGCCTATGCCACCTCGAGTAAGGGTGAAAAACTGGTGGCGGTCATGCAAGCCACCATGATCCGAAGCACAAAGCTAACGCACGTTTGACAAAACCAAAGCATTGCTCTGATACAATCAATCTCATGCCTAGCGATATTTACATTGTCCGCCACGGTCAAACCGCCTTCAACGCCTCTGGTACGAAAACGTTCACGGGTTGGATCGACGTGGATATTTCGGAAGTTGGCGTTCAGCAAGCCAGCAAAATCGCTGACAGTTTGGCTGGGATCAAATTTGATCAAGCGTTCACCTCTAGGCTCAAGCGTGCCAGCAACACCCTCGAGATTCTGTTGAAACCACACAGTTACGGCGTGCCAATCACGGTGGATGACCGCATCATCGAACGCTCTTACGGCGACCTGTCGGGGCAACTGCATTCGGATGTCCAAGCTGCTCACCCAGACATGTACAAAATCTGGCATCGCTCATACGACGTGCCACCACCGAACGGCGAGAGCGTTAAAATGGTTGAAATGCGCGTCTACCCGTTCATCTGGGAACTGGTGCGCAACGCGGGCGACGGCAAAAACTTTTTGCTTTCTGCCCACGGTAACAGCATTCGCTGCATGAGGGCGTTTCTCGAGAACATGAGCGTCGAACAGGAAATGTCGCTCGAGGTTCCACAAGACGATTACCTGCATTACCGCGTCACGCCAGACTTGAACAACCTTTTTGGCGGCAAGGTCGAAAAAATTCACCCGAGCAAGTAAACCGATGCTCGAGCAGGATGTAAAGCACTTCAATTCGTTCTGCTCGAGTTTTCTCGATTTTCGGTACAACTTTTAAGACTTTCAAAACTTACCTTTCCCCCAAGGTGGTTGACACGCGCCAAACCACGTTTTATACTCCCTTCCGCTCGAGAGAGCACGCCCACTGGATCGGTGGTGCAGTGGTTAGCATACCCGCCTGTCACGCGGGTGGTCGCGGGTTCAAGTCCCGTCCGATCCGCCAGAACGTCCCAGCCGTACAGTACCGATTGTACGGCTGGAATTGCGCCAAAGTAGCTCAGTCGGTAGAGCATACGACTGAAAATCGTAGTGTCGGCAGTTCAATTCTGCCCTTTGGCACCAAAAAGAACCCCGTGAATAACGGGGTTCTTTTGTTTCTCGAGATTTGGGAATAGGTCGTTTTTGGGCTTTCGTTGGCTATTCGTTGGCTATAGGATTTTTTTTGGCTCAATTCATCGGCACGGCTGCCACAATTGGCGCGGGAAGTCGGTGCTCGAATAGATCAACAATTTGAGCGCGTTTCTCGAGGTCTGAGACATGGCGGTAAACGTCTAAGGTGATCGAGACTCGAGCATGACCCAAAATCTTTGAAACAACTTCCACGGGTACGCCCTTGCGAAGCATCAAAGTTCCCGCCGTGTGCCGAAGGTCATGCGGACTGATTCGCGGTAGGGGCTTGCCAGTATGAATAATTGCCAAGAGTTTCGGGCGGTACTGCCTGTCAATGACCCGCAAGCGTTCCTCGAGCGTGTAAGCACGTGAATTGCTTGTTTTGCCGCGTACCTTGTGTTCAATCGGTTCAGGGTTTGACCATTCGATAATGCTGCTCAAAGCGCGTCCAAGGTTTGCGGGGTGCGTGGGTGTGCCTAACTCGGTGGCAAAGACGAAACTGGACGCTTGCCATTTATCGCCCCTGTTTAGGGTGAGTTTGGCTTGCACTGCCTTGTGAGTCTCGAGTACCACGCGAAGGCTTGGAGGTATTGGCATGTCTCGGATTGAGCTTTTTGATTTGGGCGTGGTCACGAACGGTAAGCCCTTACTTGCCGTAAGGTTTTGGCGCACACTGAGCACGTTCCGCTCGAGGTCAATGTCTTGCCAGCGCAAACCCATGACCTCACCACGGCGAAGACCCAAGGCGGCGGCGGCGAAGATTGCAGGGTAAAGCGCACACCTGCCAGCCTCATACAAAGCCTCTCCGAGTTGTTGCAAGTGTGCCACTTGGTCAAAATCCAGGGCTGTGCCTTCAAACTCTTCTGTGTCTTTCGAGGCTTTCACACGGCGCACAGCATCGGCAGGGTTGACGTACAAAAGTTGATCCCGCACGGCTTCACTGAATACCGCTTTGACCCGTGTCCGAATCATGCCAAGGGTTCGGGTGCTCATGGTCTTGCCCTTGCCTGCCCCCGCCTTCATGACTTGGTTTGAAAGTTTCTCGAGCATTGCTTTTAAGTGTGTAGGACGAATATCACTGAGTTTCATCTTCCCCAGGGTCTTGATTGCAAAACCCAATTCAGATTCGTACATACGGCGCGTGTTCTGGCTTAAGTGCTTTTGATTCTTAAGCCAGCGTGCCGTGTAATCCTCGAATGTGGTTTTGTCGGCACTGGCAAGCACACCTCGAGCGAAGTCTGTTTTGACTCGAGACAGTTCGTTCATGGCGGCGGTTTTGTTGGCTGTTGTGCCTCCGTAACGTTGCCCGCTTAACCGAATTTCCCAATGCCATGAACCGCTCGGGAGTTGCGAGATGCTGCCTTGTCCGTTCCCTCGGGCTTTGGCTTTGCCACGCTTTTCTCTTTTGACTTGCTCAAAGCCTTCAAGCATCACGCACCACCTCGAGCTTTCTGGTTGCAACCACGTAAACGGTGTTATGCGCTAAACACTTTGCTCGATTGATGAAAGGCGTTACTTTTGGACTTCGCATCAGTGAACGAATCACAGAACGGGTGGACGTTCTACCGTTTCGAGATGTTGACCAACCATGAACAAGTAAAACCCAGTCAATGCCGTCTTGTTGGGCTTTTGAGATTGCGTCAAAAGCTCGTTTGTACACGGCGTTCATCTTTTCGTCAAATGAATTATGCAAGCCTAGAAAACTATCAGGGTGAAAATCTACCTCTCGATGATTGGGCAATGACCTGAGTAATTTCCAATCACCATTCTTTCCGACTTCAGCCAAGACAATTTCAGACTCCATCACGCACCACCTCGAATAAGTCGTTTGGTGTGACGGTTTCGCCAGTCAATGCTTCCAGTCCAAATAACAATTTTCCCATCGTCTCAAGGTCAAGCCGTAAAGCCTTCCCTTGGGACAGTGAGTAAACCGTGTTGCGCGGTAAACCACTGGCTTTCCAGAGTGCGTATGCACTTTTCTGGTGAGTCTCGAGGTAGTCCTTTACTTTCAGTTTCACTTTGTACACCTCCGAATTCTTGCACTTCCCCATATCTTGGGGTTATGCCCTTAATCTAGGCATTCCCTAGATATTGACACTATACCCTAGATAATGGTATTATTCAAGCAATCAAGAACGCCGCCGTCGAAAGAGACGTTCTCGAGAATCCCAAATAGTTGTAAGGAGTCCAGAACATGCTACACCACATCAGCAACACCCGCGCCACCATCGGCAAATATCGCCATCTTACAAGCACCGACTGGCAAGCCGTTCAAACACGCATCACAGACTCGAACGGCAAAGCCACCGTGACCACTGCAAACGGGCGTGAAGTCAGTTTCACTCGAGCGGAAGTGCAATAT
>CAXTTL010000201.1:0-8894 GCA_964247135.1 uncultured Deinococcales bacterium | reverse complement strand
ATGCCACGTAAATCAATGTCAGCAGCAACGATACCAAAACCGCTTGAATGGTTTTGATCCGCAACTCGCCACCGACCGCAGCGCCCACTTGTTCGGTTTGGTACACGTTGCCGTCTGGAAGTTTCTTGAGCGCCGCCCTGAAGGCAGTCTGGGCGGCAGGGTCCAGTTCACCAACCCGCACCGTAAAGTCTTTGCCTGCCGTTCCTGGGGTTTGGCTTTCGACGATGCTGGTGCCGCTCGAGGCGACGTCTTTGCCGGTTTTGTCCTTGATTTTGAGTCCGGCGACGGTGTTGCGAACCATCTCGCTGGTGACACTGGCATTGGTTTTCAAGCTAAAACTTGTGCCAGACGTGAAATCGACGCCGAAAATAAAGCCCTTGGTCAAAATGATGACCAGACCAATCACGGCGAGTGCCGCGCTGGCGGTGGTGATAAATTTGGACAAGCCCATGAAATCAAGCTTGGGTGTGGCGAACCAATCACGGGCACGGAACTTAAAGCGTGACTCGAGGATGTCGAGAAACCATTTTGAGAACACGAGGTTCGAGAAGGTCGAACCGATCACGCCGACCGCCAGGGTCACGGCGAAACCTTTGACTGGACCGGTGGCGTAATTGTAAAGCGCCAAAGCGGAAAGCAAGTGGCTGGCGTTGACGTCAAAAATTGTGGTGAAGCTGTGCCCGAAACCTGCGTTTGTGGCACTTTTCAGGTTTTTTCCGGCTCGCATTTCTTCTTTGATACGCTCGAAAGAAATCACGTTGCCGTCCACGGCAGCACCTATCGTCAAGACCAAACCTGCGATACCTGGCAAGGTCAGCACGCCGCCAAGACCAGAGAGCATTCCAAAAATCAGCAAGCCCGAAAACACCAAACCGAGCGCGGCGACCAGCCCAAAGAACACGCCGTAATAAATAAAGAGCATCACCACAACCGCGCCGACACCGACCAAAGAAGCAAGAACGCCTTGGCGAATCGCGTCCTGTCCCAGGGTTGGTCCAATGGCTCGAGTATCGATAATCTCGAGTTCGGTTTTTAACGAACCCGAACGCATGACGAGCGCGAGGTCGTTGGCGGACTCGAGCGTGAAATTTCCAGTAATCACGCCGTTTCCTGAAATGCGTTGGTTGATTCTTGGAGCGCTTTGCACTTTACCGTCAAGCACAATTGCAAATCGTCGTCCTGGGTTGTCGCCCGTCAGTTTGTCAAACGCCACCGAACCTGCTGGCGTCATCTCAAACTGAACCTCTGGTGCGCCGAGCTGCGAGTAACCCGTTTGCGCTTTGGCAACCGCCTCGCCCGTCAAAGTCGCGGGTTCCATGTCAGCGTCGGTCAAATCCGCCTCACTCTTGCTCGAGGCTTCTGGTTTCACCAATCTAAACTCGAGTTTTGCGGTTTTACCCACCAGGGCAATCGCTCGGTCTTGGTCGGCTTGAGACAAGCCTGGAAGCTCGACCACGATGCGGTTGTTGCCGTTGATTTGGACTTGAGGTTCGGCGACACCGGTTTGGTTGACGCGGTTTTCGATCACGCCACGGCTTTGATTGAGGTCTTCTATCGCAGGAATTACACCATTTTTGACCTGCAAGACCACGCGCAAACCGCCGCGCAAGTCAAGTCCCAAATTGACCAGGCTCGGTGGGTCGGCTTTAAATTCGGCAACTGCGCCAATCAACTTGCTGGGCAAGATTTTGGCGATTGACGTCCAAGTGGTTTTGCTGATTGGGTTTTTCGCATCATTGCTGACCACGGTATAACGCAAGCCGTCGGGATTGATTTTAACCGCATCGGGATTCGGCAGTGCGCCAGTGTCGACCAATGCTTTTTTCAAATCTGCACTCGAGATTGGGGTTTTTGGCACAACCGACAAGTACTCGGTGCGAGGAGCAAACGGTTTCCAGAGCACAAAAATTGAAAGCAGTACGCAGGCAAAAAGCACAATGCCTGTCCAGAAGTGATTGTTGGCGCTGGTGGGTGTCGGGGCTTTTTGGTTTCTGTTGCGGGCTTGCCTGGCAAGCGTTTGAGCGCTTTGGCTTTTTTTCGCGGGACCTGTCATTGATTTCTCCTGGTTTGATCTGAGGTTTTGAGAACAGCCGTTTGAAGCTCGAGCACGAAAGATCATGCTCGAATGCGTCAAAATAATGGTCGCTAACCGCCGTCCAATTGCAGTCGGGCGTGAAGAAAAAACCAATCTCTGGCGTTCTCAACATGGCTTTGATGCGTTGGTTTTGGACGTTCTAGCGAAACGCGCAAGTTTTCTTTGGTTTGCCAAAACTCGAGAAAGGCAAAACCTGGTGTTGGTGGCGTGCTTGGGTGACTTTGGGAAATCTGATGCGGTTCGGGTTGGAGCGGTCCCACCAATGCCGATTCTGCTTTGGGAACCCTTGGCGCTGCCAAAACACTGACCCACGGCAAAACCGTGAGGATCAACGCCAGCACTCGAGCGAGGTACTTCTTCATGCGGCGAGTAGTGTACCAGTTTCAGCCGCCCTCGCCAAATAAATTGAGACAAGTATGGATGGTCTCTCAACTCGAGGCTTCAAATGATCGGCATTTATGTCTGTCTTTAGACTTATTGCCCGAAGACTGGGATCGGTGCTACAGAACGAACCGATTTTTGTAATTTGCACTTCAAGTTTTTTAGGAAACGGATGAGGCAACGTTAAATTTATAGGTTTGTCATACGATTCATTTGTATGAGGTATTGCTTTTTAAGTGTGTAGTGTCGTTCAGTTGTTCAAGGTGGCAAAACTTAGTCTCTTTTCGGAGGAACAACATGAAAAAAGTTTTGGCTTTTGTCGGTGCACTCATGCTCTCGAGCGTTCTGGCGCAATCGAGCAACCCAGGTACGATTGTCGATATTGCGGCGGGCAACAAGGATTTCAGCACTCTGGTCGCCGCCGTTCAAGCCGCAGGTTTGGTCGAAACCCTCTCGAGCGCAGGTCCGTTCACGGTGTTTGCGCCAACCAATGAGGCGTTTGCCAAATTGCCAGCCGGCACGGTCGAAACACTGTTAAAACCAGAGAACAAAGAAACCCTGACCAGCATTTTGACCTATCACGTCATCGCTGGAAAAGCCCTCAAAGCCGATAAAGTCGTCAAGCGCACCAGCATCAAGACCGCTCAAGGTGGGATTTTACGAATTGTCGTCAAAGATGGCAAAGTCATGGTCAACAACGCCCAAATCGTTGCCACCGACATCGCGGCTTCAAACGGCGTGATTCATGTGATCGACGCGGTACTGTTGCCAAAAATGAAGTAAGTCTTTAACGTCAAAAGCTGCAACCTCGAGACTGGGGTTGCAGCTTTAACTTTTATTTTGACGATCCGAATCTCGAGTTGGGCGTTTAAAAGGGCTGGCAAACCAAGTCCGCCAATCAAAGCGCCCGCGTTTTTGGGCTATCGGTTCTGGAATGGTTTCTGGCGTGCGATCTCCAGGTTTTGACGTCAAACGACCATACGTTTCAGGATCGCTGAGCAAAACCAGTTCGTCATTCGCCTCGAGCACACTGATGCCTTTGGGAACGCGAATATGACCGTCGCGCAAAATGGCGACCAGCAAGGCTTCGGGCTGCCACTCGAGGTCGCGCACCGCCTGCCCAACCCAAGGTTGGGGCACCGGAAACTTGTAGAGGCGCTCATCGTCGTCGTCGGAGACACTCAAACTCGAGCTGGACAATAAATCCAGAAGATCGGGCGGGATTGGGGACACATTTGCTGGGCTTTCAACGACGTTGGGTGCACTCGAGGCGGTCAGTTGAGAGCTGCTCAAACCGGTTGCGGCGCGTAAGTATTCGTTGATGTGAACCGGACTCGAGCTGCGGCTTTCGGCTTGGTGTTTTAATACGCTCTCGCGTCCGGTCAAGGCATAACCCGCCAGCGTGGTCAACAACAATGGCGCGAGCAAACCGTAACCGCTCCATTCGGTGACCAGTAAGGTTGCCGCAAGCGGTGCGTTCATCGTGCCAGCCAGAAACGCCGCCATCCCAGTCAAAGTAAACGCGGCAGAATCGACCGTGATGCCTGGAATCAATTTTGAGAGTCCCAATGAATACATGTTGGCGAGCAGTCCGCCGATCACCAAGCTGGGAATCACCAAACCACCACTGCCCCCAGCGCTCGCCACGACCAGCACCATTAAAGCCCTCAGAATAAACTGAACGCTTGTATCCTCGAGGGTCATAAAGCCGTTCAAACCCAGTTGGGTCCAGCCCAAACCGTCACCGAGCAGGTTGGGGTTAAAGTACGCCAGTCCGCCAAAAATCAGGGCTGCGATCAACAACCTTGTCCAGGTTGCTAATCTGGTACGATCCCATGCGGCACGAAGCCCAATTAACGCGGCGACAAAACCCGCTGCCGCCAGCGCCTCGAGCAAACCGAGCGCAAAAAAAGCTGGGAAGGACGCGACGGGTTGACCCCCAACCACGTTCGTTCCAAACAGCGGATCAAAACCTCGAGCCACCCCAAAAATGGTGAACGCCACGACGCTGGCAAGCACGGCTGGGGTCAATGCCTCAATCTCGAATTCAAAGCGGCGATACAAAATTTCGACGGCGAGCACCGACGCCGCCAACGGCGCACGCAAGACCAAACCCAATACCGCCGCCAGGCTCGAAATAAAAATCAAACGACGGTCCGCGTCGGAAACCCGCCCGAACCTCGAGAATCCCAAAGACAGCAATGACGCCAAACTCGAGAAAGCCCCCTCGCGCCCGAGCGGAGCGCCACTGGCGCTCGCCAGAAACCCAGACGCCGTCTCGAGCAACAACTTTTGCCATGACCCTCGCGCCTCGCGGTTGTGATAGATGTCCAGGGCGTTGTCCAAACCATCGGGTTCGATCAGATTTTGGGTTGGGTTGCGCCTCGCAAACGACACCAGAACCAGCCCAATCACGATCACCACGGGCAATAACCAGGCTCGGTCGCCGGCAAAAGATTGCAACACGCCACCCTCGGAGGGCAGTCCAGGCGGACGAAAACCCGTCACACCACTCAAGAGCACACCCTGGGCAAGCTCGAGCAACCAGGCGAAAACGATTCCCACCAAACCGACGCCGACGCCGACCGACAGGCTGTACAGAACGATTCTGCCCGTCTCGAGGCGATTCCCTAAAATGTTGATGGCGCGGCGCGGTCGTTGCACTTTGATAGCGTACCAGACAAGTGCGAAATCCAGCGCAAGTCAAGAGAAAACGCGAGGGTTTGATGTTTACCTGAAGGTCAAACCCGTTCCGATGCTGACCATAAAGACCGAACTCGAGTTGTTAAAATAGACGCTCGGCACAAGCTCGATAAAAAAACGACCACCGAGTGTTGGGATTGAGCTTTGATAACCGATGATGCCGCGAATCTCGGGCAGGAAGGCGTTGGAGTTCGCTTTGGCGAACGGCACGGCAAACAAGCCAGCCCCAAGTCCAAAATACGCGCCCGAACCGTTTTGGTTTGAAGGCAGCACAAAATAGGCATCGAGCGCCAGACGAAACCAGACGATCAAGGTCGTGACGCTGGCACGAATGCCGACATCGGTTCCGCCAGCGTCAAACTCGACACCAAATTCTGCACCCAAAAGCGGGTACAAGACCGAAAATTCCGTGCCAGCCGAAGGAATCAAGGCTTCAAAGCGAACGCCAAAATACTCGCCAGCGGCAAAAGTATTTGAACCCAAGCTCGAGAAGCCAAACAGCGCAATCCATAAAATCAAATACTTTTTCACAGTAAACCTCGAGCAGTATTCTACGAACCAGACATGTTTTTGTCGCCTTAGGATTTCTTGAGCTTGCCTTTACGCATGAAAAAGCGCCACCAAATGGTGACGCTCGAGACTTGATTTAACGTTTAACTTGCGTTGGCAAGACGCAAACCGTCGCGGGTGGTGTCCACACCGATTGACATCAGGCGCTGCTCGAGGTTCTCGTAACCACGGTTGAGAAATTCGACGCCCTGAATTCTGGTTTCGCCCTCACTGGCGGCGGCGGCGACCACCAAGGCTGCACCCGCCCGAATGTCGGCGGCTTTGACCGGAGCGCCGTGCAAACGCGTGCCCTCGATTAAAATGCTCGAGTCGAGCACCTCGGTTTTGGCACCCAGTCGGTTCAGTTCGGCGCTGTAACCAAAACGGGTTGGGTAAATGCGGTCGGTGATCCGGCTGGTGCCAGGAACGGTCGCCAAAAACGCGCTCATCATCGGTTGGACGTCGGTCGGAAAACCAGGAAATTCGGCGACAGACAAATGAAGCGGGTTAAATTTGTTGCCGCTGGCATCGATTCGAATCGTGGTGTTGTCCATCTCGAGGATGCCGACACCCGCTTCGATCAATTTTGCCGACACCGAACGCAAATGCGTCAGGTTGGCATTGGTAAGCGTCAGAACGCCACGTGAGGCGGCGGCGACCAGCATGAACGTGGCTGCCTCGAGGCGGTCGGGTATGATGTTGTACTCGCCACCGTGCAGTTTTTCGACGCCTTCGATCTCGAGGGTGTGCGTCCCGATGCCATGAATTTTTGCGCCCATTGTGTTTAAGAAATGGCACAGATCAATCACGTCGGGGTCGATTGAAGCGTTCTCGAGGCGGACGATGCCCGTGCCGAGGGTTGCGGCAGAAATGGCATTTTGGGTGCCGCCAACGGTCAAGAGGTCAAAAACGAAACGACCGGTCAGCGGTCGGTCGCGCACGGCGATAAAGTCACCGTTGTTTTCGACCACCGTTGCGCCCATTGCCCGTAGCGCTTTGACGTGCTGATCGACTGGGCGCACCCCAAACGAACAACCGCCTGGCATACTGATTCTTGCCTCGCCAGCCCGCGCCAGCAGCGGTCCCAGCACGTTAAAACTGGCTCGCATTTTTGACACCAAGCTGTACGGCGCCTCGATGCTGGTGATTTCTGGGGTGTGAATGCGCAGGCTGTGTTGCGAAATCCATTCAAAGTTTGTTCCAAGGGATTTGACAATCTCGAGGATGCACTCCATGTCAGAGAGTCGTGGAACGCCGTTTAAGACAATCGGTTCACCAATTAACAAAGACGCGGCAATGATCGGCAACGCCGCATTTTTGGACGGGTTGACGGGCAAGACACCGCTCACGGGATTGCCACCGCGAATGATTAACGGCGCGTTGGACATGGTTTTTGATTCAAAAAGGGGTGGCATGTTGGTTCTTTCTGCTCGAGAATCCTTCCCGAAATTCGAGCGGTTGGGGGTTGATCCAGTGACAGCTTTGCTTGCGATGTTGATCGCCATGCGATGAGTATAATACACAAACGTCTCAAAATGTGAAGATTCGTACAAGAGAGTGTCATTATCCAAAAGCGACTTTGCCTATGAAACTCTGTTGAGAACCATGCTAGACTGCCCACAATGCCGCATATGGAGGTCAAAGACATGCCCAAAAAAGAAAAAAAGCGCCTCCAGGTCGTGATTTCGGACGAGCAAGATGCCTTGTTGACCAAAGCCGCCTACGAGCTTTCCAGCCCAGAGAGACTGGTTTCCAAATCCGAAGTGGTTAGACTTGCCATCGAAAAAATCAGCAAAGAACTCGCCGATGGCACCTCGCTCGAGCCGCTGCTGGCATCTTTGATCGCCGAAGAAGAGCTTGAGGCTTAAGCAAAAGAAGTTTTCATCAAAGCTGCGTAAACTCGAGGTCATATGCGCTTGTTCGTACACCTGGCATTGATCTTTGCGCTCTCGGGTTGCAGTTACACCTTTTTGCCGCTCACCCCTGCGCCCTTGTCGCTCGAGCCTCGCTTGGTCCTCGGACGCGCCGAACTGACCCGTTCGGGCAAGGACATTTTGTTGCGCCTCGAGTTTCAAAAAATACCAACCGAAGGTTACTTGAGCGTCAAACTCGAGCGCAACGACGACCCCGTGACCGAGGATTCAAAATTGATTTCGGTGAACACCCAGAGCCTCGAGTGGAAATTGACCGATGCCATGTTGGGACGTTACCGCGCTTACCTGTTCTGGCAGGGCGATGTGGTGCGGGCGCTCGATTTTGTGCTCGAGAAGTAAAAATAAGTCGCGCAAGTTAAACTGAAGGTATGAAATCAATCGACCCTCGAGATTGGGACGGCATCCAGCCTCAGTTTGAGGCATTGGCGCGGCAAGACTTGAACCATTCAAACGTCGCAGCCTGGCTGCAAACCTGGTCCGATCTCGAGGCTCAAATTGACGAGGCGCATTCAAAGGCGTACCGCGCCAAAATGGAAGACACCACCAACCAGTCAGCCGAAGCGGTATTTTTGAATTCACTCGAGAATATCTTGCCGCCAGTCAGCCTTGCCGCCAATCGCTTGACGCAAAAGCTTCTGGCATTTGGTGACTATCAACCCACAGCCCAAACCCAAGAATTGCTCAAACGCTTAAAAGCCGAAGCCAGAATTTTTAAGGCACAAAACGTGCCTCTGCAAACCGAACTGGGCAGACTTGCGGTCGAATACGACAAAATTGTCGGTTCGCTCGAGATTGAATTTGAGGGGCAAAAAATCACGTTTTACGCCGCGTTCGCCAAACTCGAGCTGCCAGATCGGGCGGTGCGCGAAGGTGTTTTTAGGGACATGCTGTCTGCTTGGGCAAAAGTGAGCCATGAACTCGACGCCATCTTTTTAAAGATGCTGCCGCTGCGCCGCCAGATTGCCAAAAATGCGGATTTCAAAGATTACCGCGAGTTCATCTGGCTCGAGAAAAAACGATTTGATTACAGCCCCGAAGATGTGCAGGAATTGCATCAAATCATTTTGGAAAATGTTGTTGCCACCTCGTCAAAATTGAGCAAAGAACGTGCCCACAGGCTTCAATTGGAAACGGTGAAACCTTGGGACGTTTACGTTTCCTCGGATGGATTGCCTGCGCTCAAACCTTTTGTTAACGTGAGCGAACTCGAGAGCAAAGTCTCGGATATGTTT
>CAXTTL010000200.1:0-8907 GCA_964247135.1 uncultured Deinococcales bacterium | reverse complement strand
CCGAACGAAAGAGCTTTGACGCTTGACAATCCAAATCCAGAATATCAACGTTTAAAAAGTTCACTCAATGATTTGTCTGTCACGGTTGCCTTGCAAAAATCCACGCTCGACAATTATTTGGTTCGGGAACAGGAATTGGACAAACGAATCCTCGAGTTGCGCGGCAAGGTGGCTGTCTCGGTGGTCAGAACCCAACGTTTAACCGAGGATTACACGGTTTCTCAGGATGCGTATAAAGCACTCAAACAAAAACTTTCGGATTTGGAACTCGAGCAAGCCTCGGCTGGCAACTTGGCGCAAGTGTTGGTTGAGGCATATCCGCCCTCCAGAAAATCGAATCCTGGCAGCACGCCGGTCTTGATTGCGGCATTGTTGGGTCTGTTGATTGGTTTGCTGGTTCCATTTTTGATTGAAGCATTAAAAGAACCAACTTCAGTTCAAGCGGTTGGCATGGGTCTGGAGCGTCAAGCCAATCCCGCAGATTAAAATGCTCGACCATGATCAAAGTGCACCAACATTGGTGCACTTTTTCTTGGATTTGTGGCGTAGGTTGTCAAAGCCTTGGGCATCTTCCTTGTACGATACCAATATGCTTGAGTCACGCCCCACCACAATTGTTGCTCGAGTTTTGGTGTGGGCGTTTTTTGTGGTTCATTTGCTGGCGCAACCGTTTTATTCGCTGCTTCCAAACTCGCTCGAGCGGGTTGGGAGTTTGCTGATTGTTGTTGCTTTTGCCCTGTTTTCGTTTTCGCATTTGTGGGTATCCGTAGGCTTTAGAAAGGCGTTTGGTTTGTTGCTGATCTGCTTTGTCGTGGCGGGTGGCTCTGAGGTGCTCAGCGTTCATACGGGCGTGCCTTACGGCTGGTACTCGTATACCTCCAAGCTTGGCGTGGGCATTTTCGGCGTTCCATTGCTGGTGCCAGTCTGCTGGTTGATGATGGCGTATCCTGCCGCCCGAGTGGCGGTGTTGATTGCGCCCATGCGTTTGGCGGTGCCGGTGGCGGCGCTGGCGTTGACGGCTTGGGATGTTTTTTTGGACCCTCAGATGGTGCGCACGGGTTATTGGGTTTGGGCACGACACGGCGAATACCTCGGCATTCCACTCGAGAATTATGCGGGTTGGTTTGTGACGGCGTTGCTCGTTTTTGCCTTATTTTTCAGGTTTTTCCCGCCGCAACCACCTCTCAGGACCGATTGGTTTGGCGTGTTGCCCGTCGCGGCTTATGTCTGGACTTGGTTTGGCTCGAGCCTGGTGAATTTGTTTTGGTGGGGGCAGCCTGCGGTGGCGCTGGCGGGTTTTGTCTGCATGGGTGTTTTTGCTGTTCCAGTGGTGTTAAGGCTTTTAAAACGTCCACCCGTTCGGTGGTTAAGGTTAGGTAATGCTTGAAGCCTTAACCCATCCAATGTTGACGCCATTCGTGCGCAGTTACCTTTTGTCTACCGTGCGTGGTCATTTTGCCGATGTGAGGGTGCATCTCGAGCAAGCTGTGCTGCCAATGCCAACGGTTTTTTTTGCCACGCATCAAAGTTGGTGGGATGGGCATTTGATTTTGGCGCTCTGCCAGTTTTTGAAACTCGAGTTTCGGGTTTTGATGCTTGAAGAGAATTTGAAAAAGTATGGTTTTTTACGTTATGCGGGCGCATTTGGGGTGAATCGTGCCAGTGTCGCCAGCGTTCGTGCCGCCTTGCGATATTCGCGCTCGCAACTCGAGGCGGATGTTCCGAGGGCGGTCTTGATGTTTCCTTCTGGTGAGATCATGAGTCCGTTTGCGCGTCCGTTGGTGTTCGAGTCTGGTTTGGCGAGTTTGGTGCTGATGTGCCAAAAAGCCGATGTCAAAGTTCAAGTTTGTCCCATTGCGATGCGGCTCGAGCATGGTCTTCAGGCACGTCCGAGTGCTTTTATAAGGCTTGGCGCGTCGTTTGATGTTGGAGAGATTGGCGTCTCGGGTTTGACCCAAGCGCTCTCGCTCGAGTTAACCTTGCAGGCGGATCGTTTGCAGCAGGATTTGTTGCAGCAGCATCTCGAGGGTTACCTGCCTATTTTGCGCGGTTTGCCGAGCGCCCAGCAGGGTTGGGACGCCGTGCGGCGCAGCTTGGGGATTGGGCTATGAACCTCGAGTTTGGTTTGTTGCTGGTTCTCGGTTTTCAGGCTGTTTTTGCCTTGTTAAATTTGTTGTTTTTTAGCCGTTTAAGGCGAAAAAATAAAGCCATGTCCCAAACAATTTCTCGAGTCAGCGTGCTGGTGCCTGCCAGAAATGAGGCTGGCAATTTGGAGCGCCTTCTGAGTTCACTAAAACATCAAGATGACCAAAATTTTGAAGTCATCGTTTTGAACGATCACTCGAGCGACGGTACTTTAGAGGTGATGCGACGTTTTGCCAAGGAAGATTCTCGGGTTTTGGCTTTGTCTGGTCGAGATTTACCCTCAGGTTGGCTTGGTAAGAACTTTGCCTGCCATCAATTGGCTGGCGCTGCAACGGGCGAGATTCTGATTTTTACGGATGCCGACACGCAATGGGCGTCTGACGGCGTTCGTTTGATCCGTGAGGCGTTTGAACGAACCAACGCCGATGCCTTAAGTGCCTGGCCCGAACAAGCCTGTCATGACCCACTCTCGAGTTTGATTCAACCCTTGCAGCAATGGAGTTTGATCACGTTCTTGCCGATGTGGTTTGTGCCAATGCGGGCATTTCCTTTGGCGGTGGCTGCCAATGGTCAACTGTTGTGCTTTCGCAAAAACACCTATCAAAATATTGGTGGTCATGCGGCGGTTCAACGTAGTGTGATCGAGGACATGGGTTTGGCAAGGTTGGTCAAACGAAACGGTGGCAAGTTTGTTCTTCTGAACGCCGTCGGTGTCGTGCGGACGTTTATGTACTCGAGCTTCCAGGAGACTTGGGCGGGTTATGCCAAGAATGCTTATCCCGCCTTTGGGGCAAACCTACTGGCGTTGTTTGGAGTTTTGAGTTTTAATTTAATCTTGTACGTGCTGCCCTGGTTGCTGCTGGCGTTCAAACCGAATCTCGAGACTGGGCTGTTGGTGCTTTTAAGCCTGTGCCCACGGTTTCTTGCCGATGTCGTGTCTGGTTATGGCTGGCGGCTTTTTGTCTTTCATCCCGTGTCAATCCTGGCATGGACAGCGATCAGCCTTCAAAGTGTTTTTTGGTATTCGACTGGTCGGGTGCGCTGGAAGGGCAGGGCGTATGACTTGCGTCCACCGTCAAACGGCACGGCTTCGGTGTTGCTCGAGACCTCAGAGCTGCCCAGGCACAAACGCCCTTCATGAAGCCGCTCGAGGTGCTGGTGGTCGGCGCTGGGGTCGGTGGTTTGGCGGCAGCCATTCGCGCGGCGGCACTGGGGCACAAGGTTCGGGTGATTGAACGTCTCGAGCGCGTTGGGGGGAAGCTCAACCGGCTCGAGCTTGATGGTTTTCAGTTTGATACGGGTCCAAGTTTGGTCACGCTGCCTTGGGTGTTTGAAGAATTGTTCGCAGCGGCAGGCGAAAAACTCGAGGATTATCTTGAATTGATACGGCTCGAGCCTGTTTGCCGATATCAATTTGCCGACGGTACAGGTTTTGATGCCTTTGCCGACATGCCGCGCATGATGGCTTCACTCGAGGCGTTCAGCCTTGGCGCGGGCGAGGATTTCAACGCGTTTTTTGGTCATGCGGCGCGGGCTTGGCGCGGTTCGCGCAAACCGTTTCTCGAGTCTGCCATCTCGAGTCCCTGGGATTTTGTCAAAAACGGTGTGCCGTGGATGGATTTGACGGCATTGCTGCCGATTCCAACCCTTCACGGTTTGGCGAAACGTTTTTTTCGTGACCCCAGAATGCGGCAGTTTATTGGGCGTTACGCGACCTACACAGGCTCGAGTCCGTACCTGTCCCCTGGAACGCTGTCTACAGTCTTGTATTCCGAGTACGCGTTTGGGGCTTGGTACGTGCAGGGCGGCTTGTACCAGATTGGCGTGGCGCTCGAGAGATTGGCGCAGAATTTGGGTGTCCAATTCGAGTTTGGCGTCGGTGTCTCAAAAATCTTGCTCGAGGATGTCACCGAAGGCATCATGCCCGACCGAAAACGTTTTGAAGTCGAGGGCGTGCAACTCGAGGATGGACGAAAAATCCTAGCCGATGCAATCATTTGCAATGCCGATGCTGCGCACCTATACGGCGATTTGCTCGAACCACAATTTGATCCCAGAAGCAAGAAACTCGAGCCGAGTTTGAGCGGTTTTGTCATGCTGCTGGGTTTGGAAGGTGAAACCCCCAACTTGGAGCATCACAATATTTTCTTCTCGAAGGATTATCCGCTCGAGTTCAAACAGATTTTTCAGGATTTGCAGGCGGTGACGGACCCGACGATCTATGTCACCATCTCGAGCAAGTCCGACCCGAGTCAAGCACCTGCGGGCATGGAAAACTGGTTTGTGCTGGTCAACGCCCCGCCGACCGGTCACGTCAACTGGCAAGATTACGCTGAAACGTACTCAGATTTGATCCTCAAAAAACTTGCCGCTTGCGGTGTGGACATTCGAGATCGCATTTCTTTCAAGCAGATCATGACCCCCACTGACCTCGAGACGCGGTACAGAACGTTTCGCGGTGGGATTTACGGCACGGGTTCCAACAGCGTGGGCAGCGCGTTTTTACGCCCTCAAAACCGCAGCAAAAAGGTCGAAGGTTTGTACCTTGCAGGTGGCAGCGCCCACCCTGGCGGTGGGCTGCCACTGGTGATGCTTTCGGGCAAATTGGCGGTCGAAATGCTGACCGAGGATTTTTTGAGCTAAGCGACAAAGAACACGGTCCTCCTTTGTGACAAACGCAATACTGTACCCGAGTTCTTTGAACTTATTGCTTTGTGCGCTACACTTTGAGGCACGCAGGGTTTTTGTCTCAGGTTAGCAACGAGGAGGCTCTCCATGACCACCATGCCAATCAATTCCAGCACCAAAAAACCTCAAATCTCGAGCCGAGGCTTGTGGTTGATCTCGCCGTTTTACGACCTGATGTTTATTATTTTCTCGAGCGTGCTGTTGCTGCTGCCCCATGCAGCGTTTTTGTTCGCCAACCGATTCTCGAGTTCGAACGCCATGAGTAACTTTCAGGGTTTTTTAACCCCCAATGTGATTGTTGACCTCCTGGCAACTGCCTTTATCGGTGGTCCGCACCTGTTTGCGACCTACACCATGACCTTCATGGAACCCAATTTCCGCAAGCGTTACCGCAAATACACTTGGGGTTCACTGTTGATGCCCGTTTTGGTACTAACCCTGGCAATCATCAACCTTACTTTGCTGGTCACGATCTTCTTCTTCTGGGCGAGCGTTCACGTGATTCACCAAGCCGCCTACATTGCCGATTCGTACCGTTTTAAAGACCCGCGCACGAGCGCCCCAGAACTCAAACGCGCCCAACTGATCTCGAGGGTGATCGATTACGCGCTGTTGCTGACCAGCCTTTACCCTGTGGCGACGTACCGTTTTACGGGCACGCCATTTGTGATCGGCGGTCACGATTATTCTGGCGCGTTTGAAACCGGCGGTCGGGCGTTGATGTTCCCCGAGTTCTTGAAAGTTGATTGGCTCGGACCTTTGGCACTCGGGGCGTACAGCGTGTGCTTGGTGGCTTTTGTCGCCAAAACCATCTGGGAGGCTCGAGTTGGCTTGTTTCACCTGCCCAAGACCTTACACATGACCCTGGCTTCAATCTTGTTTTTTCTGACCCCGATGCTTGCCAACCTCGATGTGGCATTTCAAGGTTTGAACGTCTGGCATTCGTTTCAGTACCTGGCGGTGGTTTTGTTCTTAAACCGTGTCCGCAGTGAACGCGGTTTGATCGGTTCGGAATACGTCGCCAAAATCTCGAGCAACGGCATTGGTTTGTATTTGTTGTGCTTCTTGTTCACGCTTGGCGCGGGGCTGGCGTATGTGATTGTGCGCGGTATTTTGATCTTGACTGGAAGTTGGGCGAGCGACCCGATGCAGCAGCATTATTTTGCCTTTTATTCTGTGATACTTTCAGCATTGTTAATCCATTATTACTTTGACCACTTCTTGTTCTTGCAAGTCGATGATGTCATCACCCCGAAGTGGACCTAAACTCGAGCCATCAATAAAAATCCCCCGCGTGTTTGGCGGGGGATTTCTTTGTCTGAAAAACTTAAAGCTGGGCGCTGCCGCCGCCAGCACCGAACGTAAACTCAAGTTTGCAGTTGGGTAAAGCTGGTGTGGTGGCGATATCCGTGGTTACGGAGGCGTTATTCGGTGTTGGGGCGGTGGTCAAAATGGCTTTGGCGGTGTTGATGTCGGCGCTTGTGATGGTAAAAGCCAAGGCGCTCAGGTCGAGGTTTGAAATAGCGCCAGTTGATGGATTTACGTTAAAGCTAACACTTGGTACAACAACCGAAAGGCTATGGGCAGCACCAACACCATCATTAAGGTTAAGGGTGATATTGGTCAATTTGACGGCAATGCTTGTTTGGTTGAGGGCAGCAGCACAACCAGCAGAAACCGAGCCGCTTGCCAATTCTAAATTGAGTTTGATCGAGGACGGGGTGACCGTAAAACGTGATGGGTCAATATCGGCAAACGTGGCACTGGCGCTGGCGGTTCCAGTCCCAGCCACACGGGTTGAAACCCCACCAGTACCAGTTGCGCTCAAGGTTGAACTGGTCAGTTTTTGCCCTTGAAGTCCAATCGGATTTGCCCCCAGGTCAATTGGCGGCAACAAACCGCAACCAGCCAAAAGAGAGCTTGTACCAAGTGCCAAAATCGAAGCGAAAACAATTTTCTTCATGTGTCTCCTTTCAATCTCGAGAGGCTCATCCTGGGATGATTTCGTGCGTGATGGTGTTTCTCGAGTTTGAGATTTTATTCTAAACCCCCAATTGTAACTTTGCCTGAAAAAACCAGCACGCCATTATTTAGAGTTTTATATTGATGTGCCCTCAACGGTGTTTTTTCCGCAGTGCCTCGAGACGGTTTTTGAGTTTCTCTTCCCAACCCTCATTGCCAGCTTCAAAAAAAACCTGATGCTCAAGTTCATCGGGCAGGTAGGTTTGGTTAAAACTGCCCTCAATATCATCAAAATAATAGGCGTAACCTTGCCCGTAGCCCAGTGTTTTCATGTAACCCGTCGGGGCGTTGCGCAAATGCAGCGGCACGCCGTAACTCGGGGCATCTCTAGCAAGTTGCATGGCTTTTCCCCACGCGGTGTAGACGCTATTGCTTTTTGGGGCGAGCGCCAGATAGGTGACGGCTTGGGCTAAAAACAGTTCGCCCTCTGGCGATCCCAGAAAGTCTACGGCTTGATAGGCGGCAACGCAGAGCTTGAGGGCGTTCGGGTCAGCCAAGCCCACATCCTCGGCGGCAATGCGAACGATTCGGCGTGACAAATAGAGTAAATCTGCGCCGCCCGCGATCATGCGTGCCAACCAGTACAGGCTGGCGTCCACGTGTGATGCTCGGACGCTTTTGTGCAGCGCCGAGATCAGGTTGTAAAACTCTTCGCCGCCCTTGTCCATTGCCGGAATTTGAGCGCCCAAGGCTTCACGCACGGCTTGTACGGTCACAACCTCTGAACTTTGGGCGGCTACCTCGAGCGCGGTCAAGGCTTTGCGGGCATCACCGTCGACCGCCACCGACAATGCCGCCAGCGCCTCAGGTTCGGCTTGCACGCCAGGCAAACCCCTGGGGTCAACCAGTGCCTTCTGGAGCAACCCTAAAATGTCCTGACTCGAGATCGGCTCGAGTTTCAGGGTTCGGGCGCGAGATCGCAGCGCGGGGTTGACTTCAAAACTTGGGTTTTCGGTGGTCGCGCCGATCAAGGTCAGCAAACCGCTTTCGACGTGGGGCAGCAACGCATCTTGTTGGGCTTTGTTAAACCGGTGAATCTCATCCAGAAACAAGACCGTTTTGCGCCCGTAATCGCGGTTTTTCTTGGCGTGCTCGGTCACGTCGCGCACGTCTTTGACGCCAGCCCCAACCGCCGATAAGCCAAAAAATTCGGCACCGCTCGAATGGGCGATCAACCTCGAGAGCGTGGTTTTGCCCGTGCCGGGCGGACCCCAAAAGATCAGGCTCGAAAGTCGGTCGCGCTCGAGCATCAGGCGCAAGGGTTTTCCCACACCCACCAAATGCTGCTGCCCGACCACTTCTGCCAGGGTTTGCGGACGCATTCGTTCTGCCAGTGGCGCACCAGGTGAAAAAAGAGAACTCGAGCCGGTCATGGCTCGAGTTTAGTACAGTATCGGAAAAATGCGTAAGCATTTTTTGAGCGAAGCGAATGCCGAAAAGTGAAGCGTTGTGAAGTCTGCAAGCACGAGGTACGAGGGCTGAAAGACTTAAACGACGCTTCATTAACAAACGCTGATTTGACTTTAAATTGAGGGTTTGAAGGCGCTGACGCCGCCCATTTTTTTGAGTTTGGCTTCCAAATCTTTGGCTTTGGCGCTCGGTTTGGATGCCGCGTCGCCTGGCAGTGTGCCAGCCACCACCTCGAGCACATCGCTGTAACCGTCACCGTCCGAGTCTTTGTTTTGTTTTAACAGGTCAAACAAAGCTTGCGGCACACCACCAGAGCTTACCAGTTGCTCTTTTAAAGCCTGTCCAAAACCGTTCCAGCCAGCCCCACCAAAAGCTTGGAGATGGCAAAATTGACAACCCGCCTTTTGGACGGCAGCGTTCTTGTCGAGTTTGAATTGCTTTAAAGCGATTGGACGGTACGAACTGCGAGCGCTGGAAATTTGCGTGCCAGCGACAGCCAACACCATCGCGAATGCCAGAAATTGAACTGGTCTCATATGGTCTCCTTACCCGCTGAGCGCACCGGGTGAAACAATCATATCGTGGGTTTGTTAGTTTATTGTATGCTCGAGATTCTTTTCGTTTGGAGCAACTTTTTATTTC
>CAXTTL010000199.1:0-8913 GCA_964247135.1 uncultured Deinococcales bacterium | reverse complement strand
GCACCGAACAGCAACTCGAGCACGGCTGGCAGGGTCGGATGCGTGACATACGTGGCAAATTGCCCGTCGTCTTTGGGTTCGGAAGCGTTGAACTTGTCTTTGTCTTTGATGCCAATCACAACCTCGTTGACCAACGGGTTCGAGAGCCTCGAGACTTGCACGTACTCACCGCTCGAGCTGGCTGGTTTGGCGTATGTTGGGTCGCTGGTCAGGCTGCGAATTTTCGGCAGGCTAGCGGTCGTCCACGAGCCAATAATCCCCGAATCGCCGGCAGTCAAGCACGATTTTGCCACCTCGAGTTCGATGGCGGTCACGTTCTTGTCGGACAGGTCATCGTGTCCACCCGTCACCGAACCGAGCGGGTTCTTGATGTTCACCAGGTCAAAGGTTTCGCCCAGATTGACCACGAATGGGTCTTTGCGTTGCCCGACAAACACACGACCTGGAACTTCACAACCAGGGATTTTGATGTCGTACAAATAGGCTCGAGCGTACTCGGCATAATCTGGGATCGATTTTTTACCGATGTTATCGGCAGGCTTCAGAAATTCCTTGTCACCCGTTTGCAAATTTGTGACTGCCTCGAGCTTGTTTGAGCGCCTCTCGCCCCGAATGACATTGACCGTGTAGGACTCTTGAACGTTCAGTGCGCCAAGGTTTCCGGCGCTGATCGCTCCAACGTTGGTGAACGGTACAGACACCATCTTCTGGTTTTCGCCCGTGCCAATGGGCAACTGAATGTCTTTGAGGGTGGTCTTAAATTTGAATTGAAAAGTCAGGTCTTCTTTGGCATCCGCGTTGTTGTCCACATGAATTTCGTAAATTGCATCGGGGTCGAGGTTAAAAAAGTTCGGACCGCCGTAACCGTCTTGCAATGGCAAGTAATCGGCGATCATGGTCACGTACTTGTCGCGTCCGCGTTGATAGGAATTAAACGCGTAATAATCCGTGCCGTCCACTTTTGGGTTGCGCGAGACAAAAGGCGCTTCGCGGTGACTCGAGGCGAGCGCTGGTAACGCACCCGAGAGGGCGATTGCCAGCAAGACCAGCATTTTCTTGTTCATGTTCATCCTTTTTTGCGTCTCGTGCATCGCACAAGTCCAGAATCTCGAGTGAACTTCTCGGGCAATATTTTTTAAGTCGTTTCTTTCTTCACCTCACTTTGAGAAAAGGCTTGAAACGAAATCCATATGGCAAACCCGGGTGACCCGAGTTCGATGTCGTGGTTCATCTGGCTTACGCAAGACGCTAAAGTTTTGGATGTTGGCGGCTTGGGTTAGACTTGGTTCATGAATTTGAGTGCCTTGCCCGTAACGTTAAATGACATTCAACTTGCCGCCGCACGAATTGCCGGCATGGCGGTTCGCACGCCCTTGTTGCGTTTACCGATGCCAGGCGAGGTTTACGCCAAACCCGAGAATCTTCAGCGCACGGGTTCGTTCAAGTTTCGCGGCGCGTACAATGCCCTCGCCAGCCTGCCAGAGCAGGTTCGCGCCAGGGGGGTGGTCGCAGACTCGAGCGGCAACCACGCGCAGGGGGTGGCGGCAGCCGCGCACTTGTTCGGTGTGCCTGCGATCATCGTGATTCCCGAAAATGCGCCGGAAATCAAAGTCCAGCGCACCAAAGCCTGGGGCGCCGAAATCGTTCGTTGCCCAAACTCGAGTGTGGAACGAATGAAAATCGCGCTCGAGATTCGTGATTCCAGAAACCTGAGTTATGTGCCGCCGTTTGATTTTGAAGCCATCATCGCGGGTCAAGGCACGACCGGACTCGAGATCGCCCAGGATTTACCCGATCTGGACAACGTTTTGGTTTGCGTGGGCGGCGGCGGTCTGCTCTCAGGCATTGCCATCGCCATCAAGTCTTTGCTGCCAAATGCTCGAGTCATAGGCGTCGAACCCGAACTTGCCGCCGACGCTCAAGCCAGTTTTCAAGCGGGCAAAATCATCGAATGGGACTCGAGTTTAACCACCCGCACAATTTGTGACGGCGTCCGAACCCAGAGCATCGGCGAACGAAATTTTCAAGTCATCTCGAGTCTGGTCGATGACATCATCACCGTCACCGAAGATGCCGTGCGCGACGCCACACGCTGGTACGCGCTCGAGGCGAAATTGGCGGTTGAACCCACAGGCGCGTTAACCCTGGCGGCAATTCAAAGTGGCGCGGTGAAACTCGAGGGGAAAACCGTTTGCATCGTTTCTGGTGGAAATTTTGACCCAAAACTGTATGCAAGCATCATCTCGAGTTGAAATTTGGTCAGGTTGCAAAATCAGTGTGAGAGAGAAATCGTTTTTCAAAAATGATTTTCGTAGGGGCGCTGCTTCTTGACCCTTAAAGCAGCACCTTCTTGATGCCAAAACGCACCTTGCGGGCGGCATCGCTTACGGGCTTGGGTCGCTTGCTGCGCCTTGCATTACACGCAGTTTGACGCAAAATATACTTGCATTCAAAATCCCAAATTTGGTTTTACGTTCTGCACCAAAATCAAATTCATTGAAAATCGTTCGTTTTTGGCGTCACTCGAGGATTTCGTGCCTTGTTAATCACCAGCGCGAACAAACTTAAAATAATTACGGCGATCAAAAACAAACCCGGGTAATCGACCAGTGCCGTCCAGACACCAGGCTCGAGTTTGAAGAACGCGAACAGGGCAAAACTCCAGCCGAGCGCCGCCACAAGCACGAGCGGTTGGACTTTGGGAAGGTTGACTTTGGGCAGTTTTTCGGGGTCAATGTTGGTCAGTCCAAAACCCATGAACAACACGCTGACGCCGACCATCCGCCCAATGCTCTCGAGTCCGGCAATGCCAAATCGGTTGAGGGTGCTCGTACCTGCCAGCATCAAACCCGCAATGGCAATCAATAGCGTTCCCCAAGCCCTGGTTCGGTTGACACGCCAGAGTTGAACGCTCGAGAACAGTGCGCCGCCCACCAGCCAGAGCGTGCCGTAAATGTTAAACGGGATCGTCCAGGCACGTGGGCTTGCCCAGCCCGCCAGTTTGATGTCGGCAAACGCCGTGCCTTTGGGGGTGAATGCCATCTCGAGGTTTGAAAGTTGTAACGGCGCGTTTAAGACCACGACGAACGCGACCAGACTGGCAATGACCAGCATCTCGAGTGATCGCTGCACCCAGGGGCGTTTGTCGAGCAAATGCAGCGTTCCCTGCCCGAGCCACGCCACGCCCATCATCGCGCCCGTGAAGTACCAGGCGCGGTATCCCGCATCGTTCCAGGTGCCTTGCGCTCGAGCGACGACTTCCAGGGTCACACCGAGCGCAAAAAAGGCGATGCCGAGGGTCCAGAGCAGTTGGTAAAGCTTGCCCCGATTACGGTATTGATTCCAGGTCAACAGCGCGAACAGCCACGAAACCGCAGCCGCGAGCGCCCCGAATAGTGCGTCTGATCCCACGGTTTCATTGTGCCAGAAACGCGGCGGTTTGGCTCGGATAGAAGTCCCTGATTGAAGAAAGGTTGGAGGTTGTCACTTTACACGTCCATTCAATTGCAACCAGGAACACCGTCCTGCAAAGCATTAACTCGAGCACACTGTAAGCCACGACGATGTACGAAACAGCAAAAAAGCCTTAAACTTTCGGTATGGAATTACCGTTGTTCCCGATAGGCGAAGTGGTGTTGCTTCCTGGCATGGGATTGCCAATTTATGTTTTTGAACCGCGTTACCGCGAGTTGTTGGGTCGCATTCGTCAGACCGGTGAAGCCATCGGCATTCCTTGCGTACTGCCCGAAACCCTTTCCAAAGGAACCGATCTTGATTCCAGACTCGCCCGAATCGGCACACTGGCGCATTTAACCCAAGTCAATTACAACCCCGACGGCACCGCCGAGATTTTGGTGGTGGGCGGCGAACGCTATTCGATTCTCGAGTTTGACCATGAATCCCAGCCGTATTCGCTTGCCAAAGTTGAAATGATGCCGCTGGCACCGAGCGATCCAAAATGGGTCAAAGCCGTCGCACAGGGTGTGGTGGAGCGTTTCGTCGAAAAGGTCAAACCGCGCCTCGGTGATGTGCGCCCAGAGATTCCTGAAGACTCGCTGCTGCAAGCCTCGTTTGTCGCCGCCAACCTTGGACTTCTCGAAAACGAACGTTACAAAATTCAGCGCGTGCTCGAGGCGAACAGTTTGCTCGAGCGCTTTGAGGTGATTTCAGAATTGCTGGGCGTGTCGCAAAAACAATTGAATTAAAACGCTCTGAAAAACGTCCCTCACAACTCGAGGGACGTTTTTTGGTTGGCAAAAATTACTTAACTTTGATGATGACTTTGCCTTTGGCGTGCCCCGTTTCGGCGTGATCGTGGGCTTGTTTGGTTTGCTCGAGCGGGAAAACCGAATCGATCACTGGCATCAGTTGACCGTCATCCACGGCTTTGGCGATCTTTTTCAGCCGTTCGCCGTTTGGTTGCATGAAGACGTAGGCGCTGCGCATTCCGGCGGCTTTGGCTTGCTCGGCGTTGGGTTGCGAGGTGATCGAAACCAACATGCCGCCAGGTTTTAACATCTGATACATCTGAGCCTGCTGCTCACCGCCGACCGCATCCAAAATAAAATCCATACCGCGCACGGTGTCATTCGGGTTTTGCACGGTGTAATCAATCACTTCATCCGCCCCGAGCGCCTTGACCCACTCGAGGTTTTTGCTGCTGGTTGAGGTGATCACGTAAGCGCCGTGCGCTTTGGCAAGTTGAATGGCGACCGTGCCGACGCCACCCGAGCCAGCACCGATAAAGATGTGGTCATTCGCTTTTAAGTCCATGATTTCAAACATCACTTCCCAGGCGGTATGGGCAACCAACGGCAAGGCTGCCGCCTGTTCAAAACTGAGTTTGGCGGGCTTTGCAACGACCAAATCGGCGTCCACGGCAACAAATTCGGCATACGTGCCTTGGCGCATGATGTTGGGACGGCTGAAAACTTCATCGCCAACTTTAAAGCTGCTCACTTCACCGCCAACCGCGCTGACCGTCCCCGCCACGTCCCAACCGAGCACCAGCGGCTTTTGGTACGGAATCATGGTTTTCAGATAGCCTTGCCGAATCTTCCAATCGACAGGGTTGATGCTTGACGCATGAACTTCGATCAGGACATCTTTTGGACCAACCTCTGGCATTGGAAATTCGCCAATTTTGAACTGATCCGATCCGCCGTATTCTTCAATGTACGCTGCTTTCATCTTGATCTCCTCTTTTTTGTGCCCTGGGGCACCCTTGAATCATCCGTCAAACGTTGCTCGAGCTGAGTATATTTCACAAACCTTTCAGTCAGTTTCAAGCTAAAGCATGAAGCTGAATTTAAAAGTGGCTTTGGGTACTGGACGTTTGCCGACCACACGCAACACTCACCCTGGCTTGTACACTGCGCTAGATGCAAGTGAATGGCTCACCCTCCAATTTTTTTTCGGACTCCAAATCTGCTTTTGTGCAACTCCTCGAGCTTTTGCGTCTGGGATTGATTGCAGTGATTTTTCCAGTTTTCATTTTTGGGCTGTTGGCACTGACCAAACTTGTGGCGATGCCCAATATTTTTGGCTTTCAAATCTACCGTTACGACGTGATCTTGTTCGCGTGTTTGTTGATTCAATACCTCATGTGGCGTTTCAGGCTTGAGACACTGGCTGAACTTAAAGTCATTGGCGTGTTTCACCTTTTGGGTTTGCTGCTCGAGATTTTTAAAACCCACATGGGTTCCTGGGCGTACCCCGAGGCGGCTTACCTGAAAATCTCGAACGTGCCGCTTTACAGCGGTTTTATGTACGCCAGCGTCGCCAGTTTTATGATTCAGTGCTGGCGTTTGATGCACCTGCGGCTCGAGCATTGGCATTCCAGGGTGGTGCCCTGGGTTCTGGCGCTCGCCATTTATATTAATTTTTTCTCGCATCATGTGCTGCCCGACGCGCGTTGGGTGTTGATGGCTTTGGTGGTCTTTGTGTTTTGGCGCACCAAAGTTCACCTCGTAGTGCGCGGCGTGCCGTATCAAATACCGCTGGTCGCAGCCTTTGGTTTGCTCGGCGGGCTGATCTGGGTTGCCGAGAACATCGCCACCTACTTCAACGCCTGGCAATACCCATCTCAGCGCGGCGCGTGGCACATGGTGGACACCAGCAAACTGAGTTCTTGGTGTTTGCTGATTATTGTCAGTTTTATTGTGGTGGCGGCGTTAAAAGACCCCAATGCCCGTTGGAAAGCCAACACTCGAGATCGTTAAGTCTATTTGCTCATCTCGAGCAATGCCAAAACCGTGCGCCAATTTCGGCTCGAGGCGCTGGTTTTGAGTTTGCGTTCGACAAAATTGTTCGAGAGTTTTGAAGTTCCAGCGCCGTTCGGGTAATGCACGAAAATCTCGAGTTCACCAAACACATATTCGGCGGGTTCGTTGGCTGGAAGCTCGAGTTCTTGCAATGCGGGAGCATCTTTAAGAAAAATCACGTAAGGTTGGGTCGCGTTCTCGCGTGTTCGGTTTGGAAATGGGTTGGCGTCCACAACGCGCTCCAAATCGGCAACCACCCGAATCAATGTTGGCACGACATAACCAAATTCCTTGAGAATCGCGGCTTCGATGCGGGTTTCCAAGCTCGAGGTGTCAATATCGCTACTGGTAAAAACCACATTGCCAGATTGCAAGTACGTCCTGACCGCTTCAAATTCCATATCTTCAAACATTGTTTTCACCGCGGGCATTTTCATCTTGTAATGGTTTCCCAAGTTGATTCCGCGCAGCAGGGCAATGAAAGTTTGCATGTCAAGTATCTTAAAACGCGGCTGCCCAATCTAACGTATGCTGAACCAATGCCGTTTTGGAACACGATTGCCAGTCTTGGCTTTGGATTGCCACTGTTTTTATTGATGTTGTTGATCGGTCTGATGTTTGTGATTGCAACCCGTGGCTTTCTGATCACCAAAATCGCCAAAATCATTCAATTCAGTTTCAACAAAACCAAAAACCCATCTTCAGGCTCGAGGCTTCAAATCTCGAGCGTTCAAGCCGGAATGCTGTCCTTGTGCGGTACGGTCGGCGCGAGCGGCTTGCTGGGGGTCATCGGTGCATTGCAACTTGGCGGGGCTGGGGCGGTGTTTTGGATGTGGGTTTTTGGATTCTTTATTTTGGTTTTCAAGCATTTTGAAACCACGCTTGCCATCCACTGGCGACGCGTGTACAACGATGGCAGCGTTTTCGGCGGTCCAATGCTTTATTTGGCTCGAGGGCTGGTTGACTCCAATACTCGAGTGACTGGGTTTATTGGCGGCGTGTTTGCCCTGCTTTCATTGCTGGTGGCTTTAATGTACGGCAACATCATTCCAGTCTCGAATGCAACAACCTTGCTTTACACCACAGAGCACATTCCAAAATCATTAATCAGTTTGATTTTGGCGGTCGCGTTAATCGTTGTGGTTGCGGGTGGGGTCGCTCGAGCCGCACGGGTGGCGCAAATCGTGTTTCCGGTTTTGATTGGTTTGCTGATTTTGCTGGGCTTGGTCGTGTTGGTTCAGCACCTTGGCGACATTCCCAGAGCGTTTTCCAGCGTTTTTTCAAGCGCGTTTGGATTCTCGAGCGTTTCGGGTGGCGCGTTAGGTATCGGAATTCAAAAAATTATCGCTCAAGGCATGGCAAGGGCTGTTTTAAGCACCGGCGCAGGCATGGGAAGCTCGAGCATCGCGCACGCTCAAGCCCAAACCGAACACGCCGCGCGTCAAGGCTTGTGGGGCATTTTGGAAGGTTTGATTGGTTTGGGAGTATCAGGTTTTTTCGCGCTGGTGGTGCTCAGCGTTCCAAATGCGCTCAACTCGAGAAATCAAAGTCCATTTACGGTGCTGGTCAACGTTTTTTCTGGCAATGGCTTGCTTTCAACCGTCATGCTGCTCGGTCTTTCATTGCTCGTGTTGTTGCTCGCGTTTTGTGCCCTGATCGCCTGGGAATTTTACGCCGAGGAATCGCTGGCATACCTCATCGGCGATGGTTTTCGCTGGGCTTTAAAACTGGTCTTTTGCGGGCTGGTGTTTTTAACGCCGCTGATCAATTTCTCGATCTTCATATTTTTACCTCCAATTTTGATTGGCTTGCTGGTGTTAATAAACGTCTTGGGTTTGTTGTTGCTCTCGCCGCAGGTGGTCAGTCTGACCAACGGTTTTTTTGCTGGAGAAGTCTATCAACCGCCCGATTTAAACAACGCGGTCGCCCCAGATATTTTTGAAGAATTCGATTTTGACCTTTCCTAGACAAAAGTCGCTTTCCAAAATCCTCGATTCACGTAAACTAAAATCCCATGACCACAGATGCGCTCCCAGGAAATTGGCAAGACTTCAACGAGGCAAAAGAAGCCATCGGGTTCATGCCCTTAAAGGAACTCGAGGCGATGTTTGGTCTTCCCGCGCCCAGCCTGATGTCCTACTCTGGGCACAGCTTGATTGGCGCTGTCGTCTTGTACTTTCTGGGTTTTCGGCTGCCGAGTTTGCAACTGCTTGCCTTCGCCGTCGGTATTTACGGTTTGATTGCCCTTGTTGGCAACCGCACCAAGGCTTCCGCCTACCGCGAGGATTGTTATAAAACTTGGGTTCGTAAACGCGCAGATTTGATGCTGGAAGAACTCGAGAATCAAGACGATTGAGTCGTTGAGGCTGTACACTTGAGGCATGATTGTTGACGGACACTTGGATTTGGCTTACGGCGTCTTGGGTTATGGGCGCGACCTCGAGCACCTTTCGGCATTGGAAATTCGTGAACTCGAGCGCCAAAAAATCGCGGCTGGACTCATTACGCCCGTTCAAGCCGAACGTGGGCTTTGCATGTGCACCCTCTCCGAACTCGAGCGCGGCAAAACCGCCATCGTTTTTGGCACGTTGTTCGCCTCGCCCGCCGTCTCCTGGACGCACCCTGGCGAGCGGCACCCTGGCGGCTACGA
>CAXTTL010000198.1:0-8953 GCA_964247135.1 uncultured Deinococcales bacterium | reverse complement strand
TTCTTGACCATAAAATGCACCTAACGGGCATGGTCGCTTCTTGACCATAAAATGCACCTAACGGGCATGGTCGCTGACGGGCTTGGGTCGCTTCTTGACCCTTAAAGCAGCACCTGTCTTGACCATAAGATGCACCTTCTTGATGCCAAAACGCACCTGGCGGGCGGCATCGCTGACGGGCTTGGGTCGCTTCGGGCGGAATCGCTTCGCGTCAAACGTTGTGCAAGGCGCTGTACATTGTGCAAACGTCGATCAGAAATGCGGTCGCACCGACAGCCTGGCACATCTCACGGCAGCACAGCGCCCAGTCTCGAGCAACCTCAACAGCAAAACGGTGTATCAGATGACTCGAGATTGTTGTTTTTCCAAGATGACCAACACCACCCCACCCAGAATCGCCAGCGAAGCCAAAACCAAGCGCCAAGTCAGCGATTCACCAAGAAAAATGATGCCACCCAAAGCGGCAATGACTGGAACACCCAGTTGGACTGTGGCGGCGGTGGTGGCTTTTAAGGCTGGCAGTGCGGTGTACCAGATGGTGTAGCCGATTCCCGAAGTCAGTGCTCCCGACAATATTGCGTACCAAAAACCAGGATTGTTTAAAGAAATCTTGTTCCAGAAAATAAGACTCAGGATTGCCGCGAACGGCACACTTCGCAAGAAATTTCCGGCGGTCACTTGGATTGGATCGCCCGCGCCTTTGCCGCGCAAAGAATAAATCCCCCAGGCAATCCCAGCGCCGAGCATCAGCACTGAACCGAACAACGGCGGGGCGCTCAGACCTGGCAACAGCAGTCCAAGCAGTCCGGCGAATGCCAGTAGCAGACCAAAAAGTTGTGCCCGTTGCAGCCGCTCGCCTTGCCAAATGCCATGACCGATCATGGTTGCCTGGACTGCCCCGAAAAGCAGCAGCGCTCCCGTTGAGGCGGGCAGGCTGAGGTAGGCAAAAGAAAATCCTGCCGCGTAGCCAAACAGCGCCAATGCCGAAAGCCAATTGCCTTTATTGGCAGGTGCACCATGACGAAGTTGCACGATCAACCAAAGCATGATGGCGCCAGAAGTCAAACGAATGGCGGTGAAACTGGCGGCGTCAATGCTGGTGTGTTTCAACGCCATTCGGCACAACAACGAATTGCCCGCAAAGGCAATCATGGCAAGGCATATCAGGGTGAGTGTTTTTGCTGAGGGCATCAGGGCTTTCCTTTTAAATTCTTTGGGTTGCACTGTCCAAATTCTACCGCCTTGACTCGAGCACCATCGCGTATGGTGTGGTTCATGCCAGACAAGGTCAAACTCCGTCCGTTAGAACTCGAGGATTTAGATACCGTGATGCGTTGGGCGAAAGACCGCGAATTTTGTTTGGCAAACGATTGGTCGCTCGAGATTCCAGAAGTGCGTTTGACAAGCCATTGGACTGCCATCATCACCGAAACCAACGACAACTTGATTCGCCAAGGCATCACGTTTGACGGTCAGTTGATTGGTTACGCCGACCTTGCCGACATCAACGTGCAAGAGGCTCGAGCCAGTCTAGGCTACGCCATCGGAGACTCGAGCTTGTGGGGACAGGGACTTGGTTTTTTGGGTGCACAATTGATGCTCGAGTTTGCGTTTGAAAACTTAAAACTCGAGCGGGTCACAGCGGAAGTCAACGCCGCCAACACCCGCAGTCTTCGGGTGCTCGAGAAACTGGGGTTAAAACTCGAGGGCGTTTTACGTCAGCATGAAACCTACCGTGGCGTGCGTGATGACGTACATTTGTTTGGGATGTTGCGCGAGGAATTCTCAAGCCTCTGAAAGCCAATCTCGAGCTTTCAAAAAGTCTTTCAATTCTGCCTCCCTCGAGTTTTCTGCTGGGGTGTGGTTGTAAACCCAACGCGTGACGGGCGGCAGACTCATCAAAATACTTTCGGTGCGTCCGTTCGTCTCGAGTCCAAATTTCGTGCCACGATCAAACGCCAGGTTGAATTCGGCATACCGTCCGCGCCTGATTTCCTGCCATTCACGCTCGAGATTGGTGAACGGCTCGAGTTTGCGATGTTCGACAATCGGTAAATATGCCTCGAGAAACGCGTTTCCTACGGCTTGTAGAAACGCAAAATTCTGGGTGAAATCGCCGCGCAAATAATCGAAGAAAATTCCGCCCACCCCTCGGGTTTCCTGGCGATGTGGAAGGTAAAAGTACGAATCACAGTGGGATTTGTATTTTGGGTACAAGTCTGTGCCAAACGGATCGCAAGCGGCTTTGAGCGTCGAATGAAAATATTGCGCATCCTCGAGAAACGGATAACACGGCGTCAGGTCTGCGCCGCCACCAAACCAGAAATCGGCAACGTTGCCAGCCTCGTCGTAGCATTCAAAATACCTGAAATTGCAATGCACGGCGGGCACGAACGGATTTTGCGGGTGCATCACCACGCTGACGCCCGTGGCAAAAAAAGAGGGTTCGCCAGTCAATTGCATCCGTGTCGCCATTTTCTCGGGCAGCACACCGCTGACCGCCGAGAAATTCACGCCACCTTTTTCAAACACCGCGCCGTTCTGAATCACTCGGGCTTGACCGCCGCCGCCAGAATGGTGCTGCCAATCGTCGTACAGAAATTTGGCTGCGCCATCGCAGGCTTCAAATGCGCTCGAGATGCGTTGTTGCAAATCTTTAATGAATGCTTGCACCTCGAGTTTCATGCCAGAACCTTTTCTGTTGTGGGTTGCGCGAGAATCTGTTTGACGGTTTTTTCGGCTTCGCGGATGCAATCGTTCACGCCCACGCCTCGGTAAGCATTGCCAGCCAGGTACAAACCTGGGTGTTGCTCGAGCAACTTTTGGATTTTTGACATGCGGCTTGGATGATCGAGCAAATACTGCGGAATGCCTTTGTCCCAACGCGCCTCTTGCACCGAAACGGGTTGCGCGGTGATGCCCAACGTTTTTTGCAGGTCTTGTTTGATGACCTCGAGCGCGACATCAGGACTTAAACTTGCAAATTCTGGGTCGAGGCTGCCACCGCAAATCACGCGCAAAAACACTTGATCGTTGCTGGTCTGACTTGGGAAAAACGTGCTGGTGTACAAGCAACCCAGAATTCGGATGCCCTGATCTCGAGCCGCCAGAAAACCAAAACCCTCGAGGTTGGCAGGGACGTCAGACGGGTTGAAGGCAAGTCCAAAAACGCGAACGTTGGCGTAAGGAATACCGCGCAACTCGAGTGCCAGTTCTGGATTTGAAACCTCGAGTAAATCGGCGCTGACAAAAGCTGGCGTGGCAAGAATCACCGCGTCCACCTCGAACATGCCTGCGCTCGAGAAGACACGGTAACCGTGATTTGAAGGCTCGAGTTTGGAAACCGTCACACCCAATCTCAGGCTCGAGCCGAGCATTTCTTGAAGTCGGTCTGTCAGGCGTTGAATCCCGCCCTGCTTAAAACTGGTCAACCTCGAGCTTGGTGATTTGACGCCAGTCTTTTTGGCTCGACGCTGCCCGGCAATCATGGCTTTCAGTAAGCTGCCTTGGCTCTCCTCCATTGTCCGCATTCTGGGGAATAACGCGTCCAGGCTGGTGGCTCGAGCGTCGCCCGAAGTGATGCCGATGACCATCGGCGCGATAAAAGTTTCGGCGACGGCACGACCGAAACGACGCGCGGCGAAATCAAAAACGCTCTCAAATTCTGGTTTTTTGGCTGGAACAACATACTCGAGCAACGCCCGAATTTTTTGGAATGGCGTTAAGACTTTGGTCGCAATCGCAGCGGGTGGCGTGCCAGGAAGTTTGTGCAGTGCGCCGTTGCGCCAGATAAACCGGTTCTTGGCGGCATCCGCCGCAGGCTCGAGTTCGAGGTTTAAACCCAAATCTGCAACCAGTTTTAAGGTATCGGGCGCATTGCTCAAAAATCCGTTCGGACCCCAATCAAAGGTCAAACCATTTTCGCTCGAGCTGCGAATTTTCCCGCCAGCCACAGCTTCACGTTCGAGCACCACCACTTCGACACCCGCCTGTTGCAAACGGTACGCGGCAGTCAAACCCGAGATTCCAGCGCCGATAACCGCCACCTTCATAGGCTCGCCCTTTGCGATACCGGAATCAGTGAATTCGTCTCGAGGAAGGGTTTTGGCGCATCCCAGGTTTCATTGCAAATTTGCTCGAGCGCCGCGATCCAAACCGCGTGATCGTTCATGCAGGGAATGTACGTGAAGCGCTCACCGCCGGCGTGCATGAAGGTTTCGCGCCCTTCGACGTTGATTTCCTCGAGCGTCTCGAGACAATCGCTGACAAAAGCTGGACAGATCACCGCCAGTTTTTTGATGCCCTCTTTTGGCATAGCCTCGAGCCTTTTATCGGTGAAAGGTTGCAACCAACCGCCACCGAGCCGCGATTGAAACGAGATGCCGAACTTTTTCAGACCAAGCCGTGCCGCGACTTCTTGGGTGGTGCGGGTCAGTTGATGGCGGTAACAAAATTGATGCGCGGGACTGGCAACCTCGCAACAATTCTCGACCTTCAAACAGTGCGAACCCGTGCAATCACTTTTTTTAACGTGGCGTTCTGGAATGCCGTGGTACGAAAACAACACGTGGTCTTCATCGCCCTGCAAATGCTCAGCGGTAACTTTTGAGAGCGCCTCGAGATAGGCGGGATGGTCGTAAAACGGCGGCACGATTTTAAGGGCAATTTTATGTTCCAAACCCAATCTTTGCAGCACCTCTCGAGCCTCGAGCACCACAGTCTCGGTGGTTGCCATCGCGTAATGCGGGTACAAGGGCACGAGCAACAATTCGCTCAGATTTGGATTTTGCTCGAGAAGGGCTGTGATGCCCGCCTCGGTGCTCGGGTTTTGATACCTCATTGCCAAACCCACAGGAACATCCGCTCGAGCTTGCAGGGCTGCCTGAACGCGTTTGGAGATGACCACCAGCGGCGATCCCTCATCCCACCAGATGGCACGGTACGCCGCCGCCGATTTTTTCGGACGGACATTGAGAATCACGCCGCGCACCAAAAAACTTCTGAACCACGTTGGAAAATCCAAAACTCGAGCGTCCATCAAGAATTGATCGAGGTACTTTTTGACATCGGGGACATCGGTGCTGTCGGGCGAACCGAGGTTGACGAGCAAGATGGCGCGATTTGGGTTGGTCATAAACACTCCTTTGAAGCTCGAGGGTTTTGGGCAATAAAAACGGATAAACCATTGCTGGTCTCGAAGGTGGTAGGGTGCGCCATGCGCACCACAAACACGTGGAATCGGTGCGCGAGGCGCACCCTACGGAATCAAATGACGATCGAAGTTCCTCACAACCTCCACCAAATGCGCGACGTGATCTGGATTTGTGAACCTCGAGATGCCATGACCCAAATTGAAAACATGCGCACCGCCAAGACCTGATTTCAAAACTCGGGTTGCTTCAAGGGTGATGATGTCTTTACTGGCAAGCAGCACGCTCGAGTCGAGGTTGCCTTGCAGGGTGCGAGAGCCGAAAATCGGGCGGATGGTGTTGAGCGGCAAACGCCAGTCAACGCTGAAGGCTTCGGCTGGAAGTTCGGCGATCACGGGGTACAGGTGCGAGCAACCTATTGCCAGGTATATTCGAGGTACGTTTAAATCCTCGAGCGCGGCAAGGACTTTTCGGTTGTATGGCAAACCAAATTCGCGGTAGGTCAGTTCGTCGTGAAGTCCAGCCCAGGAGTCAAAAAGTTGAATCGCTTGGGCGCCAGCGTTGACTTGGGCGCGAAGATACCGAATCGAAACTTCGGTCAGTTTCTCGAGAAGCGCGTGGGCGGCGGCAGACTCGAGGCGCAAGAAGGCACGAAATTCTTCGTAATCTTTGCTGCCAGAGCCTTGAATTAAGTATGTTGCGAGGGTTAACGGAGCGCCGCCAAAACCGATCAATGGCGTGTTGATAGAGCTGAGTTCACTGCGAATCAAAGAAATGGCTCGCTCGAGAAATGGCGCGATTTCACCAGCTTCAGGAATCTCGAGCGCATCGATTTGGGCTTTGGTGCGAATTGGATTTTCGATGATTGGACCAGGGTTGAAATCAATTTTCACACCCATTGGCGGCAGCGGCGTCATGATGTCGGAAAACACGATGGCGGCGTTCAGCCCAAAACGACGAATCGGTTGCAAGGTCACTTCGGCGGTCAGTTCGGGCGTGCGCACCATCTCCCAGAAGCTCGAACGGGCTTTGAGTGCCCTGTATTCGGGCAGGTAACGCCCCGCTTGGCGCATGATCCAAATGGGGGCGGTTCGGGTGTTCTCGCCGTTTAAAGCGCGTAAAAAAAGTGGAGCTGTGGAGGTGGTTTGGGCTTCGAGAATTGCATTCATGATACGGCTTTCTCCTGGTCTAAAATTCCTTCGGGCGTGAAGCGATAACCCACGCCCCAAACGGTGTGCAAATAAATGGGGTTGCTCGGGTCGGGTTCAAAAAAACGGCGCAGGCGGACAATAAAATTATCGATGGTACGGCTCGAGGGGAAGACATCGTTCCCCCAGACCACATCAAGAATTTCGTCCCTGGCGACGACCGCGTTTTTGCGTTCAACCAGCAGTTTAAAAATCATGATTTCGCGTTCGTTTAAACTTTCAACCCGACCGTTTTGCAAGCGTGTTGTCCAAGCCCGAAAATCGACGCTGTGACCGCCAAATTCAAAAACAAATCCAGTCTCGAGGTCGGAGTTGACCCAGGTCGCGCGGCGCAACATGTTCGAGACGCGCAGCATAAATTCGGGCAGGTGAAAGGGTTTGACCACGTAATCGTCGCCGCCAACCTCGAGTCCCTGGACGCGGTCTTCGGCTTGACCTTTGGCGCTCAGGAAGAGCACGGGCGTGTGGCTGCCAGCCTCGCGCATCTGCTGGCAGACTTCAAAACCACTTAATTTGGGCAGCATCACGTCGAGCACCACCAAGTCAGGCTCGAGGGAGCGCCACAACTCGAGTGCCTGCATTCCGTCGCGGGCAATCGTTATTTCCATGCCTTCAAGCTCGAGGTTTTCCGCCAGGATTTGTGCCATGCTGGCTTCGTCTTCAACGATCAAAACGCGAGGAGGTTTCATAGGCTTCTCCGCAAGATTTTGGCGGGCGCCTGTTGCAATTGAATTGGGAAGGAGACTGTAAATCGTGTGCCGTGCCCGAGCGCTTGGACTTGAACGCGTCCGCCCATCAGTTCAGAAATGGATTTGACCAAATACAAACCCAGTCCCAAACCTCGAGACACGCGGGTTAACTCGCTGCCGACGCGGTAAAACTGATCAAAAATATTCGGGACTTCTTTAGGGTCTATGCCCACGCCTTGATCTTCGACTGAAACAAACGCCTGATTTTGCAACACGCCAAGTTTGACCGTGATCGGCTTTTCATCGTTCTGGCTGTATTTCACGGCGTTGTCTAATAAATTTGAGAGAATGATTCCAAAGGCGCTGGCGTCAATTGCCACGGGCAAAACCGTATCCGCCAGCTCGAGTTTGATTGTTGCCCCTCGAGCCTCCAAAGCAGTTTGCAAAGATTGCAATTGCGTGCTGACCACCACGTTCAAATCGCTGATGCCAATTTCTTTCGGGTGAATCCCCTGCTCGAGCCGTGCGGTTGCCAGCACCCGTTCGGAAGAATCTTGCAATCGCCGCAGCTCGAGTTCCATTCGTGAGAGATACTCGAGTTGTTTTTCGCGGCTGAGTTCGCGGTACATGGATGTTTCGATCAAGAGGCGCAAGGTCGTGATCGGCGTGCGGAATTCGTGGGTGGCAGCCATCAAAAAATTTTCTTGACGGCGTTTTAACTCGCGTTCACTGCGCAAACTAAAGGCGATCACCGCCAAACCGCCCAGAATCACCAGCACAAAAAACGGTCCCTCAAAGGCGAACATCCGCAAGTAACCCATTTGCTTGTGTCGGTACGCCTCGGCATTCTCGAGGTTGACTTGCACCAAGTTCGAGTTCAAATCCAGATGCGGATACTCGAGTTGCAAGGATTGACGCAATTTCGCGCGTTCCTCACGTGGGGTTTTGTCCAAGAGCATTTGCAAGGCTTGGGCTTCACGCGCCCAGGTGACGGTGGTTTGCAGCATGGAAGTTTCAATATAATTTTTTTGGAACACCAACCACCAACCGAGTTGCAAGACCAAAAACGCCACGATCACCACAAACGCAATTCTGGCACGCCACCTCGAGCGCCAAAGTTGCGAGCTGTAACTGCTGCGTGGAAGGCGAGATTTCATCTCAGAGCCAACCCTTTTCGAGCGTCTCGAGCGCATGGTAAGAAATGATCAGGCTAGCGCCGGCGCGTTTGATGCTGGTCAGCGCCTCGCGCACCGCTTTGGCTTCGTCAAGTGCACCAACGCTCGCGGCAGCTTTGAGCATCGCATACTCGCCTGAAACGTTGTACGCCACGACTGGCAAGTTGGTCCGGCTTTTCACTCGAGCAATCACGTCCAAGTACGGCAGCGCGGGTTTGACCATCAGCATGTCTGCTCCCTCAGCCTCGTCGAGGCTGGCTTCACGCAGCGCATCTGAAACATTTCTGTAATCCATTTGGTAGCTGCTGCGATCACCGAAGCTTGGCGCACTGCCTGCCGCCTCGCGGAACGGACCATAGAAGGCGCTGGCGTATTTCACGGCGTAAGACAAAATTCCAACATCGCTCAAACCGCCCGAGTCGAGTGCTTTTCGGATGTACCCAATTCGTCCGTCCATCATGTCCGACGGCGCGACAAAATCCACGCCAGCCTCGGCATGGGTCAGCGCCATGTCCGCCAGCCTCGCCAAACTCGAGTCGTTGTCGATCACAACCCCGCGCGAGGTTTCACGCAGCAAGCCGCAATGCCCGTGGTCGGTGTGGGTGCAAAGGCAGACATCGGAGTACAAAACAATGTCGTTGCCGAACGCCGCTCGAGCCGCGCGAATGGCGCTGGGAATCACCGAACTCGGGTCGCTGACGCTCGAGGCGTTCGCATCCTTTTGGTCTTGA
>CAXTTL010000197.1:0-8962 GCA_964247135.1 uncultured Deinococcales bacterium | reverse complement strand
CCGCGAACGCACAAACAAGCTCAACACTGGATATATGAAATCCTTGATGAGATTTAGAAAAAACGGCATCGCAAAATTGATTCCCCTCGGCTTGATGCTGGCGGGTCTGTTGGTGGCTTGTCCACCGGCGCCACCCAAGGAAAACTTGTTGCTCAAACCACAGGCGGGTGCGGCGACGGGCGTTTCGGTGGCGGTCAATTCGACAGTTCAGTTCGTGGCGACCGACGAGACGGGCAAAGTTGTGGCGGTCACCTGGGATCGCAGCCCAGCGGAGGGCAGCATTGATGCCAACGGCAACTACAAGGCTCCAGCCGCCGTTCCCGCCAACCCCACCGTCACCATCAAAGCCACCAGCATCGCCAACCCAAGCGATTTTGGGACGCTCAACATCACGATCATTCCACCAGGAAGCGCCGGAATCTCAGGTAAGGTCACGGTCAACCCTTCACTGTTAACAGCGAACATGCCCGAAGCCACCCGTGCAGCCGAGTCTCGAGCCATCAATTCTGGCTTGATCGACTGGAATGCACCGCACGTGAAGGGCAGCATTTTGTTGGTCGGTGCCAATTCCGCCACACGCGCCGCCGGTTTGCGCGGCGTGCAGGTGCGCAACGTTTCAGAAAACATCTCGAGCTTGACGGTTCCAAGTGGTGAAACCGAACAGGCTTTCGCGGCTCGGGTGGCGCAACAAACCGGTTTGATCGCGCAACCCGAGTACATTTACCGCCCGATGGCATTGCCAACCCCGAACGATACCAATTACGATGCGCAGGATTATTTGGTGCAAATCGATGCGCAGGCGGCTTGGGCGGTTCAAAAAGATTTGACCGATAATTTGATTGCCGTTTTGGATACGGGTATCAAGACAGATCACGAAGACCTGATTGGACGTTTTACGCCTGGTAAGGATTTTTGCGCCACCTTTAACGGTGTAACTTGCGTTACCGAGGACAACGACCCAAGTGAACTGCCGGCGTTGGACAATACCGGTCAACCAATCGCCAATGCGGGACACGGCACATCAACCGCAGGGATTATCGCCGCCGCCACCAACAACGGCAAAGGTGTCAGTGGCTTGACCTGGACAGGCAAAATCTTGGTTGTTAAGGTCTTTGGTTACGACAACCAGGGCGCCGCCAGCCCAACCTCCACCTTGGCGAAAGCCATTCGTTACGCCGCCGATTACTCGGGCACGAAAGTCATCAATTTAAGCTTGGGTATTCCTTTGGCTGTCGGGGCGACCGATGCGGGCATTGATGACGCCATCACTTACGCCGTCGGTAAAGGTGTGGTTATCGTTTCGGCAGCCGGCAACAGCAACGATGCCAGTGTCGGCGTTTACTACCCAGCCCGCAATACCAATGTGATTGCGGTGGGCAGCGTCAACAAAACCAATGGTATCTCGAGTTTCAGCGCCCAAGGTCCTCAATTGGCACTCGTTGCCCCAGGCGAGCAGATCACCTCGACCAATTTTGCCAGCGCCACCAGTTACGGAAAACTCTCGGGAACTTCGGAAGCGACCCCGCAGGTGGCTGCGATTGCGGGTCTGATGCTCAGCAAAAACCCGGCTTTAACCCGTGTGCAAGTCCGTGATATTTTGACCAGCACCGCACGTAATTTGGGGGCTGCCAACACCTTCGGCTCTGGCTTGTTGCAAGCCGGTTTGGCATTGCGCAAAGCCACCAATCCAACTGCTCCACCGCCAGCCAAAACCACGGTTTACGTTTACGCCGATTTCTTCGATGGTACAAAATACGATCCAACCAACCCGAAGAGCGGTCGCGTGGTGGTTGATCTTGACAACAGTGTCGGCAACACCACCTACACCTTGACCGCAAAACGTGGTGGCTTCTCGAGTTTGGAGGCTGGAACCTACCGACTGGTGGCGTGTGTTAACAAGAATTCCAATGCCTTGGCTTGTGACGCCGGCGATTTGGGCGGACAAAAAGACAGTGTCGTTTACAATGGCAGCACCCCTGTCACCGGTGCAGACATCACCTTGGCTCCAATTTAAGCGCATTGACAACCTGGTCTTTTCAACCTGACTCGAGTTTCTCGAGTCAGGTTTTTTGATGAGTCGATCTTCACGATCTTGGGTTACACTTTTGGCGTGGTTCAAGAGAACCCGTCTCTCGAGGTGGTTTTTTGCGGGTGAGTCCATTAAAACGTAAAAAGGTTCGTGTGCTGCCTTGGCTTTTGCTGGCGGGTCTGGTCGCGCTGGCGGTTTGGGCTGCGCCCGCCTGGAGCATGATTCAGCGTTTTGCGGCGCTGCCGAACGCGCCGAAAATGCCGGTCACGTTTTTGCTGGCGGGCGTCAGTCACAATTACAGTGGTTATCACACCCGAGCGCCCGAGGATTTTTCGGGTTTGACCGACACGATGATCGTGGTGCAGCTCAACCCGCAACAACATGCGCTCAAGTTGCTGTCCGTGCCCAGGGACACCCGCGTCGGGGCTGGAACCCGAGCCAACGACAAGATCAACGCCGCCATTTTGGGCGGTCCCGAAGCCAGCGTGCGGGCGGTGGAGGGCTTGCTGGGCGTGCCGATCAACGGGTATTTGCTGGTTTCGATAGATGGTTCCAAAGCGTTGGTCAACGCGTTGGGCGGCATCGATATTTTTGTCCCCGAAGCGATGGACTACAGCGACACCGCCGCCAAACTCGAGATTCATTTGAAGCCTGGGTCGCAGCATTTGAACGGCGTTCAAGCCGAGGGTTTCTTGCGGTTTCGGCACGATAACCTGGGCGATATCGGTCGCACGCAGCGCCAACAGGCGTTTATGCGGGCTTTGCTCGAGCGCCTTAAATCACCGGCAGGTATTTTGGCGTTGCCAAAAGTTGCCAAAGCCATCGAAGCCAACACCCGCACGAATTTAAGCCGTGAACATGTTGGCATGGCGCTCGGGTTTTTGCTGTCGCGCCCTCGCACCGATACCCTGTTGTTGCCTGGGAATTTTGGAAGTTTGGGTGGTAAAAGTTTCTGGCTGCCCGACAATTTGGCGATTCAAAACTTGGTGGTCAAGCATTTGCGCCCCACAAATCAATTCGAGGCTCGAGAGGTCAAGAACTTGTCGGTGGCGGTGGTGGCGAGCGATCTGGGCTTACAAAATTTGGCAATCTCGAGGTTGCGCTCGGCGGGTTTTCAGAACGTGTTCGCCTCAGACAGCAATCCAGGCAATCCCAAATTTACCACCATCCTTTCAAACCTCAACCTCGAGGAAGCCAGGGCGGCACGCGGTTTTCTTGGGGTTGGTGAGGCGCTGGTCAGCGGTGAGGGCGTGCTGGGGGCAGATTTGACCGTCAAAATTGGTCAGGATTTTGGCGCAATCAAAAATTAAACCTCGAGCTGCAATTTCGCTCGAGGTTTGAAAACAATTTAAATTTTAGCGCGGTTGTTTGGATTCGACCAGAACTTTCAGGGCATCACTGGATTTGATGCTCGGTTGTAAACTTGAGGTTTCACTGTAAGGCTCGAGTTTCAAATTCAAACCTGTTTTGGTTGGTTGGACCAAGTTGGGTTCCAAACCAATCAGGTCGCCAACGTTCAGTGTTTTATCGCCGTTGACATCTTTCCAAGCCACCACCAGGTAATTCCCAGTTTCAAGATCAGCGACTTTAAACGCGGCACTCGAACTTGATTGCGTGACCTGAACCGCGTTTGATTTTGCTTCCTCGAGGTTGCCCTGGCTGTTGACGAAAGCTGCCAGCACAACCGTACCTTGCACCGTTGGCGGTGTGGCTTGAACGGTCAAGCTAAAGCCAACAGATCGCTCGAGGTTGCCCGAAGTGCCGTAAAACGTCAGCGCATAGGTTTGGCTGGCGACGCTGGCACCCACGGCAATGCTTAACACCACGCTCGAGCCGCAACTGGCATCGCTGCCCTGGTTGATTGTGACGCCGGTCGGGTTGCCGTCAACCGCCCGGTTCACCAATCCCGTTAAACCGCCCGTGCAGGCAATCTCGAGGTTGACCGTGGCGCTGGCGCCTGGTTTGATGGTCAAGCCGCCCTTGGAGAGTTTGAGGCTTAAATCTTGGGTGGTGGTGGTCAAGCCGTTCACGGCATTCACAGCTGCGAAGGCGTCAATTAAACCTGCGCCGCAATCCGTGGCGCTCTGGGTGCCACCTTTTCGTCCTTGGCATTGAACGGCGGTTCGCGGTCTGGCGGTGTCGCGCAAAACATTCAGGGCTTGGTCGGGCGTCAAATTTGGGCGCAAGGCTTTCATCAAGGCGACCACGCCAGCCACATGCGGTGCCGCCATCGACGTGCCGTTATTAAAGACAAATCCGAACTCTCCTGTGGCATCATTTTTGCCCAAACTCAGGACGCCATCGTTGTTTCCATCGTTGTCGCTGTCAACGCCCAAGTCGCCACCTGGCGCCATCACATCAATTCTTGTTCCAAAGTTAGAGTACGGCGCTCGAGCGCCAGGCAAATCGCTGGCTCCGACGGTCATCACGCCCGCACAACTCGAGGGGGAATGGTTGGCGGCGTTGTCGTTCTCGTTGCCCGCCGCAACGACCACGATCACGCCTTTGGCTTTGACTTGATTGAGCACGTCCTGTTCGGCTGGGTTTTGCGAGCACGGATAATTGCCGCCCAAACTCATGTTGATCACGCTGGCAGGGTTCGGATTGGCGGGCACGCCAGGCACGTCAATGCCTGCCGCCCACAAGAGTCCATCCAAAATATCTTTGCTGCTGCCGCCGCCCTGACCCAGCACCCGAACGGGCAAAATTTTGGCGCCCCAACTGATGCCCGCCACCCCAATCGCCTCGGTGCTCGCGCCTGGTTTGAGGTTGTCGGTGCTGGCGGCGATGGTGCCCGCAACGTGCGAGCCGTGATAACTCGATTGGTTGGCTTGACTTAAATCGCCGACATCGAACGGGTCGTTGTCGCGCCCGTCACCGTCTCGAGCAACCCGAGGGTCTGAAATCATGTCATAACCTGGCAGCACCTTGCCGATTAAATCAGGATGGGTTTGTGCAGAGGCATCGCCAGCCCAGAGGATGCCCGTGTCCACCACCGCCACCACCACAGGCGCACCTTGGGTACCATCGACCACATCCCAAGCCTGGGGCAGGTTGATGGCTGGATAGTGCCATTGAAAGGCGTAAAACGAATCTCGAGGGGCTTTGCTAAAGTGATCGATATAATTGGGTTGGGCGTATTCAACATCGGATCGGTCTTGCAGGCTTTGCACCAACTCGAGGGTCGCTCGGGCATCGATCACCGATCTTGAACGGTACAAAAACGTCGAACTGACACCGATGCTCGAGCCTCGCAGCAGATCGACACCGCGTACCGCAGGGCGCGATTCGCTCCGAGCGCCAGCTTTAAATTTGACGATCACATCTCCAGCCACCAGCCCTGGGATGTTGTCGGCGTTTGCCACGCCGGCAGGAAAACCGACCGTGCCAGAAATACTGCCCTTACTGGGTGGCGGCGGACTGGTTGGATTGCTCGGACAGCTCGAGAGTGCCAGCATTAAAAAACCCAAAGTCAAAACGTGTTTCACCGTAAACCTCCAATACAAACCTGTGCCTCAACTCGAGATCAATTTTTGGTTTCAACTGTGAAAGCTCGAGTGAATTCAGGATACTGCTTTCGCCTGGTTTTGCCCCGCATCTCGAGATCGCGCTCGAGTGCCACAGCCTCCACCCAGTCTTCCAGGGTGCGTTTGCCAGCCAACACCGCCTCGGCTGGGCTGGCGTACCACAAGCCTTGCAAGAAACGTTTTTTGGCGCGTTTTAAATAATCTGGCATTCGTTTTCGCTGCATACAACTCCTCAAATCGCTCGAGCCTGAATTGGCGGATGAGGCTCGGGTACCGATTTTCGTAAGGCTTAAGGTTGAATCCCGAGTGGGGCTTGCCTTAACCTGAATCAAGCTTAAACAATTCACCGTCACCGGAGCGTCACTGGATGAGATGGAAACAAGGCAAATGATTGCTATACTCGAGTCGTGCTCAAATTTAAAACTTCAAGTCCTGTCATTTCCGCGCTGTTCGCTTTGCTGTGCACCATCGGAGTTGTCACGGCGCAAACGCAACCCAAAATTGATCCCGCCTGTGCGCTCGAGAAACCAAGCAATTTTGAGCGCCGCATTTGCCAAAATGTCATCATTCACGAATTGGATCGCAAGCTGGGTCGGCTCGAGGAAGAGCTGCAAACCGGCTGGGGCGTGGGCGGAACAGCCTCCGATGAGCAAAGCCAAACATGGCGGGCGGCGACTCGAGCCAAATGCCAAAATGACGCTTGCCTCGAGCAGGCATTTCGTGAGCGCCTGGCAGTCTTAAATGGCTTGCCGGCTTTCTCATGCTCGGGCACACTCAGTCGGCTCGAGGTTTTGATTTGTCGAACGCCGAAATTGGGTTTGTTGGATCGGACTTTAAATTATGAATTCGGCGCGGCGCTCGATTTGTCTTTTGCCACCCTCGAGTTGCGCTCCGCCCAGACGCTTTGGTTGCAGAGCATCCGCAACGCCTGCCAATCCAGCCAATGCTTGACTCGAGTTTACACAAAGCGCATCGCATTTTTTAAACGGTCGCAAGCCAAATCTCAGGCGCGGTACAACCGCGAAAGCAAAGTCAACGTTGCAGATGCTCGAGATTTGGGCAAAAGCACCAAATACAAGATTTCCAAAACCGAAGGGCGACGGATTTTGAAGCTTTACAAAATGGAAATTTGTGAACGCAACCCAAACCCTGTCGATTGGCTCGACCTCAACCGCGACGGTCACGCCGATCCCGTGTTCATGAGCTGTGACGGCGCTCACAACGAAAGCGTTTATTTCTTTTTGTGGGAACAAAATCATTACCGTTTGATTCTGTCAGATTACGTTGGCTATTTTGGTTACAGCCTTCAAGACACTCGAGTTCACGGTTTTCCGGTTTTAAGGTTGATTACGCACAGTTCTTGCTGCGATCATCCGAGTGCCTATTTTGCCTTCAACGGACGCGAGTACAAGCAGGTTGCCCTTTACGACGAGCACTACATCCGAGACGATTTTTTCACGTTCTTGCCCGCACTCGAGAAGTAAAATCTCAATTACGCTCTTATCGTAATCTTTTCGCGCTAGCGGTATACTCGCAGAGATGTCGAATGCTTCCTCTCCCCTGTTAGATGCCTTAAATCCCGCCCAACGCGCCGCCGCCGAACACTATGAGGGTCCCGCGCTGGTCGTTGCCGGCGCCGGTTCTGGCAAAACCAAAACCGTGGTTCACCGCATCGGGCATCTGCTCGAGCATCACGGCGTGTACCCCAACGAAATTTTTGCGGTCACGTTTACCAACAAAGCCGCCAGTGAAATGAAAACCCGCATCAATGAACTGGTCGGTCCGCAAGCCGAACAGCTTTGGGTCAGCACCTTCCACTCGAGCGGCGTGCGAATTTTGCGGGCTTACGGCGAATTTGTCGGTTTGCGCTCTGGATTTACGATTTACGACGATTCCGACCAACTCGATGTCATGAAAGCCGCGCTCGAGGGAATTCCGACTGGTGCCGAATTTAACCCCAGGTACTTGCGCAGCATCATCGACAAAGCCAAATCGAACCTTTGGACGCCCGAAGACCTGGCACGCGAGGGCGACGAGTGGATGTCTGGAATGCCGCTCGATGTTGCCGTGGAAGGTTACAGGCGTTACGAGAGCAGTATGCGCCGCACCAACGCGATTGATTTTGGTGATTTATTAACATTAACTGTTAAACTGTTCAGAGAACAATCCGAGATTCTCGAGAAAATACAGAATCGTGCGGTTTTTATTCATGTTGACGAGTATCAAGACACCAATAAAGCACAATATGAATTTGCCAAGTTGCTCTCGAGCAAGTATAATAATCTTTTGGTGGTTGGGGACCCAGACCAATCGATCTATAGATTTCGTGGTGCCGATATTCAAAACATTCTTGACTTCCAAAACGACTATTTGGACGCCTCCATTTACAGACTCGAGGAGAATTACCGCTCGAACGCCCGCATTCTGGCGGTGGCAAACAAACTGATCGAACAAAACTCGGAAAGGCTCGAGAAAGTCTTGCGTGCCGTCAAACCCGACGGCGAACCCGTGCGGTTGTACCGCGCCCCAGACCACCGCGCCGAAGCCGAATTTGTGGCAAACCGCATCGCGCACCTTCAAGCTACGGGAACAAGTTTGGACAAAATTGCGATTTTGTACCGCACCAACGCGCAATCGCGGGTGCTCGAGGAACGCTTCATGCGTTCGCAAATTCCGGTGCGATTGATTGGCGGCACCAGCTTTTACGAGCGCCAAGAGATCAAAGACATGCTGGCGTTCGCACGTTTGGCGGTCAACACCACCGACGACCTGGCACTCAAACGCGCCCTGAAACGCCCGCGTCGCGGCATCGGTGACTCGAGCATCGAAAAACTCGAGGTTTGGTCCAAAGCCAACGAGACCAGCCTTTTGAGCGCCTTTATCAAAGCCGATGAAATCCTCGAGCGCAGCGGCAAGAACGCCAGCGAATTTGCCAAACTCATCCTCGAGCTGTCCGAATATGCCAGCGAGCACAGCGCCGAAGAATTCTTGAAGCTGACCATCGACGCCACGGGTTATCTCGAGATGCTGAAAACCGAAATGAAAACAGCAAGCAAAGCCGAAGCCGAGGCACGAATTGAGAACTTGAACGAGTTGGTCAACGCCGCCGCCGAATGGGACACGGAAAACCACGGCAACATCGAAGCCTATTTGGACGATGCCATGCTGCTCTCGAGCGTGGACGATGCCAAAACCAAACGCAACAACAAAGACGTGCCCGAAGAAGCCGTGACCTTCATGACCATGCACAATGCCAAAGGACTCGAGTTTGAAGAAGTCTTTATCGTCGGGCTGGAAGAAGGATTGTTGCCGCACCGCTCGAGCATCGCTGAAGGCATGGCAGGGCTGGAAGAGGAACGCCGTCTGTTTTACGTGGCGATCACCCGCGCGATGGAACGCCTGACCA
>CAXTTL010000196.1:0-9133 GCA_964247135.1 uncultured Deinococcales bacterium | reverse complement strand
CCAGGTACAACACGCCAGCCGTTCCACACGAAAAGCCCATCATCAGGGCGCTGGTCGTGCCAGAATGTTCTGGCGCAAACTCTTGGGCGGCGACGACCGCCACGGGAATGGTGGCGTTTGCCAAACCACCGACCAAAAATGCCAATGGGTAAAACCAAAGTTGATCGGGGTTGGACAAGACCAGTAAAATAAACAGTGGTATCAAACCCAGCACGCTCGAGCGTAAAACTTTGGTGCGACCCAAACGGTCGGACAGTAAGCCTCCAACGATGCCGCCGAGGGCACTGGCAATCGAAAACGTAAACAGCGTCCATCCGATGTGATGACGCAGCTTGCTCGAGTCAAAGACATAAGGGATCAGGCTTTGATACGTGACCGTGCTTAAAGACCGCAAGACGCTGACCGCCCAGAGCAAACGAATCGGACCCTGAAAGACGCTCAAATAATCTTGAAGCGATTTGACTTTGCCACTCGAGCTTCTGGTACTGGGCGTCAAAACAAACGCGATGATGCCCATTAAAATTCCGATTGGCAGCAGGTAAATGATGCCGTGAAAACCCAAAACGCCAGCCGTCAAAGGTCCGAGCGAAAGCCCAGCCGTGCCGCCGGCACTGAAAATACTGGCGTACAATCCGCGACGCTCGAGTTTGGAATTTGATGCCACGAACGCCGCGCCCGATGGGTGAAACACGGCGCTGCCAATACCGCCGACCATCACGAACAAGCCCAGCATCCACAAATTTGGCGCGAGTCCCATCATGGTCATGCCGAGTGCCGATAGAACTGGACCGGCGGCGGCAAGGTAACGGCGGTCAAAGCGATCTCCCAGACCACCAAACATGGGTTGCAGCACACTGCCAACCAGTGCTAGCAATGAAACCAGTACGCCAGTTTCGACTTTGGTGACGTGAAAAGCCCTGGCAATGTCTGGCTGAAGCGGGGTCAGCAACGACGTGAAGTTGTCGTTGACAAAATGCAGGGCGGTCATGACAATCACAATGGTCGTGCCGCTGACCGCCGAAAGTTTGAGGTTCGTGCTCGCCTGGGTATTCATGCGCGAGGCTCGAGATTTTGGTGATGGCAAAGCATGACTCGAGTTTACGTCTTTTGGCTTTTTTGGCTTGAAGTCAAGATTACTTTCAGGCGCTTGCCGCGTTCCAAAGTTGTCTTAAACTGTCTTCGATCTTAAATTGTGGTTGCCATGCCAGCCAGTTTTTGATGCGGCTGATGTCCGCCTGTTGCCAGGACACTCCCGCCGAACGTGCACTGCCCAGATCGCGCTCGAGAATTTCGCCGGTAAAACCAGCTATTTTGGCGAGGGTCTGAATCAAAACTCGAGCCTGAGTCGCATTGCCACTGCCCAGGTTGAAAAGTTTTTGTTCGGGTTTGGCAGCCGTTGCAGCCAGAACTGCCGCTTTTGCCACATCTCGAGCGTCAACAAAATCGCGGTACGCTTCCAAAGGTCCGAGGGTGATGCTGGTTTCTCGAGCATCAAGGGCGGTTTTGAGAAGTTTTGCAGCGCGTCCAGGCAGCGTCCCCTCGGGCATTCCAGCGCCAAGCGGGTTTGACAGACGCAAAACCACCCCGTCCACCTGATTGGTCAGGCTGGCTTGAATCACCAGGGCGCTACTCGCCAGTTTGGTGATGCCGTACTGACCGTCTGGGCGGGTTGGCGCATCTTCGCTCAACGCATTCTGATCTTGGGGCATACCGTACTCGGCGGCTGAACCAACATGAACCAGTCGAGCATCCGAGGATTTTTGACTGATCGCCTCGAGCAGATTCGTGACGACCAGAATATTGTCGCGCACCAATTCAAAACGCGTTCCCAAGGTGCGCCCAGCGCAATTGATGATCGCGCTGGGTTGATGGCGCTCGAGCGCATTTTGAACCGCTGCCTGGTCGGTCAAATCGAGCGCCTGATGCAAGCCGGTTTCGCGGTGTCCAAAACCGATCACCTCAAAACCTTGTTGCTCGAGTTCGGTCTGAACGTGCCGCCCCAGAAAACCTGCCGCGCCAAAAACAAGTATTTTTGACATGTCAACTTTTGGGCAGGAAGTGATCGTGAAGTTCGACAAATTGCTTGTTGGCAAGGTCGTAATCTTCGGGGCGACCAATGTCGAGCCAGTAGCCATTAAACCTGAAACTGGCAGGGTATTCCTCTCGAGCCAGCAAATCGAGCATCAGGTTGTCAAAACCAAACGGCACGCCGACTGGGTAACGCTCGAGCGTCTTTTTGGACAAGCCGTACACGCCCATCGAAACGTCGTAATTGAGCGTTGGTTTTTCGGTGAAGGTTTTGATTAATCCGTCTTCGCCCTCCAAAACACCGAAATCAATTTTCACGTCGCGCAGGTATGTGCCTACCGTGAGCGGTCTGCCCGAGGCGGCATGGGTTTTTAAAAGTGTACCGTAATTGAGATCGGTTAAAATATCGCCGTTCATGACCAAAAAGTGATCGGGCAGTTTGTCGAGTAAACTTAAAATCGGTCCAATCGTGCCCAGCGGTGTGTCCTCGTAGGCATAATCCACCTCGAGATTCCAACGGGCACCGCCGCGCACGTAGGCTTCGATCATGGGTCCAAGATGCCCGAGGGCTATGGTGATGCTGGTAAAGCCAAAATATTTGAGTTGACGCAAGACCACCTCGAGAATCGCGCATTCATCGCCCAAGGGAACAAGTGGTTTTGGCATGGTGGTCGTGTACGGGCGAAGACGAACGCCTTTACCGCCGGCAAGAATGACTGCGTGCATGGTTAAACCTCCAAAAGAAAGTGGGCGACTCCCGAATGATCATCAAAGAAAATCGTAGGGGCGCCGCTCGCTGCGTCCTGCCCCTACAAATTCAGACGTTGTATTGATCGGTCTTGTAACGCGCCAGGTTTTGCGGGTCTAAGAACCATTCGGCGGTTTGCCTTAAACCCTCCTCGAGCGAAACCAACGGTTTCCAGGAGGTCAGCGATTGCAATTCGGAACTGTCACAGACAAGACGCATCACTTCGGAGGCATCGGGGCGCAAGCGGGCTGGGTCCTCGAGCACGGCGACTTCGCGGTTCATGACTTTGGCAACCAAACTGACCATATCACCGACGGAAATTTCTGTGCCAGAACCAGCGTTCAAGGTTTTGCCGTTGACCTTTTCGAGCGGCGCGGTGCCGACCGCCACAAAGGCGGCGGCGGTGTCGGTGGCAAAATTAAAATCCCTGGTTGGGGTCAGTGCGCCCAAAGTGATCTCTTTTTTACCGGCGGCAATCTGGCTGATCGTGGTTGGAATCACGGCTCGAGCACTCTGACGCGGACCGTAGGTGTTGAAAGGTCGCAAGGTCACGACGGGCAATTCAAAGCTGAGGTAATAACTTTCAGCCATTTTATCCGCTGCAATTTTGGACGCCGAATACGGCGACTGCCCCTGCAACGGGTGGGTTTCATGAATTGGCACGCTGCGGGCGGTGCCGTAGACTTCGCTGGTCGAGGTGTGAATGATGCGCGGCGTGCCGAGTGAACGTGCCGCCTCGAGCACGTTGAGTGTGCCGCCGGCGTTCGTCTCGAGGTAAGAACGGGGTGCTTGGTAGGAGTACGGAATGGCGATCAGTGCCGCCAGGTGATAGACCACTTCGGCGTCCTGCATAAAGCGAAACGTGCTGCCGGCGTCGCGGATGTCACCCATGACAATTTCGATGTGATCTAAAGTTTCGGGCTTTAACGTCTCGAGCCAACCGTTCGAGCCGAACGAGTTGTACTGCACCATCGCGCGGACCTTGTGACCGGCGTTGACCAGCATTTCGGTCAGGTGCGAGCCGATAAATCCTTCAGCGCCAGTCACGGCAACCAGGCTGCTCATGCCTGCCCTCGGGTATTGTGGAAAAGCTTTGATCTGGGGGCTAAACGGTTCATTAACATATGTTCCTCCTCAAAATTTGTAAACCAGCAAAAAGGTGCTTCAGTGTTCAAGGTCAAATCAGGTTAACATCATCAATCGATAACAATATATCTCTCGAGCTGTCGCCGTAAGCTTGCTCTCACACTTTGCTTTAAGCAAGTGTACCAAGTTTACCAACAATGCTTCTGGCAATTAAAAGTGTGACAATCGCAAAGATTGCCGAGGCAATCAATTCGCTCTGCGCCAGATTGACAATGCCGACCACATCCGCTGGAATCAGCAGCAACCACAAGCGAACCAAGATCGCCAGAGCGGTGGACAGAACCACATCGCCGACGCGGTTATGGGCAACCAAAATAAAAGAGGCAAAAAATCCGGCTCCAAGCAGCAATCCCTCGAGCAGCACAAAACTTAAGTCTTGATTGATCGAACCACTTATAAAATATCCTGTAAGACCAGAAATCAATAAAAAACCAAGTAGAACCAAGCTGTAGCGACCCAGTGAGGCGGCAAACACGCGCTGGGCAGAAATTCGGAATTGCTCGAGATCGGAAGTCACGTGTAAAAGGTGGTTCATGTTGCCACGGTAGCGCCCCAGTTCAAGTTCTGCAAAACCCATGCTGAGCACCAAGGGGATAATGGCATAACTGCTTGGAGGAAGTTGACCAGCCTGAACACCGTACATGCTCAGTAGGGCATTAAATGCCAAAAACAGCGCAGAGAATGCACCCTGTAAAACAAAGGGGATCGCCCCAAGAACTTCGGTTACGGTGAAAAGAGGAACCTTGACCGCCTTGGTTTTCTGACCGAAGCGAAAAGCAATGATAAACGTATAAACAATTAAACCAAGTAGCCAAATTGCCGCCAGGATGAGGGTTTGCGAAAGATCAATCGCCCCGTCCCAGCGCACAAAGGCGATAGCCATGCCAGGAATGGCAAAGTAAAACAACACAAATGGACGCTCGAGCGTGAACAAAATTACGGCTGCCAAAGAATACAGGGTTTGGGACATGGCAATAACGGGCATCACCCCATCAAACAGCCCCAAACCTGCTTGCAAAAAACTGCTTAAAACACTGATCAGCACTGTGCCAATGCCAAGCCCGAGCATCAAAGTTCTGCCCGCCTGTTTGGGCGCACTTTGACCACGTTTGATGTATCCCAAACGCGCCATGCCTTGCGACCAAGCCCAAGAAAAGATGGCGCCAAACACCAAACCTGCCGTCACAGTCAGGGTGAGGTTTTGGCTTGAATCGGCGTTGGTTAAACCAAAACCGGCAATCATCAGACCAGGAAAGGCATACAGCAATCCCCTGGTGACTTCAACCCAGGATGGTTTTGCTTGGGTGGGTATCGTTTGGCTTTTTTGGCGAAATGGCACCCTGGCATACAGCGCTTCTGCCAGTGCGAAAATATCTTCTTGTCCGTAGACTTCACGCGCCGAACGGTCATTGATTCCGTCCATCTCGAGCGCCGCCGCGATCTCGAGTGGGGACACCGCCGCCACACAGATTTCGTCCATCCGGCGCCCGAGCACGTCAACCGGATCGGTTGAACGCCGGTTGGCTGCGGCGGAACTCATTGGCGGGTGCATCTGGTTCGAGTCTGGTTGTAACCCCAAGGGCACGAATTCCAGCCTTGCGCTCACGTGATGCTCCAGCTCGGGGCGAGTTGTTCCTCGAGCATCGATTGATTGGTCTTGTCGGCGACCTCACGGTACAAGGCACGGTAGATGCCCAAGAAATTCTCGAGCGTGAAGCTGTTAAACACCCGGTCCCGAGCGGCTGCGCCCATTTTCTGGCGCAAGTCATGATTGGTCAGCAACTTCAGGCTGGCTCGAGCCACCGCCTCAGGGTCGCGGGGCGGCACGACAAAACCGGTGTCGCCGATGGCTTCCCGCACACCGCCGACATCGGTGGCGACCAGTGGACGCCCCGCCGCCATCGCCTCAATCGCCGTGTAGGGAAAACCTTCAGAAATGCTGGTGAGCGCCACCACGTGTCCGGCGTGGTAGGCATCGACGGTCACGTCAACACGTCCCTCGAGAATCGCAGAATCGGTCAAACCCAAGTCTTTGATCAAGTTTTGGCAATGCTTGTGATAGCCTTCGCCGCCCTTGGGTGTTCCGCCGAAGACGCGCAATTTTGATTCTGGCAGTTGATCGTGAACGTAAGCGAAGGCACGAATCAGGGTGTCCACGTCTTTGATCGGGTCAATTCGTCCCAACCAAGAGATGGTTGGCGTGTTCGGCTCGAGTCCAGTTGGGAAGTCGGCGGTGTCCACGCCGTTGTAAACACGCTGAATCCGTTCTGGATGGGCGCCGCCGAGCAACTCCCAACGGCGGTTGTAATCCGAGCCGGGCGTGATCAAATCGGCTTCCATATAGCCAGTGTTCGAGAGCATTCGGTAAAAACGAAGCAACAAGGCTTTGACCGCCGGTGAATACGGCGAACCGGTGTAGGACAGATAACGTTCGCGCAAGTAAATGCCGTGCTCGGTCAAAACAAAAGGTGTGCCGTGCGTCCAACGGGCGTTGAGCGCCACCAAAACCGGCAAGCCGTTGGAAACCGCGTGAACCAGATCACCCTTTGGTGCCTGAGCCGACAAAGGACGCATCAAGTGAGCAATCAACTCGTTTGCCAGCATGGCATCAGCCAAACTTGGTTCAACGATCCCAGCGCCAGCCATTGATCGTCCACCCTCGAGCCACCTGCCGCGCCAAGTCTTGACCAGACGCTCCACCGAACCTCTCGAGGTCAGTGCGGCGTCCAAATTGGCATTGCAGCCGTACTGGTGCAATCCAAACAGGGCATGAACAAAATCGCTGGTGGCGGTTTCGGAAGTGTTTAAAAGTGCTTCCAAAAAAGCTTGATGCAGTTGTTCAAACGGCACAAGGGTTGTTTTGTTGCGGGTCAAGGTGCGCCCGCCAAAATCGCCCCACAAACCGATCATGTTGACGCTGCGCAGATTGGACGGCGCTTTCCAAACGCTTGACTCACTCGAGCTTGCCGCCACGGCATGAACGTTAAATTGGTACTCGGGCAAGCCTTGCAGCAATTGGTCGCACCAAACGCTGACACCACCGTGGGCTTGCGGGTAGGTGCCTTCGGTGACCATGTCAATCACCAGCGGGGTTTGTTTCGAGCGCAGAAAATCGCTGGCACTGCCATGCGATGTTGGCAGAATCAGATCACCAGCCGCACCAAGCGATTTGCGCTTGGTGCGATTTGAAAAGAATTTGCTGATGTTGGTTGGTAGCATGATGTTCCAAACGGTTCTGGTGTCTCGAGGTGGCTTGGGGTGTCTGGCGGGTTTGAAGCTTTAGATTCTCTTTTAGATTCCTTGCCCGACTGTGACGACGTTGCCCGCTTGGGTGTAACGAACAAAATCTGGTCCGTAGGCGGTACCAAAGGCAGGGTTGGTTAACGGGATGTTGACGTTGCTGGCACCAGAAATGGTGACGGTGCCTGCCGCACGATCCCAGACGGCACTGGCTGCCGCATTGTCGTAGGCGAGACGGGCTTTCATTTTCAGCCCGAGGTCGGTCATCGAAAGGTTTTTGATCGGCAGGTTCATCCAGGCTTCGTACTTTTGGGCGACTTTGTCAATAAAGCTGGTCAGAAGGCTGGTTGTGCCTGGCGTGTAAAATTGCAAGTTTGTTTGGTGGAAATAATGCGGATTGAACGAACCAGTCAAGATGTGATCCATCGCGGTGTTGGCTTCTTGTTCGATGATCTCGTCAATCGTAAAATCGCGTCCCCAGAACGTGCGGTAAAGTTGGTTGTATTCACTGACCAATTGTGCTGGCGTACCAGTGTTGTAAAAAATGTTGACCGGAAAGCGCGGGACCAGCATGATGTTGTTGACGGGTAAAGTTGCCGCATCGAGCCAAACGCCTGTGTTCGGGCTTGGGTTATTTTGGTTGCAGTCTGCGGCGGTTGACACACAGACAGGAGCGGTGGTTGGTGCAGAAGTATTCGCGCCCAAGAATTGAATGCCGTATTGCTGGGCTGCCAGAATCAAGGCTGGGTTGGAGTGGCTCTTGCCGTAATTGCGTGGTGGGACTGCCTCGTCCATATAACCCAAACCGGAGTGGTTGCCAATCACCAGCGAACTCGAGTCAAATTCGTTTCCGACCAGGTTTAAGCCAGTTGCACTGCGTGCAATGTTGATGTTGAAGCCGATCTCGTCGCTGATTAAGGTCAGATCAGCCTGTTGGGTGGCTGGTGGCACGGGTAAAGTCGCTGGCGAATCGATGTAAATGTGTGTTTTGGTGTGATTCATCCACCTGAAGCTGCTCTTGTAGCATTTTGCCTTCGAGGTGAACGGGTCTTTGCCTGCTGGAACGCGACCGCAAGTATTCGGCGCGGTGGTGTCAAAACCGCCGCCAGGAAGATCGGTGTTGAATGGCAAGCCATTGAACAAGAAATCGAGTTTGAAGCTCGAGAATTTATTGTGGGCAATACGGAATTTGCTTTGCCAGTTGACGGTGTTGACCAGGTCATTGGGGCGCAGACGGAATTCGACGGTGGTTGAGTTCGCGTTTGTGGCTGGGTCCCAGACATTGTTTGGAATAAACACATCGTCCACGTGAGCCGAAAAGTACATTTGCTTCTCGCCCAAGAACACCCCTCGAGAAACCCAACGGATCAAACCGTATGAAAGGAGTACGGAATGGGTCAAGTACGGATTGTGCGCCATTGTTAATGCCAGCACTTCACGACCGTCCGGTGTGGCGTTCAGGGCGGCAACCACGCCATTGGCGGTGGTCAAGACGGGTACGGCATTGCCCACGACCGATGCCGTGTAGGTGTAAGCGTAACGGATTGGAATGGTGATGCTTGGTTGCAAGAACGGGAAGATTTGTTGTCCTTTGGTGGTCAGTTGGGCGTTCAAGGGGGCTGAGGTTGTATCCACCGCACCCGTATAGACCATGCCTGTATTGCCCGTATAACTGGCATCGACACCATCTGGGAAGCTGTAAAGATCAACCTCTCGAGCTTTGTACTGCATTTCGTAAGTGCGCAGTGTGGTCCATTCGGCGGCAGTGAATGCAGATTCAAAGCCCGTGCTTGGATTGTTCCAAGCGAGGTTTGCAGTGGTCAGCAAAATGCCGTTGTAATTGCCCAGCCCTGCGTTTGTCTCGAGGAAGGCTTCGGTCAAATCGGTGGTTGAGGCAATCAAGGTGTCAAACGGAGTACCGATTTGTTTTAGAAACGACGAGATGGCTTGCAAGGTTGTTTCATCGCTGGT
>CAXTTL010000195.1:0-9234 GCA_964247135.1 uncultured Deinococcales bacterium | reverse complement strand
AAGCCTTTACCGAGTTCGGGCGTTGCCCGCCGTGGTCTTGGGACTACCGCTGCCGGACCTGGCTCGAGAGATCGTCCATGAGGCGCTGGGCGCCCATGAAGCCAAAAGGGCGGTGCTCTCGAGGTTGGCGTGCCACCCCGCGATCAAGGCGGGTCACAGACTGGCTCACCGAGCAGCCTCAGATTTGCTCGAGGCGCTGCGTGAGTGCGAAATTCCCTGGACTTGCCCGCATGGACGCCCCACCGCCTTGCGCCTTACCGAACGCGATTTGGCGCATCAATTCGGTCGCCGCAGTGCCAGAGATGTGGCTCGGGTCGGCGATGAACCATCAACATTTGAACGCAGAAACTGAGCTAGCGGATCAACGCAAGGTTTTTGTAGGGTGCGTTTCTTGACATGACTACAGCACCTCACGGGCTTGGGTCGCACCGCGCACCGTCGCATCAATGGTGGTGCGCAAGGCGCACCCTACGCGACTGCTTTTATCGTGTGACAATTCACTGGATTCACTGTCATAGATCAGTGTCATAAAAGTGAGGCAAATCATGAGATTGGTTTCACTTGATGCCAATGCTTTCGTGGCTTGTTGCAGAAATCCTCAAAAGTGATGTCAGCCAGGGATTTCCTTAAACTGTTATTTCTGCTACCATTACAATCGACTTGAGGTAGACTCGAGATCGGACTGGGATAGAGTTAAGGGAGAATTATGAATCTATTGGACATGGTCAAAGGTCAACTGACCGAAAGTGTTTTGGGTCAACTTGGGAAAGCAGTCAATTTGTCGCCCAGCGACGTTTCAAAAGCCATGAATGTGATCGTGCCCGCACAAGTCAGTGTTTTGGCGCAGCACGGCGCGACCCCGCAGGGCGCTCAAGGTTTGCTTGGCTTGCTTGGTCAATTTGCCAACCTCGGCAATTTTGGCAACTTACTGGGTATGGCTGGCGGGGCTGGAGGCTTACTTAAAATTGGCGAATCGGTCTTGCCGGCGCTCTTGGGAGGCAAGCTCCCTGGCGTGCTCTCTGGGCTGGCATCGCATACTGGACTTGGACAAAGCGCCATCGGCGGACTCATGAGCCTGGCAGGACCACTGATTCTGGGTCAACTCGGTGGTCAGGTCAAAAGCGGCGGCATGGATGCCGGCGGCTTGAGCGGCTTGCTCGGCGGACTTCAAGGCATCGTCGGACCGATGTTGCCCGCAGGTCTCTCGAGCGCCCTGAACTTGGGTTCGGCTGCGGGCGTGATTGGTGCCATTCCGAATCTGGGAGGACTGGTTTCGGGCTTGCTGGGCGGCGCTACTGGCGCTGTCGGCAATATGGCGACCGGCGCAGCCGGCAGTGCCGCAGCGACCGCAGCCAAAGTTGGCGGGGCGGTCGTCGGCGCCGGTGCAGTCGCATCGGCAGTGGGAGGCGCCACGACCCAACGCGCTGGAGGCATTCCTTGGTTGCCAATTTTGGGCGCGTTGGTCGTTGGCGGCTTGGGTTATTTCTTTTTCGGTAGAGGCAATGGCAGCACGCCAGCCGCAACGACACCAGCAGCAATAACACCAACCACAACCTCGAGCACCACGCCAACCGGCACCACACCGACCACCACAACCTCGAGCAGCGACACGATGGCAGCCGCCTGCGCCGCCGCCTACTCCCTTGGCGTGACCGACGGCGCGACCGTCACAGAACCATTTCAATTTGGCGGGACCGGCAAGGGCAAGGGTTACAACATCACCGTGTACTCGCCAGAAGGACGCAAAATTGGCAGCAAAGACTTGCCAAACGACAAGGACTGCAAATGGGGATACCTCAGCAAACCAACCAAAGGCAATATCAAATACGAAGTCCGCGAGATTGGTGGCACTGACATCGTTTCAACCGTAACACTCACCGTTAAATAAACTTAACTCGAACAAGGCAACTGGCTTAATCCCAGTTGCCTTTTGGTTGCAGCCAAGCTCGCAATCTCGAGCTTTAAAAGCCTGTAAACTTGAGGTGTGAAAATACAATTTTTTGGTCATTCCTGCGTGATGTTCACCACCTCAAAAGGCTCAATATTGGTCGATCCGTTTTTGCAAGGTAACCCGGTCAACCGCGTGCCACTCGAGGACATTAACCCAGATGTTGTGGTCATCACGCACGGACACGGTGACCATTTTGGAAGCGCCCTGGATTTGGAAGCCAAGGGCGCCCAGTTGATCTCGAGCGTTGAGGTGATCGGGTACGCCCAAAAAAACGGCGCGAAAAACGTGATCGGCATGAACATCGGCGGCACGTTTGAATCCAAGGTGGGCAAGGTCAAATTTACGCCCGCCTGGCATTCCTCGAGCCTGCCGGACGGCAGTTACGGCGGGATGCCGATGGGGGTGATCCTCGAGTTGGACGGCAAAAAGATTTATCACTCTGGCGACACCGCGCTGTTTTCGGACATGGGCTTGATCGGCAAGGCGGGCATCGATTTGGCGTTTGTCTGTTGCGGCGATTTTTACACGATGGGTGTGACCGACGCGCTCGAGGCGGTCAAGTTGATTCAACCCAAAGCCGTGGTGCCGATTCACCACAGCACGTTTGCGGCGATCAATCAAGATGCGCAAGCGTTTTGTGACAAAGCCGAAGCTTTGGGGGTCAAGGGTTATCCGCTCAAACCAGGCGAAATCCTCGAGTTTTAATGTATCGCCTCAGCCCACCTTCAGCCTAAACAGAAGCTGTTCTCAACAAACTCGAGATACTAAAGCTTGAGGTTGACAATGCGCGTTGGTCCAGTCGATTTGCTCAAACAGACCATTCACGAATGGCAGCAGGACAACGTGCCAACTCAGGCGGCGGCGTTGGCGTATTACACAATTTTTGCTTTGGCTCCGTTGTTGCTGGTGGTTTTGGCGGTCGCAGGATTGTTCGTTTCAGCCGATGCGGCACGTAACCGCTTGCTCTCCGAGGCGGCGGGCTTGATTGGCAAAGACGGCGCGGATTGGCTGCGCTTGACGCTCGAGCGGGCATCCGAAAATAAAGGCACAGGCATTTTGAGCGTGGTGCTCGGCACAGGCGGTTTGATTCTTGGAGCCAGCGGCGCTTTTGGACAGTTGCAGCAAGCCTTAAACAAAATTTGGGACGCCAAACCGCCCGCCAATTTGGGGGCGTTGGTTCGCGCCCGAGCCGTGTCGTTCGGCTTGGTTTTGGTGCTCGGGTTTTTGTTGTTGGTGTCCTTGTCGGTCAGTGCCGCCCTCAGCGGTTTGGGTGAAAGGCTCGGCTTGGGGGCTGGCACGGGTTGGTTGTGGGGATTGTTGTACGAATGCTTTTCGGTGATCATGGTCGGCAGCCTATTTGCCCTGATTTACCGCTTTTTGCCCGATGCACCCGTCGGTTGGCGCGAGGCGCTGATCGGTGGGTTGGCAACCTCGGTCTTGTTCGGCGTCGGCAAAACGTTAATCGGTTTGTATCTGGGGCGAAATGCTGGCGCTTCGGTGTTTGGTGCGGCTGGCGCGTTGGCGGTGGTATTGCTCTGGATTTATTATGCGGCGCAATTGGTCTTGTTCGGCGCAGAATTCACACAAGTCCTGGCGCAAGAAAACCCAGGGCAACATAAAGCGGGCGCGGTATCAGCACAATCTTCAACAACACCTTCAACAACACAATCTCCATCAGCCGAGCCATCATCAACCCAATCGGCACAGGGACTCGAGGAACCGACAGTTCAATCCTTTCAGTCCAAACTCGAGTCAAACCCAAACCTAAAATTGTACGCAGGATTTGCGGCGGTCGTGATGATGGTTTTGGCGTGGCGAAACGATGGCAAGATCAAACCAAAAAGTGCTGGTGACCCAAAGCCGCAAGGGGGTTCGGGATGAGTGCGGGTAGCAGCCCAGCCTCGGCTCGCAGCGGTTGGATGGCACGGGTGCAGGGTCTACTCAAGCAGTTTTTCAACCCAGCTCGAGAACCACTCAAAGCATTGCCTGCGCCACCCGAAGTTCCCGCAGATTTGCTCGACGCGCAAGTGCAACTCGAGGGTCAGGGTTTTGGCAAGCTGCTCGGACGCCGTTACGAAGTTTTATTTAAGAGTGCCTTGCAGGCGGCACAATTGATGGCAAAAGTCATGCGAAACCTCGAGCAGCTCAGTCCAGACGAGTTGGCGGCGTTTGAAAAGAGTCGAGGCTCGAGTTGGGGCTTAAAACTTGGCGACGAGTTTGAAATTACCATTCTCGGACCTTGGAATGGACGGGTTCGCGTGATCGAGGTGGCTCAGGACGCGTTTAGTTTTGTCACGTTAACAGGTCACCCCGAGGCGGGACGTATTCGTTTTGTGCTGCAAAGTGCCAAGCCTGGGTTGCTGCGTTTTACCATCACCTCTTGGGCACGCTCGAAGGACGGCTTGGTGGACTTGACCTACGACAAACTTAACTTCGGCAAAAGCCTGCAAACCACCGCCTGGCGCACCTTTCTCGAGCGGGTGGTTGAACTCGGCAACGGCAGGCAGGTGGGTAAGATCACGGTTCAAGAGCAACGGCTCGAGGAAAATCACGGGTCGCCCAAAGGAAAGACCGATGGCTGAGTATGAGCGGTATAAAACGCGTCTGGAGAGCCTCGAGAAGCTGGGTTTAAACCTGGACCTGGAACGCCGCGAAGATTTTACCGCCGCCAACGGCTGGAACCTAGACCACTACGAAGCCGATTTGCCGAGCGAATCGCCAGGCGAAGCGGTGGATGGTGGCGCTTTTCGGGCGGCACAAACCGTGTTGCGCGACTACAAATTCCCGCCGCCAGATTTGATCACAGGTATTTTTGTGCCGGACGAACCGCTCGAGAAACGGGTGATGCTCCTCAGGGCGCGGTTCTTGGGGTTCACATTTTATTTTGGTGTCAAAGTGAACGGGGTCACCGATGGGCTACGCGCTGGCAAAGACGCTCAAGAACGGGTCTGGGGTTACCGTTACGCCACGCTCGAGGGTCATTTTGAACGCGGACAGATCGAATTCCTGATCGTCAAAAACCTCGACAGCGGCGGCGTGCAATTTAGAATCGACGCCTTTTCGAAAACGGGACTGATCCGCAATCCACTTTATCGACTCGGGTTTAGCCTCTTTGGACGCCATTTGCAACGTCGTTTTGCCCGCCAATCACTGCTCAGAATGCAAACCCTGGTGGCGCAAGCCTTAAAAAGTGGTCAGGTTTCCGGCAGCACTCCCAAGATTTCGACCGCCCAGAATAATCCTGAAGCCCAAGACAAGCTCGAGGAATTGACCAAAGCAAGTTAGGAATCGGAGCGTGAAAACCGTGTTGTCTAAAACCATTGCCCAGCCGTTGACCAGCCTTGATCGCAGCATCGACCTCAACTACCCGTCAAACCGTTTTGCGCTCGCAATTGCCATACTTGCCGCTTGCGTCGCGTTTTTCCTTGGCAGTTCTTGGCTCGTGCTGATCTCGAGCGCACTTTGGGTGTTTGCCACCTGGGCGCTGGGACGTGAACTTGACCCAGATCACCCGCTGACGGCAAACATTGCCTCGGGTTGCGTGGTGGTGTTGCTGGCTCTGCATCCAGGCTCTCGCGCCCTGGCGTTTCAGGCTTTGTGCGCGACGGGCGTTCTGATGCTCTGCGCTCGAGCGTCCCTGGGAACCACCGGACGCGCCCTGACCTGGCTCGATCAACTGATCATTGCGCTGGCACCGGTGCTGGCGGACGCCCTGAGCGGGTTGCCGCTGCGAATGCTTGGACTCTCGGGTTTTGGGGCATTGTTCGGACGCCAGGCGCAAATAATGGCTCCGACCCGCGCTGGCAGAATGGTTCAACAATCTGTTTGGGGACTTGCGGCGTTCAGCGTGGCGTGGTTGGTGGTTCAAACGCTTTTGGGGGTCAATTTTTTGTTGCCCTCGCAACTTGTTTCGTTCTCCAAAGAGTCAATCATTGCGGCGGTCATTCTGACACTTTTAGCGTTACTTGGGTTGACCAGACGATTGCCCAGTTCCAAAGCCGACAACGGCAATGCCTTGACGCTCGAGCATTTCTACTGGCAAAGGGTTTCGGTCTTTGTCGGAGCAATCCTGACAGCGCTTTTCACGCCCTGGACTTTGTGGTTTGGTTTCATGGTCGTTGGATTGCTCGCAATGGTTTTTGATCGTCTGCCACAAAATTCTTGAATAGGTTCAATTTGCCCTCAGCTTCGCGTCAGTTTTGAAGATTATCTTTTATTTTGAAGCACAAAAACGCCGCCGACAACGGTGTCAAGCGGTTCAAAGGAGAATGACATGAGTATTGAATCCACCATCAAGAACGCAGCCGAATCCGTCAAAGAAGGTTTGGAGAATTTGGGCGAGGCAGCCAAAGAAAAAGTCGATCAAATCAAAGCAGACACCAAAGATGCCCGCGAAACCGCCGATGGAACCCGAGACAAAGTGAATGCCGCAGTGCACGATGCCTCGGCTCAAGCCCACGAAGTCCATGCCAAGGCGAGCGATGATTTGATGACCAAGGCGAGTGAAAGCATCAAGGCAGGCGTTGAGCACGTCAAGAGCGCCGTGGATGACATGAAGGGCGACGCCAAACTCGAGGACGCCAAGCACTAGAATTTAATTCGAGTCAGATCAATTTTGTCCGATTGCACTCGGCGGTCACCAAAGCTTAGATTCCAGGGTTGCTTAGAATTCTGCCTCAAACGGGGCAGAATTCGCCTATTGCAAATTGGCAAATCTTGCGCTGATCCAAACTGGTCCAAACACGTTTCGTCGATTCTCGAGCGATCATAAAATTAATCTCAAAGCTGGAGGCAAACATGGTCATGTCAGAACCCCAAACACAGCCGTCGGTGTCAAGTTTCAAGAGGCGCTTCACGCTCTTCGCGCCATACCTGAAATGGGTCAAACTGTGTGCCTCTTGGTTGCCCGAGGCGCTCGAGTTGCAACAAGAAAACCAAGAGTGGAGCGCAGAGATTGAGGTTCCAGACGGACGTCACACTTACTTCTTCAAATTGCCTTCACTGTCGCCGTTCAACCAGGGGCGCGAGGTCAGCGTTGCCGATCCCTTCGCCCGTTTGATTCAGGAGGCGGAACTCGACCAGGCGGTGATCGTGGTCGAAAATGGTCGGGACGTCACCACCGAATATGTCTGGCAGCACGACGATGTGCCGCTCCCGAGCGACGACGACTTGGTGATTTACGAGTGTCACGTCGGAGAATTTGCCTTTCAGAATGACCAAATCGGCACGTTTAAAGGCGTGAGCGAAAAAATTGGCTACCTCAAAGAACTCGGCGTCAGTGCCCTCGAGTTAATGCCGATCATGACCTTTCCGATGGACAAGAGTTGGGGTTACAACGTGCGTCACCCATTTGCGCCCGAACAAACCTACGGCACGCCCCAAGACCTGAAAGCCCTGATCGACGCTTGTCACGCCCAGGGCATCCGCGTGATTTTGGATTTGGTCCTCAACCATCAAGAAAGCAATTCACCGCTCAGCCAGATCGATTATTACTATTGGTTTCGGGATTCGCGCCCAGATGAGCAATCTTTTGGTCCAAAATTTGACTACGAACGCAGTGACGATAACACGATCATCGACGGCGCCCCAGTTCGACCCGCCATGCGTTATGCGCTCGAGGTGGCTCGCTACTGGGTTCAGGAATACCACATTGACGGCTACCGTTTGGACGCCACCGCCGTGATCGATAACTTTGAACTGGTGCAAGCCATTCGGGACATCGGAAAATCGAACAGCGGTGGCAAACCGTTTTACGTGACCGCCGAACAACTGCCCGAAAACCCTGCCATTGCCACGCCAGACGGTCCGGCGGACGGCGCTTGGCATCGTCAATTTCGTGAGGCAGTGGTGGCGGCACTGATCTCTCGCGGCGAAAATCTCGAGCCTCTGGTCAGTTCGGTCCAGCCGCGCAACCACGGTTATTCGAGTCCATCACGAATGGTCAATTACATCGAATCACACGACGAAACCACCTTTCTGGAGCGTCTGGCAAAGGACGGCATGACCGGCGATGCCGCATTTTGCAGCGCGAAACTCGCGGCGGTGCTGCTCTTGACCGCTGTAGGCAATGCCATGTTGTACCAGGGACAAGAGTTCGGCGGTTGCCGTCCGCTCGATCTCGAGGTGCGACCCTTGCAATGGGAATTGCTCGACGCGGAGTTTGGGTTGCACCTGAAAACCCATTATGCATTTCTAATCAGGGCAAGGCACGAGTCCCCCGCGTTGAAAGGCGAGGAACTCGAGATTTTAAAATCGGATGACGGTTGGTTGGCGTACCGTCGCGGTTACGGCGAGGCTGAAGTGATCGTGGTCGCAAACTTACATGAAGATGAACGAAGTCTCGAGCTTCCACTGGCTGAGGGGCATTGGCACGAGATGCTCTTCGATTACAACTTGGACGCCCCCGCCAGTGAAAGTGTGCCTGGACTCAGCGCCAAAATTTACACCCACGCTTAAAACTGCCTGATTGTGCCCAAGGACCGAAACTCGAGCAATCAAATTTAAGTTCGGCGACCTCAAGATTGTCAGTTTAACGGTATTGTGCGCGTCTCAACATGTAAAATCCAATTCCAATCAGGGCGATATTGGCAATCCACGGTCCCAAAAAGGCTGGCACAAAACCGTACCGACCCAAAGTTTGCCCTAAAAAAAGTGCCAAATAATAGCCGACGGCAATCAGTACCGCAATGCCAAAGGCAACGCCGTTGGACCTTAAACCGCCAGCCGCGACCGGAATGGTCAAAAGTAAAATTGCCAGGTTGGCAAACGGAACCGCCGTCTTGTAACCCAACATCGAGGCGGTGTCTCGGGCGGCTTGACCCTCAGATTGACGCCACTGGGTGTAGACCGTGCTGATGCTTCTCGAGTCTTCAAAACCGCCCTTGTTGTTTTCAGCGATGATCGTGTCTCTGGTCTTATCAAGTGAGAACGTGGTGGTCGCGTTTGGGTTTAAGGATCGTTTTTGATTTCTTGGAAAGAGCGCATAGAGTTGTTGTTTGCTGGGGTTTTCGGGCAAGTTGGAGAGTTGAGCGAAATCGACCTGGTAACCCTCGAAACCTTTTAACCTGATCTTGTTGCCCGCCAGCACGGCAGAATCGGCAAAATAGACGTTCTGAATTTTGGGTTGAACCTCGTTCCAAAACTCGAGCCGCACCCCCAGCAATTCGCCTTTGGCAAAACCGCGAAAGAACAATTGGTAATTGCCGGCTTCGATGTGCTTGCCTGCCAAAAACGCCAATGCCTGACCGCCGCCGTCAACCGAATCCCACCAGGTGACCGCCACT
>CAXTTL010000194.1:0-9290 GCA_964247135.1 uncultured Deinococcales bacterium | reverse complement strand
TCATTCCCGATCAAATCCTCCATAAATTCATTTGAAAATATATCATCTAACGAATTTATTATAAAATTATTGTTTTAATCGTATAAAACGTCGCAGTTATAAAAATTTGCCAGTTGAAAAAATTCTAGGAGCATGTTAATTTCACTTATGCGATTTGCAAATTCATAATTGTTTACAGGTTTTGTTTCTATAAAATATGGATTCATAACTTTTAATTTTTCTATTATTTCATCTTTTGGCGTGAAATCACCATTTGAAACTACATTTATGTTTGAATTTACATGATTTAAATACTCAATTAATCTTCTCACATCTTTTGTATTCAAAAATTGACTTCGATGCCCCCCAATTTCATCAGAAGAATCCTCAACCCACTTTTGGTCAACTTCTTCTTGATTCTGAGTATTTTCTACTATTTTTTTTAATTCATTTGCTTTTTGCTCATCAATTAAGCCAAGTAAAATTCTTAGCGTAGATAAATATTCAACTCCATGTTCGAGTCCTAGAGTAAATTCATTTTCATGAAGACCATACGTTTGTACCACATAATAATACTTGTTTTCTGGTTCTTTAAATTTTTCTAAGTCTTTTGAATCAATTGCTGTATCTAACCAAAGCGCCATAATTGATAACCTCTTATCGATTTCTGAAATCTTGGTGAACTTTTTTAGCCAAACCCTCCAACTCTTGGCTGTTCAATCCAATCGAACGATCAAAGCCAATCTTTTCGGCAGGACCACGTGTGACAGCTTCTATATCTTTCAGATGTTCAAAACTGAACTGAGATGTAATATCACCATCTTTAAGCATTCGTATTGCTTGATTCCCAGACTTTAATTGTTCTAAAGCTCCCATGGCTGCCTGATTTTGTTCTTGCGCCCTAATAGGTTGATCCGTTTTACCCGATTTGATTTGTTCCATGTGAACAATCTCAAACTTTCCATTCCCCAAATCTTTAGCTGCTAAAACATCAATATCTGTGATGGGCTTGTATATTTTACCATTTAGCTCAATGATTTGCTTTGGACTCTTGCCTGGATTGGCATTCACCCATTCTTGGCGCGAGGCGAAACCAGGGATTTCTTGAATGATCTTCACTTCGACCATCACTTTATAACCATTTGCAGTCGAGAATTCTCCTTCAACTTTGGCACGAACCAATTCTGTAGCAATCGCGCTTCGCGTTGCTGGAAATTCTGTTTGCCCTAGGGCATGTTGCATATCCTTTGAATTCATGAAGGCTAAGTTGCCTGTAATTTGATTGTAAGCCCCTTGAATACGTTGTTCGGATTCCTTTTTCTTCTGCTCCGCGCCAGCCCGTTTCTGTGCTTCACCCTCGTAGCGTTTGACTGGATCGCCTTTTTGATTTGTTAATTGTTTCAGGAAAGCGTCGTCGCTTCCTGCCTTGACGCGGTCTGCATCAAATAATAGCTTGGCTTCATCAGAGAGTTGATTGCGTATTTGATCTAGAGCCGTGTGTGAGGCGGAGGCTGTAGATGTGTTAGCTGAAGGTCTTTCCCCTAGAAGCTCATTGGCTCGTTGGTGAATGGCTTTCACAGTCTCGGGGCTGTTCTTGAGCGCATTGGCAAACTCGACTGGACTCTTACCGCTGGACTGAATTCGCTCAGTGATGGCTTGTCGGTAGGCGGCTTGTTGGTCTGGAGGAATCTTTTTGACCAACGAATCCAACACTGTATTCAATTCGATTTGCGCAGCCCGCTCTTGAATGGCTTGAATTGTTTTCTTGCTGCCTTGTAAATCTTTAGCAAATTGCGTTGGTGTTTTGCCGCTCGAGTTGATCTGTTCGGTCAAAGCTCGACGATAGGCAAACTGCCGATTGTTTGGAATATCCTTCAAGACAATATCCAGAATATTGCTCAACTCTATTTGTGCAGCACGTTCCTGAATGGCTTGGATGGTTTTCTTGCTGCCTTGCAAGTCTTTGGCAAACTGACTTGGGGTTTTACCACTGGATTGGATGCGTTCTGCGATTGCCTGACGATACGCACCCTGTTGGTCTGGAGGAATCTTTTTGACCAACGAATCCAACACTGCATTCAATTCGATTTGCGCAGCTCGCTCTTGAATGGCTTGAATTGTTTTTTTGCTGCCTTGTAAATCTTTAGCAAATTGCGTTGGTGTTTTGCCGCTCGAGTTGATCTGTTCGGTCAAAGCTTGGCGGTAAGCGAATTGCTGTTCACTGGGGATATTCTTCAAGACCGCATCGAGCACGGCATTCAACTCGAGTTCAGCAGCGCGTTTTTGAATGGCTTCAATGGTTTTTGGGCTTTTGCCCAACCTGGTGGAAAATTCGGTGGGTGTTTGACCGCTCCGTTGAATTCTTTCGCCAAGCGCTTGGCGAAAGTAGGGTTTTTGTTCTTCGGGGATGTTGCGCAGGATTGAATCTGCAACAATATCGAATTCAGCTTTGCCTGTAACGCGACTGACCGTGTTATTGACGGCTTGGTTTCTGCGGGTTTGTTGATTCAAAACACGTTCGTTGATCCATTGACCCAATTGGGTCTTGCCAACTTTGGCAGCAAATTTGCTCTCAAGTATGGCTTTTGTGCCTTTATGTAGGGCATAAGCAGCAATGGCTTGTAAAAGCAAGCTCGAGAGTTGTGCAGTTGCGTGCGCGAATAACTGTGCACTTTGATCCAGTTTGGCTTGATCCCCGTTGGCATCCCAGAGTAAATTCAGGCTGTTGCCATAACTGCCTACCATGTCCACAAACTGCTGACCAGCATTCCAAATCCATTCCAGCAAAAATTTTAAACCCCAAATCTCAAGGATTTGAAGACCAACTTCAAATCCCAAAGCTGCCCCAGGAGCAGCACCAACTCCACCAAACAAAGCGCCAATCAAAGCTCCAATGGCGGTGCTGCCACCCACAATAATCACTGCGTCTCGAGCAAAGGTGAGCAAACCCGTGATCAAACCACCTGCGGTTTGACCCAATGCGTCTGTCACAGCTTGAGGTGTGTATTTTGTTGCCAGTCTGCAAACGGTTTTGAAATCCTCAATTTTTTGACTGACTTTTTTCTCAAGCCTGGCAAGTTCACCGCGTACCGTGCCACTGCCAACGTCCATACGGGCAGCGGCTTGGAAACTAGGAATCCACAGGTCAACACCTGCTTTAAGCATGATGTTGTTCGCATCCGCTCCAGAAATAACAGCATTTTGAATGTTGTCCAGTAAACCCAAATCACGGCTGGCAAAGGCTTCTGGTTTGTTGATTTTGCGAATGGCGTTTAAAAAATGCCAAACGTTTTGATCTTTGCTGCCCCCAGTACCCAAGTTGCCATACATGCGATTGACCAAACCCATGCCAGTTTCACCATTTCTGACACGAACCATTTGCAATCCAGGGTCTTGCTCGAGGTAGCCTGCGGGGGCAAAATGCACATGGTCGTCACTGGCGGCAACAAACCCTGTTCCAAAAGGGGTCAGAACTTTAAACCAACCGTTTTCGATGGCGCTCACGACAACTCGAGTTCCGACAGGCATTTTCGCCAAACTGTTTGAGGTTTGACTCGGTTCGGTACGCAAATTTAAACCATCATCGCGGACAAAACCAACCTGGGCGAAACGCACCTGTGGGGTGGGGTCACGCTGCAACGTGATATTTGCAGACCTTAAGCGTTGCAAATGAACTGATTTGGGGTTGTTAAGTGTTTGTGATGATTGATTGCGAATAGGCACATTTATTTCTCGAGAGGCTTGAATCACCAACGGACTTGAGCTTGGTGTCGTGGCTCGAGCACGTTGTACGGGTTGCGTGCTTGGGTCACTCGAGGGTGTTGGTGGTTTGTAGGGTTGCGACCCACCAGGAAGGTGTGTGGCTTTGTAACGCTCGAGCCAACGTTTGGGGTCATTGACGTTCAGACCATCATCAAAATGTACTGGGTCGGCTTGGGGGAAGCGCTGCCCCCAACGGAACCCTGCCGCCTCCATGTCATCAATGAAGGCTTTGACTGGGGCGGGTGCGTTTGGTGAAGCCATCACATCGCCATTGGCGAGGTTCTTGTACCCAGGTCCCCAGAGGATGTTGATATCAATCGCGTGACCTGCCATGTGGTTGGATTTCTTGGCAGGTGTGACAATCGCACCGCCGACATTGGAGGTTGAGCGGAAGGAACTGGTGACATAGAGCTTCACTTTATTTTTGAGGGCAATCGCGTTGATCTTCTCGAGAGATGGACCGAATTCCACGTCGGCAATGACTTGTTTGTTGGTGAAGTTCGAGAGGTTGAAGGTTCGCAGGGCGTTGCCTTCGGCGTGTGGCGTGGTTGCTGGTGTTGATGGGTTTGAAGTGGTGGTTTCGCGCTGTAAGCCCAAGCTCGAGCGTTGCAAGGTCTGGTTTGGAGTTGCAGGTTTGGCAGCATCTGGCGCTTGTTTTGTCAAATCGGGAGCGACAAACAAGTTACTCCAAGCGTTGTTTGCATTCAGAATTTTCGCAAAATCTTGGGCGATCTTCGCAATATCGGAGTCACGATCTGATCCGTTCACCAAGGCTCGAGCACCTTTGAAATCGGTGTTTTTATCATTGATGTAAGTGCTTAAGCCATGTCCATGCTGTGCAAAGCTGTCGTTCTGCATTCCGCTGACCATGATTTTCGCGGCAAGCTCAGGCACAAGGTTCACGTGCGTTGGGTTTGCCTCGAGGTCAATTGGGTGTTCTTTCGTGCCGTAAGTCACGCCGTCAAACGTGTAGTTAAAGCCTTCGTTTTGGATTTGGGTTCCGAGCCGTTTGTAATTGTCGCGCCCCGTAATTTGCACAAAGCCGCGCCCTCGGTAATTTGCGGCGTCGCTCGAGCCTGCGACATTGCCGAGCCTGCCGCCGTAAGCGTCGTCGTAATAGGTGTCCAGGTTGTCGGTGTTTTTTGGATCGGCATTGATCCGATGTCCGGTCACGTGGTTGGTGCGGTAGGGAATGTCTTCGACATGGTTTTTTTTGGTTTTTTTGTCTGTGACTTTTTTATGCTCGGTTTGCAGTGGGTTGTGATCTTCGACCAAAGACTCGCTTCTCGAGAATTGTTTTGTGCCAAACCGCGATTCGTGTTGCGCAGTGGCGAGGATGTACGCGACCTGATTGGCGTTTTTGATCTGGCTCGAGAAGCACTGCCTGAGAATGACTGGAATGTTGCTTTGCGCGTCGATCTGATATTTTTGGGGTACAACCGTCAGCAGCGATGTGGTCAGGGTTGCCAAGGCGGTTTCATCGAGGCTAACACTCACAGGCGCAACTGGGGTTGGAGCTTGCGGCTCGCGTTGAACGTTCAATCTCGAGCGTTGCATGGCTTGGATTTTGGCGCGGTGCGCCGGGGGTTGACTGGCGATCAAGGGCGAATTGGGTTGGGCTTGATTCTCGAGGTTTTTAAATTTGAAATTGGGACTGAATCCCGAAGCGAGTTCTGCGCCTTTGGTTTGGGCGGCAGTCTCGAGGCTGGGGTCGCTGTCGATGCCTGGTTTGACCTGTCCCGAGGCTTGTTGAACCGTGTGGGTGGTTTCGTGGGCGATCAGTTCAAAACCCGATTTGGTGTTTGGGTCAAACGTGCCGCTCGAGAAGAAAATGTCGCTGCCCGTCGTGAAAGCTTTGGCGTGAACCGATTTCGATAAGAAATCGGCGTCGCTGTCGGTGTGGATTCGCACACTCGAGAGGTCGGTGTTTAAACCCATCTCGAGTTGCTGGCGCACGTTGTCGGGCAATGGGTTTCCGCCGCCAAGTTTGGTTTTGATTTTGTCGCTGATCCCCGAGTTTGGGCTGGTCGGGTGCGCTTCATCTTGTGCCAGTTGAAGCGCTTGGGATTGAATGGCGGGGTCTTCGAACAAGGCATTTCGTTGAAGCTCGAGGTCGGTTTCACCTTGTGCCACAAGCCTTTGAATACGGGCGTAATCCGATTGACGCGGGTTGATGCCGGTCAGCAACCCGCGCAGTGCAAGGTCACGGTCTGCTTTGCGCTGAATATTCAAAATGGCGCTGGCGGCATCGGTTGGCGTCAAGCCGCTCGAGAGACGCTGTACTGCGTAAGTTTTTCCGAGTGCAAAAGCTTGCTGATCGGCTGGTTTAAAAACACTTGCCGCATCCAGAAATGGCGTATCTGGATGGTTGTGCTTTGCCCTCAGCAGTGGCAATTCGCTGTTAAACCATTCGGCTCGAGCGTTCAATTCAGTTTGCGGTTGTGCTGCTCGAGCCTGTTGCGATTGTAAGGACATTCGATCATCGACCAGACGTTGCAACATTTCAGGTTCTATCGCAGCTTGGTATTGATCTCGGGTTTGGGCGGCTTGGATGCTCGAGGTTTTGACTTGCTGCTGCGATTTTCGTTGAATGGGTGACTTTACAAAGCTCGAGAAGAACGTTTGTTGTCTGGCTTGGGTGTCTGCAAGTCGTTGGACGCCTGCTTGTTGTTCTTGAGCAAGGGTTTGATCTTTTAGCCTTTGGACTCGAGCTTGTTCTTGACTGGCGGCTCGAGCCTCACGTTGGATGCCCGCTTGCTCGGCTTGACGCTCGATTTGCCCTTGGTCTTGCTCGAGTCTGTTTTTGGCGCGTTGCAATTGGGCAGGCGTGGCTGGTTGGGCGGTTGAAGGCATTCTCGAGACGGCAACCTGCTTTTTTGCGGGCGTGACCACCCCAGGCAGCATTTGAGGTTTTGCCTGCTCGAGTTTCATAACCAAACTTTACAATAATTTGATTGCCAAAGATTAAAGAGCAAATGAGTGCCAGGCTTTTATATTGGTTTAGGTTTAAGGAAATCCAGCATCAAATCAGGTCAATAGGCAAAACGACGAACTGCGTTTAATCGCTTATGAAAGTGTGTCTAGCAGCCCCATCGTATCTTTTACCAACACAACCTCATACCTCTCGAGTATGGGTATGAGGATAGGTTCAAGTTCTTCTTTAAACAACTCCCCATCATAAAATGCGCTCTTCATTGGTTCGCGGGATGCAAGGTTGGGGAAACAGCGCATCCAGAAAAACACATTCTCGTCCTCGAGTGACAAAAATGGTCCGATGATGTGCATCCCGATCTCCAAATGTGCGGGAACAGACCTGGAGTTAAAGGTTTGGAGGAAGGCTGAACGTTTGCCAGGCTTAGTCCAGTACGTGCGCATTTCGATAATGGTTGGCATGAAGCTATTTTAGAACTGCACTGTCAGACGTGCAAGAACGCACCCAGAGGTAACATGGTTACCATATGGAAACCAAACGCAGAACCGAATCTGTAGAAGAACGCTGCCCGCTCACGGCAGCGCTTGAGGTCGTCGGTGGCAAATGGAGCATGATCGTTCTGTATTGGCTCACTTCTGGTACACGGCGCTTTAACGAATTACGCCGATTGATGCCTTGTGTATCGCACAAGGTGTTGGCTGCCACGCTGCGTGATCTCGAGCGCGAACAACTGATTCTCCGTGTCATCCATGCCGAGGTTCCACCACGTGTGGAATATTCTATTTCTGTTCATGGTCGGACTGTTTTACCGCTCATTGAGTCAATCTTCCTCACTCGAGTTTGCAACCTTTAGAGACGTTCGACGTTCGCGGCTTGCGGACCTTTGCCGTTCTTCACCTTAAAATCTCGAAGACCATGTGCTCGAGTTCTTGCTCAAAAATGCCATCCCAGGCGGTTTTCACGGCATTGAACGATCCTGGCATGGCGAACAGCAAACACTGCCCGCCCTTTGCCAGTCCTCCAGTGGCTCGAGATAAAACTGCCGCCGCGCCAACCTCGGCAAAAGACAGCATCCTGAACAACTCGCCAAAGCCAGGCAGAGGTTTCTCGAGTAAGGATTCAATGATTGGAACGGTGTTGTCGCGCTTGGTGATGCCCGTGCCGCCCGTGGTCAGCACGACTTGCGTCACCCCATCCTCGAGCCAATTTAAAAGCTGCGCCCGAATCGCGCCGCCATCGTCTTTGACAATCTCATAACCGGTCACCGTGTGCCCTTGCGCCTCGAGCGATTCTTTTAAAAATCCGCCCGAACTGTCCGTCTCGAGGTTTCGCGTGTCAGAAATGGTCAGCAGCGCCACGCGAAGGGTTTTGGGTGCGGCGGCGCGGTGCAGTTCGGTGCCAGAGGTTTGATCGGTCATACACCCATCGTACTGTAGGGGATGGTTTCAGACCATCCCCTACAGAAAATTGTTACTCGAGGTACGTGTACCCCACCAGTTCTTCATCGTAATGCTCGAGAAAACTCTCGCCCTCGGCGGGTCCGAGAATGCCAGCCTCGATGGCTTCTTCGACGTCTTCGCGCACGCCCCGACTCAGTTGCGGGGCGCTGTAACCCATGCCTTCGATCAAGCGCCGCGCCTTTTGTCCGCGCACGAACAAGTCCAGTTCGTAATCGCCGTCGCTCGAGACGCTGATATGCGCTTCGTTGACCTTGCCGAAGAGGTTGTGGGCGCTGCCGAGCACATCTTGGTACGCACCCATCAGGAACACGCCGAGGTAATACGGTTCGCCTGGTTTTGGTTCGTGCAATGGCAGGGTTTTTTGCACATCGCGCAAATCAATAAATTTGTCAATTTTGCCATCACTGTCGCACGAGACATCTTCAATCGTGCCGCGTCGTGTCGGGCGTTCGTCGAGCCTCGAGAGTGGCACAATCGGAAACAGCGCGTCAATCGCCCAGTGGTCGGGCAGGCTTTGAAACAGGCTGAAATTGCAGATGTACTTGTCCGCCAGTAAAGCTGCCAGGTCTTCAAATTCGTCGGGAACGTATTTGGAGTCGGCATCGGCAATCACTTTCAGGACTTTGTTGGCAATGCGGTTGAACAGTTCTTCGCCCCTGGCGCGGTCACGCAGGCTTAAGTAACCCAAGTCAAACAAGTTGTGCATGGTGTTCTTGTCGTCCACGGCGTCAAAATAACTCTCGCGGTAATTTTTAAGCGTCACCGCCTCGAGAATTTGTTCCATGTCGGTAATCAGTTGGTGCTGGTCCTCGTATCCTGGTTCGAGCGAATCGGGAAAACGGGTGGGTCCGCTGACCTCGAGCACGGGCAAGATCAAAACCGCATGGTGCGCGGTGACAGCGCGACCAGATTCGGTGACAATGATCGGGAAGGCGCTCGGCTCGAGTTCTGCGCCTTTGCAGGTTTCCATGATGCTGTAGACAATATCGTTGGCGTATTCGGGCAGGGTGTAATTGGCAGAGGCGTAAAAGGTGGTTTTGCTGCCGTCGTAATCGACCGCCAGACCGCCGCCGACGTTGAGGTATTTCACGCCAACGCCCAACTCGTGAAGCTCAGCGTAGGTCTGCGCGGCTTCGCGCACAGCCACTTTGATCTTG
>CAXTTL010000193.1:0-9367 GCA_964247135.1 uncultured Deinococcales bacterium | reverse complement strand
ACCACGGTACGCCAATTGCAGGCATTCACCTTGATCGAAAAGGTCACGGTCCCAGGGGATCGAAAAGACTATTACCGAGCCGTTTCAAACGCCCTTGAATACCTGAAAACCAGCATGTCGGGTTCCATACGGTTGGGGAAATTGATCGAGCGGGCATCGCAACTCGAGGGTTTATCTGGGGTGACGCGACAAAAACTCGAGCGTTTGGAGCATCTTTACGCGGCAATGATCGGGGCAATGCAAGATTTTTTTGACAATTACACGTTTGAGGAATCCAAGCGGGTTTCAAAATCCAAGAAAGGAAAGTGATGACCCAAGCGATTGCCCTGCAAAACATTACCAAGCAATACGGTGTCACCAAGGCGCTCGATGGACTCGAATTGGCGGTCGAAGCGGGCGAGTTGTTCGGTTTGGTCGGCGTCAACGGTGCGGGAAAAACGACCACACTCTCGATCATTATGGGATTTATCGAAGTCTCGAGCGGGACTGCAAGGGTGCTTGGACTCGACCCCTGGAAAAATGCGCCCGAGTTACACAAAACCATCGCTTGGTTGCCTGGCGACGTTCGGCTGCCCGATGCGCTGTCTGGACTCGAGTGGCTGACGTATCAAGCCAGCGTCGCAAATCTCGATCAACATCAAATTCCAGCCTTGGCAAACGAATGGGAGGTGCCCTTAAACCGTCCGATGCGAACGCTGTCCAAGGGCAACCGTCAAAAAGTGGCGCTGTTGCGGTTGTTAATCGCCAAAGACGCGAAATTGTTGGTGCTCGACGAACCGACCAGTGGACTCGATCCGGTCGCGCAAGAACGCCTGTTGCTGGCATTGCGTGAACGCGCCAAAGCGGGCGCAACCGTGTTTTTCTCTTCACACAGCCTTTCTGAGGTTCAAACCCTGTGTGACCGTGTGGCGGTGATTGACCGAGGACTAGTCTTGAAGCTGGGCACGCTCAACGCACTCACGGGCGACACGCACACCCTCACCGTCTGGACGCAACAACCAATCGATACCTCACAGTTCGAGCCTTGGAAACCGCGCCTGATCTCAGCCACGCACGCCATACTCGAGGGTGAAGGTTTGCTCGAGAATGCCCTGCCAAAACTGATGGCGTTTGGCGTCGAACGCGCCGAATTTGGTGGCATGAGCCTGGAGCATTTGCTCGAGCAGAATCACAAGCGGGAGGTCGCAAAATGAATGCCAAAGTGCTTGCCAACGCCTTTCGGCTTGGGCGCGTGGGTTTAATCTGGTACGCGATTGGGGTCATGCTGCCAATACTTTCGGGCAGCCTGGGTCAAAGTGCCATGCAAGATCAAGGCGCGGCGCTGGGCAAAATCATTGAGGGTTTACCCCCCGCCGTCCTCGCCATGTTCAAAATCAACCTCTCGAGTTTCAGCAGTCCAATCGGTTACATGTGCGCCCGAGGGCTGAGTTTGCTGTGGCCCATCGTCGTAATTGCTTTTGCGGCAGGCAGCGCGGGTGGCATCAGTTCGATGCTCGAGCGTGGGACCATTCATTTTGAACTCAGTTTGCCCATCTCGAGAACGCGCTGGTTTGCGAGTCGCATTTTGGCAGGTTTGTTGGGCTTGGTGTTGTTGATGCTGGTGACCTTTGCCGTATTGTCCGTTTCTGTTCCCGCCCAGTGGTGGCGTTTCATGACGCTTGGTTTGGCGTTTGGGATTTTATGGCTCGGCATTGCTTACGCGGTTGCCGCCTTCGCTCGAGACCGTGCGCTGGTGACGGGTGTGGTGTTTGGTCTGTTCGGACTTGAATTTTTACTCGCCACGCTTGGCAGCACGATTTCAGGCGCACGATGGCTTGGGAATCTCAGCATCTGGACCAATTACACGCCCGAAAGCGTCATGAATGACGGCGTGCCGTGGGAAACCGTTGCCCTTTGGACGGTGCTTGGCGTGCTTGGGTTTGGCTTGGCACTCTGGCGTTGGCGCACTCGAGACATTCCGGCTTGAACTGGCTTAACGTCTGAAAGGTTTCAATGCCGCCGCCGCCTCGGTGGGCGTCAAGGCGTTTTCATAGGTGCGGTCGTTGGGAACCCGAGCACCTGTGATGGCTGGGTCACGAAAATTCAGTCTCGCCTCGCGCAAGATCACGCGGTGTCCAGCCTCGACGCCCAGAATTGCACCTGCCGCCGAAAGAATGTTTTTGTCTTTGATCAGCGGCAACGCCCCAAGGTACGCCCCGACAAAGGCATCCTCGAGCGCGTTCATCAGGCGCAGCATTTCGATTGGACTTTCAAAAACGCCAGCCTCGAAGACAAAATTGGATTCTGGGATTGTGCCGCCCAAACTTTTGGCGACTTTGCCCAGTGCCTTTAAGTGATCGTCTTCCTGACGCAGCGCCGAGCGAAAATACGACCCCAGAATGCCCGTAAATTGCTTGGACGCCACCGCTCTGGTGTAGGCTTCGACCGCGAGCTGTTCGGCGACGATTGCCAAACTGACGATCTCGAGATCGGTTTCATTGCTGGCTTGGACGCTCGGGTTGATGAACCCGAGGTTTGCGCCGCCCAGCGCCAGCAATTGCATAAAATGTCTGCGGTTCAGGTTCACGCGGTTCAAGTTCATTGCGCCTCCAGGATTAAAGATTTTTGTTGAGCACCAACTGGTGTCGCTCGAGCCAGAGCGCTTTGTTTGCTGTGAATGCTCTGGTAAATCTCGGTTTGTCCCAGGTCCAAATCGCTGGTTTGCCCAACCATTTGCCACTCGAAGCTGGCAATGCGGTCAAAGGCAGCCACCACGTCTGGATCGAACTGCTGACCATTTTCGCGGTGGATGATTTCGCGGGCTTCGCCGTCGCTGCGGGCTTTTTTGTAGGGTCTTTGCGAGGTGATGGCATCGTAGGTGTCGCACAGGCTAAAGATTCGAGCCAGCAACGGGATTTCGTGTCCTGCCAGACTGGCGGGGTAACCGCGCCCGTCAAAACGCTCGTGGTGATGCCGCACCACAAAACGTGCCGCGCCCAAAAACGAAATCTCGCGCAGCATCGCGTCGCCGTGTTCGACGTGCGCCCGCATCAGGCGCATCTCATTGGCGTCCAGACGACCAGGTTTGAGTAAAATTCCGTCGGGAACCCCAATTTTCCCGATGTCATGTAGCAATGCCCCGCGCTCGAGGTCGAGCAATTGCTCATTTGATAGGTTCATTTCTTGCCCGAGGCGCACCGCGTAACGGGTGACCCGATTGGTGTGGTCGGCGGTCTCGTGATCTCTGGAATCCATCGCGCTCGAGAGCGCCCGCAACAAACTGTTGTAAGACGCCTCGAGTTCTTCGGTTAAACCCGTCAGGGCGGTGTTTTTGCTGGCAATTTCGCTGGTCGAACTGACGAAGACGCGCTTTAAGACCAAGAATAAACCCAACGCGGCAATCAAGCCGACCCCTGCCACGCCCCATTCGATTTGGCGCACCTGTGCCCATTCGGTACGCATGTCGCGCTCGAGTGAAACGAAACCGATCAGGCTCGGGTCGTTCTGGCTTTTGCGCACCGGCAACCAGACCTGAATTTTTTGATTGGCGGCACTGAGGCTCGGTCCAAGTTGCTCGAGTTCGGAAAGCTGAATTTTTTCGACCGTATTGGCGTTATGTCCGATGCGCTCGCGCTTGTAGGCGAAGGCGATTTTACCGTTCGGCGCAAAAAATGTGGCGTCGGTGATGTTGTACAAATTTAAATGCAAACGCACGGTCAAATTCATCGAATCTTCGGTCATGGCGCCCATGACCTGACCGGTGTAGGGGTCGGTCATGGCGCTCATGTCGTGCGTGGCGGGGGTACCGCTCACTGCCGCCAGGGACGCATCAAAAATGTTGGGCAAAATTAACCGCACGTGGCGCACGATGGCGTCCTCGGTGACCTGGGCGGTGCTCGAGATCAAAAACCGTCCGATCAGGCTGTTGACCACCAAGACGATCATCAGGACGCTCAGGCTGATGCAAAAGCTTAAACCAAGCAAAAAGCGTTTGTACGGATTAAAATCGCGCCAAACAAGGTTAGGTTGAACAGGCTTTGGGTGCATCATGTCTGCAGAATACACATTCAATTCTTACGAAAACGTTACTTTTGCAAAAACTCCGACTGGCAAGCAAAAAATTTCAAGTTTCTTTTAAGTCCAAACGACCAGACCGCTCGAGTCGAGGCTTATTGTTGGTTATTCGTTTGAAAGCATCAATTTGGATGTGCCCCAAAAAACTCGAGTTTTTTTGGGTTTGGTCTGTCAAGATCAAGTTCAAATTCGGAATTCGACGCGAATTTAACCCAAAGTCAAGCCGTCCCGAAGCCGTGCTGAGGCGCAATTCTGTCACTTCATGGGAAACGGTGCGCCCGAATGCCTTTCAATCCCGTCAGAACTTGCTAAACTGTTTAGGTTTGTGCCTCGAGATTTTAACTCGAGCATTAAGTTTGGCGGGATTGCTGGTGCGCTGCCGCACGAGAAAGAGCGCTCCCCACGTTGAAAGAAGGGTTTCTAATGACTCAATTGGCTGAACGACCTACAAATACAAGTCCCCTGGTGATCAATGATTTCACGATCAACGTCGCCACCGTGAACGGTTCGGGTTCACAGACGGCAAACGCCACGATTGTCAACGCGCTGTTTCGCATGGGCATTCCGGTGAACGCGAAAAACCTGTTCCCCTCAAACATCAAGGGCTTGCCAACCTGGTATTTGATCCGGGCAAGCAAAGACGGCTTCACCGCGCGGCGCGAACGATCAGAGATTCTGGTGGCGTTCAACGCCAAAACCATTCAAGCCGATCTGGCAGAACTCCCTGCCGGCGGCGTGATTCTTTATCCAGATCATCTCAAGCTCGAGCAAAACCGCACGGATGTGACCTATTACAGCCTGCCAGCCAATGCGATCATGAAGCAGCACGCGGTCGATCCAAAATTCCGTGACCGCATGATCAACATGGTCTACGTCGGGGCTTTGGCGCAATTGATCGGTCTCGAGATGGAAGCCATCAACGCGTACCTCTTAAAAACCTTCGGCGGCAAGCAAAAAGTCGTGGATTCCAACTTGAACATCGCCAAAACCGCCTTCGAGCACTGCGAGCAAAACCTGACCAAAGCCGACCCGTACAAGGTCGAACGCATGAACAAAACCGAGGGCATGATCCTGATTGACGGCAACACCGCCGGCGGCATCGGCGCGGTCTACGGCGGCGCGGGCGTGCTTGCCTGGTATCCGATCACGCCAGCCACCAGCTTCGCCGACGCCATGACCGAATACCTGCCCAAATTGCGCACCGACAAAGCCACCGGCAAAGCCACGTTTGCCATCGTCCAAGCCGAAGACGAACTCGCCGCCATCGGCATGTTGCTCGGCGCGGGTTGGGGCGGCGCTCGAGCCGTCACCAGCACAAGCGGTCCCGGTATTTCCCTGATGGGCGAATTTGCGGGTTACGGTTATTTTGCCGAAATTCCAGCCGTGATCTGGAACGTGCAACGCATGGGTCCAAGCACAGGACTACCAACTCGAGTTTCGCAGGGCGATCTGCTCTCGACCTATTACCTTTCGCACGGCGACACCAAGCACGTCTTGATGCTGCCAGGAACGGTCAAAGAATGCTTCGAGTTCGGCTGGACCTCCCTGGATTTTGCCGAAATTCTGCAGCAACCCATTTTTGTTATGTCCGACCTCGATTTGGGCATGAACCTCTGGATGACCGAAAAATTCGATTACCCAGATCAACCCATCCAACGCGGCAAGGTCTTGTCTGCCGATGATGTCAAAGCCTTGGGCAACCAATTTGCCCGTTACAAAGACGAGGACGGCACCGGCGTCGGACCTCGCACCTACCCAGGCACGGACGCGATGGGCGCAGCCTATTTCACCCGAGGCACGGGTCACACCGACATGGCAACCTATTCTGAGCGCCCTGACGACTGGATGAAGAACCTCGAGCGTCTGGATCGCAAGCACGAGTACGCCCGTACTATTTTGCCAAAGCCTGTGATTCACGGTACTGGCAACAAAGTCGGCATCATTGGCTTCGGCAGTTCTGACCCAGCGATGGTCGAAGCCCAAGCCATGCTGAAAGACGACGGTTTGAACGTCGATTACATGCGCGTTCGGGCATTGCCGTTCGCAGCCGAAATCCGCAATTTTATTGAAGACCACGAGCAAGTTCAAGTCGTCGAGTTAAACCAACACGGTCAACTCGCAATCTTACTCCGCACCGAATACCCAGAATTTGCCACCAAAATTCACAGCATCGCCCACTGCGACGGACTGCCCCTTACGGGCGCGTTCGTGACAGCTCGAGTCACCAAAGGAGTGAAATAATGCTTACGACGTTAGGAGTGAAATTATGACTGCCGTTTTGGAAAACCGTAACAGCATCGGTCTCGAGAAAGCCGATTACAAAGGTTTGCCCAGCACCCTCTGCCCAGGTTGTGGTCATGATTCAATCTCGGCACGGATTATTGACGCGGCGTACCAACTCGGCATCAAACCGCACGAGGTCATCAAACTCTCGGGCATTGGTTGCTCGAGCAAAAGCCCTGCCTACTTTTTGAACGGTGCGCACGGCATCAACACCGTTCACGGACGGATGCCATCGGTGGCAACGGGCGCGATGCTCGCCAACCGCCATCAACTCGCCATCGGCGTCTCTGGCGACGGTGACACGGGCAGCATCGGTTTTGGACAGTTCAAGCACCTGGTGCGCCGCAATGTGCCGATGGTTTACATCGTCGAAAACAACGGTGTTTACGGTTTGACCAAAGGACAATTCAGTGCCACCGCCGACGAGGGTCAAACCCTCAAATACGCTGGCACCAACGAACTCCCACCGCTCGACCTCTGCGCCGAAGCGATTCTGGCGGGTGCGGGATTTGTGGCACGTAGCTTTGCGGGCGATGCCAAACAAGTCACCGAACTCCTCAAAGCCGCCATGAGCTTTAAAGGCGTGGCGGTGCTCGACATCATCAGCCCTTGCGTGACCTTCAACAACGCCGATGAGAGCACCAAATCTTATGCTTACGGCAAAGAGCACGAGGTGGCGATTCACGAGATCAACTTTGTTCCAGAATTTGCCGAAATCGTGGTCGATTACGCCCCTGGTGAGGTCGTCAGCATCAAACTGCACGACGGTCCAGCCGTGCAACTTCGCAAGCTCAGCAAAGACCACGACCCAACCAGCAAAATGAGCGCTTTAAAGTTGCTCGAGGATGGTCAGCGCAGCGGTGAATTGGTCACGGGTATCGTGTACATCAACGAATCTCGAGAAACCATTATTGACACCGAAGACGTTCACGAAACCGCCATTGCGCACCTGCCAGAAAGCTTGCTCCGTCCGAGCCGTGAAAGCCTCGAGGCATTGATGCAGGATTTCGCGTAAACGTAGCGGCGCATCGCCATGCGCCTTTGCGGATCAACGATTTAATTTTATAGAAATAGCCCCAGCTCAAGACTCGAGGTGGGGCTTTTATTTCTCGAGCCTATTGTGTGCTGGAATGATGGAATCCAAGCCAAATCGGTCTACACTCGAGCCATGAACACCACACACAAAAACTCGAGTGATACCCTGGCGCAAATTGCCGTGATCGTTTCGTTTGTTTTCACGCTGGTCATGAACACGCTCGCGGTAACGCTGCCGTTGTTCGGGCGCAGCACCAAAGAAATATCGGATTCGTTCCCGAGTTTTTTCACGCCGGCGGGGTATGTTTTCTCAATTTGGAGCGTCTTGTATTTAAGTCAGATTGCCTTTGCGGTCTATCAAGCGCTGCCAGCCCAAGCCAGCAATCCCAGAATCCGCGCGGTGCGGTATCCGTTTGTTGCCGCGTGTTTGTTCAACGGTTTTTGGATTATTGCCTGGCACGGTCTGATCGTGCCGCTCAGCATGGTCTTAATGCTCGGGTTGCTCTCGAGTTTGATATTGGCTTACAACAAACTCGAGATTGGCACAAAACCTGATCTGAACAATGCAGATCGTTGGTTGGTGCGTTTGCCGTTCAGTCTATACCTGGGCTGGATTACGGTGGCAACCGTGGCAAATGCCGTTTCGCTGTTTTTAAACCTCAACTGGAACGGTTTTGGCATTTCGGGCGCTGTTTGGGCGGCAATTCTGGTGTTGATCGCGGCAGGTTTTGGTGTTGCATTCAGCCTCTCGAGACACGACGTGGGTTACAACATGGTTCTGCTTTGGGCGTTTGGCGGAATTTATGTGGCGCAATCGAGCAACAACCTCATCATCGCCAGCCTTGCGCTCGGCGCGGTACTGATTTTGGCGGCAATCGTGTTTAGTCGTTTTCCAGGACGTTCCACGCTCACTCGGGCTTGAAACCCGCATAAACCTCGAGTCAGACGCCGAACCTGTCTGGGGTTGAGCATCACATCTGAAGCAAAAACTTGTTAATCTGGTGTCTTAATGACTCAGACTTTACTTGGACTCGATTTGGGTGGCACGAAAATTGCCATTGCCGCCATTAAAACTTCAGACACTCCCAACGTCGTAGGAAGAACGTCTGAACCCGCCAATGGTGGCATCATCGAAAAACGCATCATCCCTACCCCCAGGAACGGATATGAAAGTGTTTTTGCCGCCATGATCGAAACGGGTCTCGAGGTGATCGCCGCCGTCGGTGGCGTGGACGGCATCGGCGTGGGCGTTCCAGGACCAATTGATTTTAAAAAAGGCGAAGTGATTTTCGCGCCGAACATTCCTGGTTTTAACAACGCGCCCGTGACCGCCGCGCTGTCGGCTGGTTTTGGGCGTCACGTCGAACTCGAGAACGATGCCAACGCTGCCGGACTCGCCGAGCACGTGCTGGGTGCGGCGAGGGGTTCTAGCTCGAGTATTTTCCTGACCATCTCGACTGGCATTGGCGGCGGTATCGTGATTCATGACCGCGTTTGGCGCGGCGCGAACGGCGTGGCTGGCGAGGTGGGACACATTGTCGCCCTGCCTGGCGGTGTGGTCGCGGGCAGTGGCGTGGCAGGGGCGCTCGAGGCTGTCGCAAGCGGTACAGCATTGGCTCGAGATGCCACATATGCCTTCGCCCGTCCGATGGACACCCGCGAGTTGTTCGCGCTGGCGCAAGCTGGTGATTGGAAGGCTTTAAAAATTGTGGACCAAGCCGCGCATTATTTGGGGGTCGCCATTGCCGATATGCAAAAAATTATTGACCCAGAGTTGTTCGTGCTGGGTGGCGGCGTCAGCGAGGTCGGCGCGTTTTACCTTGATAAAGTCCAAGCCGCCGCCGATGATTCCACCAAAGGTTTTGGCAAGGTCATCATCAAAAAAGCCGTGCTCGGTTCGGATGCGGGTGTGATCGGTGCGGCGCTGGCAGCTCGAGCCTAAGTGATACGGAATTAACGAGAACACTCCGTTATTCCGCTTCGCTCCACAACTCCG
>CAXTTL010000192.1:0-9399 GCA_964247135.1 uncultured Deinococcales bacterium | reverse complement strand
TCAACATCGTCAAAAACTTCCTAAATCAAATTTTCACATCGTTGCAACTTACCACCCCGCAAAAGAAAAACCAGTTGCGTGACGCGGTTTCAACATCAACAGGTTTTGATCTGGGCTTATGATTTCCCAGATCATTTGAGAACACAATGTGTAAGGTCAAGGTCAATCTCGAGCAACTCACGCGCACTTGGTATGATTTTCGGGTGCCAAGCAGCAGTTCCAGACAACGCAGTGTCCTGACTTTTGACCGTGGCACATTGATCCTGCACCCGCCACCCTCGAGTGCGGCATGGGCTGGAATTGCGATGTGGGATGACCGTATCGAACGGCTTCGCGCCCCAGCCTTCAAGTACCGTGCTTTGGTGGATGGTCTGGCTCGAGATGGCGTGCAAATTGATGACCGCGCCGCAAAATTTGCAGACCTGAACTTGATTTCAGCCCAGAATCTCGAGCCGTATCCGCATCAGACGGACGCCCTAAACGCCTGGACTCGAGCGGGACGGGCGGGTGTGGTCGTGCTGCCGACGGGCGCGGGCAAGACTTTGGTGGCGCAACTCGCCATGCGGCTGACCTCCAAAAGCACGTTAATTTGCGTGCCGACCCTGGATTTGATGCACCAATGGTACGCCGGACTCGAGGCGGCATTTCCAGGGCAGAAAATTGGTTTGCTTGGCGGTGGCTCGTATGACATCACCGAAGTTGTGGTTGCCACCTATGACAGCGCCGCTCGAGCCATCGAACAACACGGCAACCGTTGGGCGCTGCTGATTTTTGACGAGTGCCATCACCTGCCTGGTGGTTTGTACCGCCAAATTGCCGAGTACAGCCTGGCAAAATTCCGTTTGGGCTTGACAGCGACCCTCGAGCGCAGCGACGGCAAACACCGCGACCTCGAGGGTCTGATTGGTCCAACGGTGTTTCAAGCCAAACCCGAAGATTTGGCGGGAGATTCGCTCAGTGCCTTTCAAATCAAACGCATCGAAGTCGAACTGACAGTGCACGAGCGTGAAGCTTACGTCAAAGCCAAAGGCGCTCGAGATTCGTTTTTGAAAGACAACAACATTTTTCTGGGTTCGCTCGAGGGTTGGCAGCGTTTTGTGCGGCGCAGCGCCAGCACATCCGAAGGTCGTCGCGCCATGCTCGCGCACCGTGAAATGCGAAAATTATCTCTGGGGACTGAAGCTAAAATTCGCGCCTTGGATTCGATTCTCGAGAATCATAAAAGTGCTCGAGTTCTGGTGTTTACGGACGACAACGATGCGGTGTACGACATTTCAAAACGTTTGCTGATTCCTGCCATCACGCATCAAACCCCAGTCAAAGAACGCCATGCGGTGCTCGAGCGGTTCAAATCTGGTGAATACCCTGTGATCGTCACGTCCAAAGTCTTAAACGAGGGCGTGGATGTGCCAGAAGCCAATGTTGCCGTGGTGCTCTCGGGTTCGGGTTCGACCAGGGAACATGTGCAACGCCTGGGGCGAATCTTGAGGCGCAAAACGGGTAAGTTTGCCGTGCTGTTTGAAGTGGTTGCCAAAGACACGGTAGAGGAAGGCATCTCGAGAAGACGCAAAGGCGAACCTCACCCGCCAAAAGAAACCGTACCTCGAGAAACCGCAACCCCGCAACGTCAACTCGAGTTTGCGCCAGTCAGTGCCAAAGATGCACTCGAGTTTGAGAGCCTCGAGTTTGAAAGTTTGGGACGGGATTGAAGGGTGGGAATTGTGCGCGTTGGGTAGGGGTTGCTTAGTCATGGGGTTATTGGCTGGACTTTTTCGTTCGTTTTTTAGGGCTAGGCGTGCTTGGCATTAACCCGCCGAGCAAGTGTTCGTATTTTGTCAATAGAAACTCGAGCCGTTCACGGTCATTGTTGAAGGTTTTGCCGTAACTGGCTTCGACTGCCTTATCAAGTTTGGTGTGGGCTTGCCGCAAAACTGGTGGCATTGTGTTTGGGTCGTACAAGTCTGCAAGGCTGGCTTTTGGAAATTGCTGACGCGCCTCGAGAACGGCTTGGGCTGCCGTTTCAATGGCTGTTTTTTGCTTGGGCGTTGGTGAGGGGAATGGGAAGGTGTTGTAAACGATGTCTTTGGAGTATCGAAATCGACTCTCGAGACGACCACCAATTTGGGCAAGCCAAGCCATGTGCATTCTCGAGGTCAGAATGCCAAAATGCTGCATGTCCGCGTTTGGAATCATAAAGAGCAAGTTGTTTACGACTGTAGTTGAGTTTAGAAAACCGATAGGAACGTAATCACGACGTTCTGAAGAAACCCCAGGAATTGCAACATACTGAGCTGGCAATCTTCTGTCCCGAAACAAAGTGGGCGTTGCCGCAAATTTTTGTGTTGATGGTGCTTTACTGGCAAGCCGCATTTGCTTAACCTTTTCAACCCGCTCGAGCACTTTAGGCAGCTTGCGTAACTCGCTGGGATCAGCATCGACCAACCATAAGCAATACCGAGTATGGCCATTGATAAAATCCTGAGAATCGAGCAGAGGCTTTATGTACTTTTTTGCGTTTGGCTCAACCCTAAGCAACTCATCACGTTCTTCTGGGGTTAAAAGCAAATGCCCACCGTCAAGGGGCATGTTCCCGAAATAAATTTCAGGTACGGCACTGAGCGGGTGCTGCTGCTTTCTGACAACAATCATGGGCGCATCAACCAAGTAAGGGTTAATGCCAGTCAAAACAGGGATTTCGTGTGCATCGCTGTCAGGCTTGTCGTACTCGAAAAGTCGGGGTGGTTTTGCTGTTTCAAGTCCAAAACCAATAATCACGCAATGCACAGCGGCTTTACCTCGAGCGTCATTACTCCATTTAAAGGTTCGATGCGCGAAATGAATGTGAATACCGTACCCCAGCAAGGTTTCCCAGAGTGGAGCGACTTGTTCGCCTTGGGTAATGCTGTTGGTGCTAACAAATGCGAACTTCATCCGAATTTTGCGGTTTCTCCATTCACGAAGCATTTTTACCGCTTTTGCGTACCAACCCGTCACATAGTCAAGAATTCCATTGTCTCGGACACCTTGGAAAGTGCTTTTGATCGAATCCCGCTGTGCATCACTCATGTACTTTGAGCCGATAAACGGCGGATTGCCAACAATGTACAGCTCTCGAGCGTTCTTGTCAGATTCGAGCGAGATGGACGCTGCCCAATCCTTATCCAGCGCGTCACCCTGCACGATGTTTGCAGCAGTCGTTAAAGGCAATCGTATAAAGTGCTGTCCTAACTTTGCACTTGCCTCGAGATTCATTTGATGGTCGGTTAACCACATGGCAACTTTGGCGATTTGTGCGGGGAATTCTTCGTATTCAAAACCGTTAAATTGCTCGACACCAACATGCAGCAAAGTCGAAATGTCTAGGGTTGGAAGATCAAGCGAATTGAGCAGCCTTAAACGCTCTGCCACAGCCTCTAGCTCGAGTCTCCGAAGTTCGCGGTAAGCCAAGATCAAAAAGTTACCACATCCACAAGCGGGGTCTAAAATCCGAATGCCACGAAGCCGTTCTATGAAAGTCTCGAGTTTCCTAGGGTTATTCTTAGCGGTCACGAATTCGGCGCGTAACTCTTCCAAGAAAAGCGGCTCGAGTGCTTTAAAAATGTTGGCTTCGGACGTGTAATGTGCGCCGAGTTTGCGGCGTTCTTCGGCATCCATGACACCCTGAAACAAACTACCAAAGATTGCAGGGCTTATCATGCCCCAATCCAGCACGGAGGCTTTGAGCAATTCATCACGCATTTTGGAGCTAAACGAGGGGTTGCCTAAACGCTCTGCGAACAGTTGCCCGTTCACGTATGGAAACACTTGAAAACGTTCGTCAAGGGCTACCTGACGTTTTTGTTCTGGTGTGTTCAAAACCTCGAACAGTTCGCTCAGGGTGCGTCCTAAATCGCTGCCATCCTCTCGAGTTTCTAAGATCAGTTCGTAGAAGCTGCCTTTTTGTTCAAAGATGCCGGTGTCGTCTGCGAACAAGCAAAAAAGCAACCGCACAAGCAGCATCTCGAGATCATGTCCAGAATAACGGGATGCCTCGAGCGCTTCGTGTAACCGTGCCATGCACATGGCAGCTTTGACGTTCACTGGGTCTTGTTCCCTAAAAACCCGTTTTTGATAACCAGCGATAAAACCAAATCGTTCGACCTGGCTTGGGAAGTCCTTTAGCTCGAATTCAAAATCAGTTTCTTGGTCTAAGTCGTACAGTCGGATTCTTGCAAAGTCGCTGACAACAACGTATTTAGGTAATTCATGGTCTTTTAAACCGTGAAAATAATCCGTTGCCTGGGTATGGGCAGCATCAAGATTTTTCCTTCGAGATTTGTGTTCGGCAAGCAGTGTCCCAGACCAGAAAACGTCAATAAAACCCGCTCGACCATCAAGTTTTTTAACTGATTTCTCGAACGCTGCAATGCGTTTTCGGTTGACTCCAAAGACCCTAAAAAATTCATCCCAAAAGGTTTTTGCCTCGGCATCTTCACTTGTTTCGTTCGCCCACTCCAGAGAGAATTGAGTGGCATTAGCACGTATTTCATTCCAACTTAGGACCATTCGGCATTCTAACCTTTAAGGTCGCATTGGTGTACGGCTTTTCGAGTCAGCCATCTGCCGTTAACGCAATTTTTAGAACATGGTGCGAATTCTGAAAGTACAAATTCGCGCAAATGCTCGAGGCTTTGGTATTTTTAAGCTATAATCCTCGAGCCACCGCATTTTTTGTCTAACTCGAGACGCCCACTTCTTGCCCAGTTGCAAAACCCGTGTACTGCCGATGATGTGGGGCTTGAAAACCCAAGACTATCTGGTTTTGTGGTACGCCCTGCTCGAGAAGCGCATCGACCACATTAAAATCGGTGTTGTCGCATTGTACCCAAACAAGATCGTTGCTGATGTCAATATGCACCAGAATGCTTTGCACAAATTTCTGCCCTTGCCAACCCACTCGGGCGTACTGGTAATGATCTCGGGTTGTATCGAGCAACAACCGAATGTCTGTGTCTTGTCGCCCAGCGACGAGGTTGTTCATGACCGTTTGAACCGCTTTTCTTAAATCCATTGCACGATCACCTCCGAGAATTCATTGTAGACAATCAAACGAATTTTGTGGTGTGCTATCGAACGTTGAAAAAACGAGCGTTGCAGCAAAGTCTGCCAGATGATTTCGGGAACTGCCAAAAATAATTCTCTGTTGCTTTGGGTAATCTCGAGCATCAAACGGTAGTCAAGGTATTGACCAAGTACCGCGTGGAATTCGTGAACTCGAGATCGTGCCAGAAAAGTTTTGACTTCAACTGCAATAAAGCGATGCTCACGTTCTGCGACAATAAATCGTTCTGCGCCAAGGTCAATCTCGAATTCAGTTTCGCCATCGTTTAAGGTTAAAGGGTCTTTGGTGACTGCCCAGCCGTCTTTTTCAAGCGCACGTTTAACGATGTGATGAAAAGCATCAAGCGCCATGATGTAGTTTACATTGATCTGACCAAAAAGATGGAACGCCAACTTGCCGAGACAATCAGAAAGGAAATGCCATGACCAAGAAAAAATATATGGACAATGCCGACTTCGACGCGCTCTTGAACGCGGTGGGCGAAGCTGGGGCAATCATGCGCGGCGATGCAAAACCAAGCCGTCGTTTCAGCATCGAAACTCCAGACGTGACCGCAATTCGTAACGAATTTAAACTCTCGAGAAACAAATTCGCGCAAATGATTGGGGTTAGCGCTCGGACGCTCGAGGGTTGGGAGCAAGGGCGGTGGCAACCGACAGGGGCAGCCAGAATCTTCTTGGCAATCGCCTCAAAACACCCTGAGATTGTGGCTCAAGTGGTGGCTGAAACGACTGGTTTTACGCCTCGTCCTGAAGTGGTTACACAAAAGAATGCAGAACACCGAGTGCGGAAAATTGCTGTGAAATAAAACCTGTGTGGGCGCTGTCATTCCAATGCTCGAGAAACGAATCTGCCCAAAAGCTCTAGGTTAAAGTTTCGGTGCTCAAATTCTAAAACCAAATTACGCCGTCAGATTCAGTGCTTCCCCAAGCAATGCTCGTAATCCCAGACGAACAGGTTCTAACTCGGCGGGTGTTAAACGCCCAAACGTACCAGTTACCCGACCAACATCCACAGCCTGTAACTGGTCAATCAAAATCGTACCAGGAAGCCGTAAATCTGCCATTCCAGCTTCGATTCGCACACGCATCAAACCTGTCTCGAGCATGGTGCTGGTGATTGGGCAAACCAAATACTGTGGGAAATTGAGTCGTTGGTGCTGTCCAGAATCGGCGACGATCAGACACGGACGCAAACCACTTTGCTCGTGACCACTTGGGCGGCGTTCAGGCAAACGAATCTCGAGACAAGTCCAAACAAATTCACTCGAAAACCAAGCCCTGCCCAATCACGTATTTAGCAGGTTTGACGGCTGCATGGTTCGCCTCGCGCCATCTTTGATGTGCGGCACGATCAGGTTCAAGTTGATCTAAAAAATCTGATAAAGCAAGTGCTCTGTTTTGCTCAAGTTGCTGTAATTCAGTGGTCTCGAGTTCCAAAAGCCATTGGCTTGCCAGAAAATTTTGTTCAGATTCTGGAAGTTCTTGTACTTTTGCAAAGACTTGCTCGAGCAATTGGGTCATGAATGAAAGTATAGCAAAAATCGAGGATCATTTTGTTGTGTGCCTCGAGATTGCTTTGAAAGGCAATCATTTGCAAAGGGAGTACGAGTGAGAAATGTTGAATGAAACTCGAAGTGAGTTCAAACGCTCGAGGTTTTAAACCAATTTCAGGCAAACTTGGTTGGGTTGGGCAAAACCTGATCGTTGCGCTCGAGTTTTGGTTTTAAAAATCCCGCAAAAAACTCGAGTCCCAAACGGTAACCCTGCGCTCCCAAACCGATGATAGCGCCTTTACAAACGGCGGAAATCACGCTGTTGTGTCTGAACTCCTCGCGGGCGTGAACGTTGGAAAGGTGAACCTCGAGCACCGGCAAATCCTGCCCAGCGATGGCGTCGCGCAGCGCATACGAGTAATGGGTGAGCGCCCCAGGATTGATGATGATGCCCGTGAACCCCAGTTCGCTGGCGCTTTGCACCCACTCGAGAAGCTGCCCTTCAAAATTCGATTGCTGACATTTGACGCCCAGTTTTAAGGCTTGCGCCCAGGTTTCACAGGCTTGCTCGAGTTGGGTTAAGGTCATTGACCCGTAAATGCCAGGTTCCCTGGTTCCCAGGCGATTGAGGTTTGGACCGTTCAGGACGAGGATCATGGGATATTGCCTCCAAAAATGTGATTGGGTTAACTTTCATCAGCTTGATTTCAGGTCACGGAAATGTTTTTGTCAGTCAAAGTTTAGTAGAATTAAACCATGAATTGTTTTTTCCTTTGCAAACTGGACTTTAAAAAGCTCGAGGTTTGCCCATGACGCTGCGCGAAGCTTTGGTGATTTTGGATTTGTCCGAACGGACTTTAGAGCCGAGTATGCTCAACATTTCTTTAAAAAATCGGCTCGAGAAAACCGATTTGCGCAATGTCACACGGGTGCTCGAGGCGTACCGCAAGGTCAATTCTTTTCTCAATCCAACCCTGGACACCCAGGGGGATTCCAAAGGCACGGTCATCGATGAACCCATCGAGGATGGTCCACCGATTCAAACCACCAAATCGGCATTGCCAGCCATAAAATCCGAAACGGGTTTGCGACGCGATTATGTGCCTGTCAACCAGCCCAATCCGACCCTGCTCGGCGCTTCAGGGCATTATGAAGGTGGTAACACCACGGTCATGATCGATCCGAGCGACGCGCCGCATCAACAGATTGATCCCCGTCAGACCTCAATTGTGATCGACGATCTGATCGACCCGTATCAAACACCCGCACCTCGAGCCAATGCCAGGCAACTTGCGCCGCTCGCGGTGATCGGTTTGGGTTTACTCGCCTTTGCTGGCGGTTTGGGTGGCATGGCTGTGGTTTCTAAACTGGTCAATCCGCCCCCCAGCATTTCAACTTCGGTGACCGACCCTATCGACCCGAACACGGTCGCCGTCAAACCGAGCAATCCTGGCTCGAGCACCGTGCAAAATCCGGGTACCGCCCAGGTTTCAACGCCTGAGATTACGACCACGCCCGCCGTCAAACCAACAGTCCCAAATCCAAACCAAAACCCCTCAAGCACTGGAAATGGTGTGAACCAAACGACTGCGCCGAGTCAAAACCAGCAAACAAAACCCATCGTACCAGTGGTTAAACCTCCAACCACAGTCGGCACACCCGAAATCGCGGCGACGGTCAAACCGAGCAAAACCCAAGCCGAACTTGCGCAAGAGGCTCGAGCCAAGGCAGCCGCACTGGAAAAACTCAGGCAGGCGCAACTCGAGAAGTCACGTTTGGCGCAAGTTGAGAAAGCCCGCTTGGAAACCATCAAGGCAGCCCAAGAAAAAGCGCGTTTAGCGAAATTGCAAGAGGCAACACTCAAAGCTGACAAACTGGCGCTCGAGAAAGCCCGACAAGCGCAGCTTGAAAAAGCCCGTCAGGCGCAGCTCGAGAAAGCCCGCCAAAACGCCAATGCCCAAACCCTTGCCAACGCCCGAGCCAAAGCTGCCGAACAAGCGCAAATTGATGCCAGAATCAAAGCGCGTGAAGTCGCCAACGCCCAAGCTGCCCAACAGGCTCGAGCGAACGCACGCGCTCAAGTGCAAGCCACGGTGGAGCAACGTGCCCGAGATGTCGCCCAAGCCAAAGCCAGGGCACAAGCACGCGCTCGAGCGCAAAGCCAAGCAGTTGTGGTGAATTCTTCAGCCCGCAACCTCGCCAACAACAGATCGCAGTTTTACGCTTGGGATCGCAACGGTGCGGTGCTGCGTTACAGTTCATGGGCGCGGATTCCACAAAGCATCAAAACGGCAAGGGCGGGCACGTTCCGCGCGTCGGTCTTTGTGGCGGCTTCACCGTCAGCAATGCCCGATATTCAACGCTAAATTTAGATTGTCAAACCTCAAGCCTCAATTGGATCAAAGATTCTTTTTGAAGATGATAGGCTGTAAGCGTGAAACTTCTTGCCTTTGATCTCGACGGAACGATTGTACCAGACGGGAAAATGATCCCTGCACCAATTCAAAAAGCGATTCGCCAGGCTCGAGACGCGGGGCATTTGGTGACGGTCATCACTGGGCGTACCGAAACCAGCGCCAGACCTTTTTTGGACATCTTGGCGCTTGAGGCACCTTACGGTACGGCTCAGGGGGCGCGGGTTCAACACAGCGACGGTAGCGTCTTGTTCGAGCACAAACTCGAGGGTTTGATCGCCCAAAAACTGATTGAAGCCTCCAAGGTGGACGGTTTTTTTGTCGCCACCGGAGAACATTTTTACGTGCTTGACCCAAAACATGAGCGTTGGGCTTGGGCGCACGCCGAG
>CAXTTL010000191.1:0-9426 GCA_964247135.1 uncultured Deinococcales bacterium | reverse complement strand
CGATAAAGAGTAACGCAAAAACAATCAAAACTGGTTGCCCAGTTGGTCGCTTTGTGCTAAACTTTCGTTGCTTCGGTGGTTTTCGCATAACGCGATCACCTCCTCTCTTTGAGAGGCAATACACTCGAGTTCTAGCTCGGGTGTTTTGCTTTTTTGAGAACTCAAAACAAGTCGTGAGTCCACCCCAAAGGGTTACGCTTGGATGTTTGTCAAAGAACTCGCTTGCAATGGTTGCCCGTTGCAAGCAGCTTTCAAGCCACGAGGGTATCGTAACATAAACGCGTTGAGTACACTAAAAACGACTGTGATTCAGGAAACGAAATGAGGATTGCGATACGAAGTCATCAAATCGTTTCACCGAAACACAAAACTGTCGCATGGTTTCCTCTGATGCTCGAGAATCCCAAAACGGCTTGCCGTAAACTAACGCATGTTGCTCTGTTACGGCACAAACTGCCCGCTGGTGCTCGAGTGCTATCATCACACGCAACCCAACCCTGGGCGGGAGGCTTACGGCGCACTGCCTTACGACTTTCAGACTGGAACGTGCAAGGAATTCGTGACCAACCTGCCAAGTGAGGATTTGATCCGACAAACCGCGTATTACATCTGGTTGCGAAACGGTCGCCCCGAGCACCGCGAACTCGAGCATTGGAATGAAGCGTTTGTCAGTTTGTGCATCAGTTCTGGACGAATTAAAGCTAAAGCAAGTGGCTTGTAAACCCAAAGCAGCAGAACGGAGTGGTTATGTTACCGCTAAATGATGATCGATGGCAGCAATTGACGACGTTTTTTCAAGAACCGAAAGACATTCCAAATATTATTGAAGAATGGCTAGCCTCTGTTGGGTTCGACCAAAACGAATCTAAGATTTACTATGACATTTTGTTCGATATTTTTTTACATCAAACGACAATCACCAATGCAGCATTCGCCATCGTACCGTGGCTCGTGCATGTTTGCAGGACGCGTGATACAAGATTGCGAGCTACGTACTTGACGGATGTTGCTCTGGTAGAAGCGAACAGACTCAGCCGTGGTGTCTACTTCAATCGTGATGGCACTGAAAAAAACCCAAATTGGTTAATGTCTGACTACACGCAGGCAATCACTGACGCTTGCAATTTAGTCGATGACACCATCGATTCAGAACCCGATAAAGATAGAAAATATCTTTTGGTCGCAGTGAAACCTGCATTGTTTGGAAACGCTGATTTGGCATGGTCACAGTGGTATCAGTAGAACTCGAGATGACAAGTTTTTAGATCAAACTTCGGAACTCACCCTGGCAACATTTCATGCTTTAAGCACAATCCCTCAATCCAAAAACAATGACACAACCTCACCAAACGGGAAGCTTTCTGGCGCTAAACCCCCAGGCGTGACCACCCACAACACGGGCAGTTTCGGAGCCTCGAGCGGAAAATCACCAAAACCATCGGTCAAGTACACGATCACCCCATGCTCGAGTTCCACGAGGTCGGGTTTGATGGCTTCAAAAAACGGTCTGAAGTCCGTGCCACCACCACCTTGCGGCGCGGGAAAATCACCGTCATCCTCGAGCGTGTAAGGTCCGTAAGCGGTCGCGTCGGCGTAATAGAGGGTGAAACGCACGTGCGGGTACGCCCGAAGGATGCCGCGCACCTCGGAGAGCAGCGCCGTGATTTGCGGTTCGTCGATTGAGCCGCTGGTGTCCACGCACAAGAACACCTGCAAGCTCATGCCCGATAAACTCTCGAGGTAATAGCCGCGTCCGATCATGCGGCGGTCAAATTCTTCAAAATCGGTGGGCGTGTGCGACAAATAACGCCACAGGGTGCTGCGCCAGTCGAGGCGTGAAGGCTCGAGGCTGCCAAATTCGCGGGTCAAACCAGCCGGAATTTTGCCCTGATTTGAACCCCTGGCGACGCTGGCGGCTTGCGCCATCGCTTTGCGCCAGTGTGCCTCGAGCGCTTTGCGTTGCTCTTGGGAAAGTTGCCCGCCAGGAGCACCTGCCTTGGCATCACCCTCTTTTGAGCCTTCACCGCCTTCGGGTGCAGGCTCGAGCAAATCTGGATGCTCGAGATGATGCTTTTCCTGATCTTCGGCTTGTTTGGCTAAAATCGCGTACACCTCTTCTACGCTGTGGTGCTCGAGGTCGGTGTCGCGGATGGTGTTTTCTGGGAGTTCAAAACCGTTTTGCCACAGCACACCGTTGACGACAATATCGGCGGCAATGTTCCAACCTTTTGGGTTGCGGGTGCTGCGTCTTGGCACGTGCAAGAGTGCGGCGTGCAAGACCTCGTGGAGCATCACAGCGTCAATCTGAATAGACGGCAAACTCGAGATGAAGGCTGGGTTGTAAATCACGTCGCGTCCGTCGGTGGCGGCGGTGGGCAGTTCAAAGCTGGCTTTGAAGCCCGCGTACAATGCCAGGGTCGCAAAAAATGGCGAGCGCATTCGCAGGCGCAGCAACGAACCGCTGACCAATTTTTCGGTCTTGACCGCAAGCTCTAGCTGCATTTGTGGACTTAAGGCTTCTGGGCTGTTCATACTTGAACCTCGAGTGCGGCTGAACGCACCAAAATATTCGCGTCCAATTGCAAAATGGCTCGAGCATCACTTGGTAAATTCTTATTCAAGCACAAAGCAATTCTTTCGGCTGGGTGCGCGGCGAACAGATGGCGGTGCTTGCGAAGTTCCGATATTGGTACAAGTTCACTCTCGAGCGCCAGCACGCGGTTGAAGACCTGAATGGAACGCAAACCTTGACGCACGCAGGCGCGACGCAATTTTTGCAAGGTCTGAAATTCCAGGTTCTTGTTCTCGAGTGCCGTCAAGCGCACGCTCGAGTCGGTATGTGCGATCAATTGCAATAACACTTCGTTGCTGGTGCTCGAGTTTCGCGCCAACGCCCGCAGCACGTCCAAATCGGTATCTTGCGCCAGTTGTTCAAGGACGGTGCCCTCGAGTTTTGGATTGCTGGCGGCAGCCTCGCGCAAGCGCCAGTGTTCGCGCCAACCGAGTTGCTCGAGGATTTTTGTGGTGACGTTCGGGTGCTTGGCGATCCAGGCGTGAGCCGTGGAAATCGTGGCAAATTCCTCGAGTTGCGCGGCGTTTAAATTCGGATCGAGCGCTTGAAGGCGTTCAAATTTTTGTGCCACCTGACGCGGCAGGTTTGGGTGCTTCAGGGCAAGTTCACGGATTTCGGTTTCGCTGTCGCAACACAGCAATTGCAACGCCTCGAGCGGTACGTCCTGACGGTTGACGACAGCGGCTCGAACGCCGCCAACTTCATCGCTTGCAAGCTTGTAGAGCATGGTGCGGCTCGAGTTTGGGTTGCCCGCCGCCGAGGTTCGCACGTCCGAATCAGAATCCAAGCACAACCGCGCCAAAGTCATGCCAGAGGCGAAAGGGTACGCCGCGACCTCTTGACGAATTCGCCAATCAGAGTCCCTGGCGAGTTGCGATAACATAAAATTTGGAATCTCGAGCAGCGGTTTTTCTTGCCAGAAACGCACGGTGATGTTGTGCGATTCACCAGGCTCGAGTTCGATGTTTTGACCCGTGTACTGGCTTGTCGCCAAGCGTTCAAGCTCGAGTTTGGCGTGCGTGCCCGCAGCTTCTTCAAACCAGCCACGGTAAAACCCGAGCAGGTTTTGGGCGCTGGGCGAATTCACTTGATTTGGTTCGGCTAAATGCAGCGCCGCCCTCGCCGCAACGCGCACATCGTTGTCGCTGTCCTCGAGCAAAGATTTCAAGGTCGTGAGGTTGGTATGTTGGTGCTGTGCCACGGCTTGGCGCACCGCCCAGTGATCGTCTTGGGCGAGCAGCTCGAGTGCGGCTGTGGATAGTTTGGGATTTTGAGCCGCACTTTTACGAATCTCAAATTGTTCATCGCCGCAGAATTTCTCGAGCCATTCGGTCGCAAGGTTTGGGTGCATGGCGACCGCTTGCCGCACGTCAGAATCTGAATCAAGAGCCAGCATCTCGAGTTCCACCGCCCTCAAATTTGGGTTGTGTGCCGCCGCCACACGGTCATGCCAGTTGTCAATCATCAAGTACGGCTCCAAAACCTTGAGGGTCAAGTTTGGGTGTTTGAACGCGAGTTGCCGCGACCAGCCGCCGCGTTCGCAACATTTTTGCAAGACCTCGAGCGGCACGGTTTGATCGCCAAGTTCGACCCGCCCGAGCAGATCGCTCCAGGTTGGGTCAGCGTGCGGATTGGACTTCACGGCGAGCCGTACCTCTTCGACCTCATCACCGAGCAAAAACCCGAGCATGGGCGCTGAAGTGTTGGGGTGCTGCGCCACAGCGACGCGCACATCTTTGTCCTCGTCGGTGGCGAGTTGCTCGAGCAACCTGGCATCAAGGTTTGGGTTGAATGCCAAGGCTTGCCGCACCCGCCAATCGGAATGCGTGATGAATGACGCAAGTTTTGCCAGATCGACGCTTGGATTGCGAGCCAAAAAGGTCAACGCCTGAACGCCAGCCGCTTCGAGTAATTCCAAATCCGAACTGTTCAAAATTTGAATATTTTCAACCCGAGATAATCTTTCACATGCCGCCGCATTCAAGTTCGGGTTGCCTCGAGCCGTAGCACGAACCTCATCGTCATCGTCAAAGCACAGGTGGAAAATCAGGTTTTGATCCAAACTGCTTTTGGCGAGCATCAAACGCAGTTGCGTGTCATCGTCCAAACTCAAACCCTCGAGCAACCAGTCTGGAACCAACCCCAGCGCCACCGCGTCTTTTAAATGCTCCGCGTCATGCTCGAGCGAGGGCAGCAAATCGCGCAGGGTTTGGGTGGCGCTGCCAGACGCCAGCCTGTTCGGATGGTTGACATGTCCACGCGCCAAAAACGCCAGAAACGAAAATTGGGTAGTGCCAGGTTGGCTCGAATCGGCAACCTCGTACTCGAGCTTCAAACGCTGCTCAAAAGCCTCGAGCCTGGCTGGTGTGAGTTGCGGGTTTTGCAGCGCTCTGACCTTGTCATCATGATCGCCCCAAGCAAAAACCCAATCCAACCAGGCGGGTGGAACTTGCGACGAGCGCATCAAACTCAACCGCGCAAACACCGGCAATTGTGCCAGAAAATTTGGATTCTCGAGAATCAAAAAATCGAGCACCGAATTCCTCAGCACCGCATCTGCATGGCGTACCGCAAGCCGCCACAAGACCTTTGAAGGTGTATTTGGATTGCCCGCCACGACGTGTTCAATTTGCGCAGAACCGCTTGAAGCCAAACGTTCCAAACGCACGGGTGACGTTGCTGGGTCGCCAGCCTCGAGCAAAAATGGTGCTGATTGATCGGTCATGAAAGCCCTTCAAAACTCGAGTATGGTTGGTTGCGGCTTGATAAAAGTTTAAACCCAAAAAAACAATTTGTACTACAAAAAAAGTGAATGCACTGTCTGCCCTCTCTTGACCATAAAATGCACCTTGCGGGCATGGTCGCTCATCCCCAACCCGTCTTGCCCTTAAAGCAGCACCTTCTTGGTTTCAAGACGCACCTGACGGGCGAAACCGCTTCGGGCTTGGGCGCTTCTCCCGCGAGCGGGAGAAGGGAGTTTGATTCTTTTACACGTGTAGCTCGAGGCTTGTTTGCCAATTGCTATCTACTAAATTCCAACCAACGACCTAAATTCTTTTAAAAACCCTTGGATGCTCGAGTCGCCAAGCGCCAAGGTGGTGAACGCGCCGAGTTGACCTCGGGTGCGCAGTTTGGGGAAGCAATCGACGGCAAATAAATTCAACCATTCGTGACCGGCGACGCCCGAGAGCCAGCGCATGGCGTGAAAGGCGTGCTCGCCAGTTTCAACCCTCGAGATTAAACCGATCACGGTGGCGTAACGGGCGCTGGGTTCGCTTGGAAATTCGGCGGCTTGATAGTTGCCCTCGAGAATCTGCTCCAAGGCTGGTAGTGCCGCGTAGACCTCACAGAAGGCATCAAATTCGGCTTGTGCCCCCGCACCGACCACGGGGGCAATCTCGAGTCCAGCTTTGAGGAGTTTAGATGCCATTTCCCAGCTTCTCGGACTCGCCCAAGCTGGGTGTTTGGAATCCATCGCGTGCAATAAATTTGGTCGAAATGACAAGAACGCCAGGATTTGCTCGTGTAGGTTGCGCTCGAGTCCGTAACGTTTAAAACTCTCGAGATCACTTTCAACCTCGAGGTGCAAAAACCGGTTGGCGAGCGGCGCGGGCATGTCGAACACGCTGGCGCGGTCCTCTTTGCGGTTGCCTGCCGCCCAGACAAACCAGCCGTCGGGCAGCACGTAAGAGCCGACCTTGCGATCCAGAATCAGTTGTTGCGCCATGCCCTGCATGGTCGGCGGCGCCATGTTCAACTCGTCCAAAAAGAGCACGCCCTGCCCAGATTGCGGCAGAAACTCGGGCGGAAACCACCTCGAGACACCATTTTCGGGCACGGGCAGCCCACGCAAATCGGTCGGTGCGAGTTGCGAGAGACGCACGTCCACAAACTCGAGGTTTCGAGCTTTGGCGACTTGGGCGACCACGCTGGACTTGCCGACGCCAGGGGCGCCCCATAACATCACCGAGATTTTGATGTCGTGAGAGACGAGTGAAGACAGGTAATCAAACAGGGCATTTGGGGTCACGCGGTCACTGTAGAACAACCATCGCAAAGCTTTGTTATGCGCATGACATTGGGGGGAGTCAAGTTAAAGAAAAGCTTAAGAAGCATCCTTTTCCAAACCCAAAAATTCCATCGCCACCGCCAGCTTGATTTCGGGAACAAACAAATCAACATCGCCCTGGTACATGCCCGTTTCAATCTCGAGCACGTTGCTGCGTTCGACCCAACCGTAAGGGGTACGCAAGACACTGACAATACCTTCAGACTCGAGGTCGCGCCGCCAGGATTCGGCAATCATGCGTGGTAAGGATTTGATGCACACCCAAGTGTCGCCGGCGTATCTGGCAGAGGTCATGGGCACATCATACGCTCGAAGCAACCAACGGCGATTTGTACCCTCGAGACTGGGGGTGACTGCCGATGCAAGACGTACACTGAGGGCATGAACCAAGTCTTTTCACTCTCGAGTTTGCTGGTCATGCCGTTCTGGTTTTTGATGATTTTCTTGCCGCGTTGGAAAGTGACGAAAACCATCATCGCCTCGCCGTACATTATCGTGCCAGCCGCGCTGTTGTACGCCGTTCTGATTGTTCCAAACATTGGCGGCACCTTCATGCTGTTGCTCAACCCGAATCTCGAGGGCATCTCGAAATTACTCGGCTCGAGTTTGGGCGCGACCATCGGTTGGGTTCATTTTCTGGCGTTTGATTTGTTCGTTGGGCGTTACGCCTACCTCGAGTCGCAAAAGCGCAATTTCAACCCAATTTTGATGGGCTTGGTGCTGTTTTCGATTTTGATGTACGGACCGCTTGGGGCACTGGTTTTTCTGCTGGTCAGGGCGTTGTCAAAACCAGAACTGAACAATCAAACCCAGCTCGAGTTTTAATTTTTTACCTTCAACACTGAAGGCTGGGTTTGAGCCACGGCGGTGCTCGAGCGCTCGATCAATTTTGGAACAATCACCTGCATTCTGGGGGCAAGTTCGGGTTTTTCGATCAGGGCAATCAATTGCTCCAAGCTGCGTTGTCCCAAGCTGGCAAAATCTTGCTCGACGGTGGTCAGCGGCGGTTCAAAAAAAGCGGTTTCGGGCATGTTGTCAAAGCCGACCACCGAGACATCCTCTGGGATGCGCAGACCGTGTTCGTGGAGGGCGCGAAGGGCGCCGAGCGCCATCTGGTCGTTGCCCACCAGTAACCCTGTAAAGCTGCACCGCTCGAGCAATTGCTTGGTCGCTTGATACCCGCTGCCGGCACTCCAATTGCCGGCAACATCTTGGACCGGCTCGAGTTTGGCGTGGTGCAGGGCGGTGCGCCAGCCTTTGTTGCGCAATTTGGCGTCGTACCAGGTTTGAGGTCCGCTCAAGAGGGCAATGTTGCGATGCCCCAAAGCGATCAGATGCTCGGCACTCAGTCGTCCCCCAGCGAATTGATCGATGGCGCTGAAAGGATGTTTGGCGCTGGATTCGGCGTCGATCAGCACGAAGGGCAAATCTTTGCACAGGCTCTCCAGACTGGCGGTTTCCACCTCGAGCAAGGGTGCGACGATCAACAAACCGCCGACACTTTGACGGCGCAAGGTTTTGATGGCATCGGTCAGCTCGAGAATCGATAAGGCTGAGAGGTTGGCATAGGATAAGCCGTAACCGCGCAATCGGGCGGCTTGTTCGATGCTGGCGACCATTTGGGCTGGTCCGTAAAACGTTGTGCCAAAACTGATGATGCCCAAGGTGGTGGAACGCTGCGAAACCAAGCTTCGGGCAGCGCCATTGGGGTGGTAATTGAAGACCTGAATGGCATTTTCCACCCGAACTCGAGTGGCGGCTTTGACCGCAGGATGACCGTTGATCACCCTGGAAACCGTTTGATAGGACACGCCAGCATGGCTCGCCACGTCTTTGATGGTGGCGGGTTTGCCAAGGGTTTTTGGATGTGATTTCAAAATACGACTCAATTTAACTCCGTCAGAGATCATATCTGGTTTTGCCAACAGCATTGCATGTGAACGATCAATAAATCAAATCTATCGTTCTGTACAGGGTTATTTCCTTGATTTTGAATCTTAGTACTTTTTATTGGTTTCAAAGAAATCTCGAGACCGACAAAATCAGTTCTGTTTTTATGGTTCAGAACGCAATATTTTTTCACTATTGACAGAAGAATAAATTCGGTGATAGCTTTGTGATCGTTCACAACACAGCACAATATCGAACTGCCCTCGAGACGGATTTGTGGCTTGTGTTGTTCGCATCCTGAACGAATGTCAGACATTACGGAGGTCAGCCTGACTGGGATTTTGCAAACCTCGAGCCAAATTTTTCAGCAAAATCTCGAGTCTGAAACGTGCTTGTCACTGAACCAAATTTTTGTGATGGTGTTTTTTCAAGGAGGAATTATGAAACGTTTTATTCCGCTAGCACTGGCTGCCCTTGCCTTCTGTGCCCTCGCCGCCGACGCCGGTTTGCCCAAATTGGCGAAAAAAGCCAGCTACAAAATTGGTTTTGCCCAGACCGAAACCAACAACCCTTGGCGTTTGGCATTGACCGCCAGTATGCAGGGTGAAGCCAAAAAACGTGGCTGGCAACTGGTTTACACCAATGGCAACGGTTCTGCCGCCAAGCAAGTCTCGGATGTCGATTCTTTGATCGCCCAAAAAGTGGATGCCATTTTCCTCTCGCCGCGCGAAGAAAAACCGCTCGCCCCGGCAGTGCTAAAAGCCAAAAAAGCCGGTATTCCCGTGTTTGTGATTGACCGCAACGTCGATCAGACCATTGCCAAAGCCGGTCGTGACTACGTGACCTTTATCGGCTCTGACTTTATACTCGAGGGTCAACGCGCCGCCGACTGGTT
>CAXTTL010000190.1:0-9434 GCA_964247135.1 uncultured Deinococcales bacterium | reverse complement strand
TCACCCTCAAGCAACGCTTCGGCGGCGGCAAGATGCAATCGCTCTCGAGGCTCGAGTTTGCTGGGTTGCTTGAATGCCAAAAACGATGCTCGAGCGGCTTGGGCATCGCTCGGTTCGGTGCCGAGCACGCCAATGTAGGCTTGCAGCGCCCGTGTGAGCACAAAATTTGGGTCGGCTTGCAATGACAGATTGATCTCATCGGGAATCGAACCGTTAAAGAACAAAAAGCAATCCAGCGCCGCGTCAAGATGTTGCACGGCATTCGAGTTTGCCGCGCTCGTTTGATTGCCAAATCGGTCTTTGACCATGCTCTATTTTTACTCGGCAATGCTCACCCGAGCAAGTCCAAAAGTTGGGGTAAATTCCCAATCTCGAGGTTGTTCGGTTCGGCAGCGTCCCAAACTCGAGATTCATGGCGCAGCCAGACGCCAGTCAAACCCGCAGTTCGAGCACCAAGCACGTCATTTACGACATGATCGCCAACCATCCAAGTTTGATGTGCTTCAACACCCAGTTGCTCGAGCGCCAGTTGGTAAATTTCAGCGTTTGGTTTTCGTAAATTCACTTCGGCAGACACCAGAATTGTGTTAAACAACCCACGAATCTCAAGCGCATCAATCTTGGTTTGTTGCTGAAACGAATGCCCGTTGGTGACAACGCCCAGTTTGAAACTTTGAGCTTTCAGGGTTTCTAATGTCTCGAGCATCCCAGGCATGGGTAGTGCAAAGCGCGGGAAGGTGTTGATCCAGTACGTTAAAAACTCGTCTCGCGTTGGCACGGTTTTCCAAGGTAAACACTCGAGCAACATTTGAAACATTTCAGGTCTTGGGCGATAACCATGACCGTCGGCATGTTCGAGTTCTTGCGCAAAAACGTCAACATCTATCTCGAGGTGTGTTTTGAAATCCTCGAGATACTGAATTGCAAAACGTTTTAAAGTTAACTTACGGCTGGTTAACGTGTCGTCCAGATCAAAAAGAATCGCTTTGGGTGTGCTCACAACTCGAGTTTATCAAACCATAAATGAGGCTGAATTCATGCTTGGGTTTTCAAGAATTTGAATCTTTGGAATTACGTTTTGTTTTGAATCCACTCAATCGTCTTGCTCGCCAGTGCATCAAAGGCTTTCACTGACAACGCCAAATGTTCCTCGAGCGTGTCCTCGATTTTGTTGTGGCTGATCCCACGCAGGCTTTGCACGAACATCATGACGGTCGGAATGCCAGCCCGAGAAATTTCGGCGGCATCATGAAGCGGTCCACTCGGGAGTTTATGACTGACCCCGCAGGTCTCGAGAATCGCGGCATCGCAAAGCGCAATCAAATCTGGATGAAAGGCTATCGGTTCAATGTTCCAAATTTTATTCCATTCGACGCTGACGTTTTCCTCGAGCGCAAATTTTTCGCTTGCCTCTCGAGCCTCACGGTTCATTTGCGCCAGAATATCGGCACTCAAGTCGCGTTGATCGAGGGTCATTTCGCAGCGTCCAACCACGGCGGTGACAATGCCTGGAAAGGTTTTGACGCTGCCGACCGTGCCAACCGCGTCGCTGTGCTTTTTGGCGATCTCCCGAATCTCGAGCGATAGTTTGGCTGCCGCCCCCAGCGCGTCACGGCGTTGCAGCATCGGTGTGCTGCCCGAATGGGCTTCTTGACCCACAAACGTGATTGCATGGCGCTCCACGCCCTTTGTGCCGAGCACCACACCCAATGGCAACCCGAGTTTCTCGAGCACCGGACCCTGTTCGATGTGAAGCTCAATATAGGCGGCGGCATTCTTTTTGGCATTTCCAGCCTCGAGTGCGGTGTCCAGATTGATGCCGTAGGCTTTGACCGCATCCTCGAGCCTGATGCCGTCCTTGTCGGTGCGGTTGCGCAAATCGTTGGGATCAAAAAACCCACTGACCGCGCTCGAGCCGAACAAACTGCGCCCAAAGCGTGCGCCCTCCTCGTCTGCCCAGTCCACCAAGCGCACGGTCACGGGCGGGATGCCCTGGCTCGAGATGCGGCGCAGAACCTCCAGACCCGCCAGCACATTCAGGCAACCGTCGAGCCAGCCACCGTTCGGCACACTGTCGATGTGTCCGCCGATCCAAAGTTCCGTCTCGCTCGAGCCTTGCAGGGTCGCCCATAAATTGCCTGCCGCGTCTTGCTCGATGGTCACGGGCAACGCGGCGAGTTTGGACTTGTACCAATCCCTGGCTTTCTGCCAGGTTTCGGTGAATGCCACGCGTTGCGCACCGTTCTCGTCACCGGTGAGCGCCCGAAGTTCTTTGAGTTCACTAATGGTTCGGTTTGGATCAAGTGTCATGCTCGAGATTACACGGTTTTTTCGTGCTTTGACCAGGGGTAGACAATCCAGGCGTTGGTCTCCTCGACGTAATAATCGGGTTTGAAATCGACCTCGGAATTGCCTGGTTTGTAATGCAGCACCGCCGTGACCGGTTCTGCGCCAGCCATCCGAACTCGAGTCGCAACGGCTTGAATGGTGCGTCCAGAATCCCAGACTTCATCGACCACCAAAACGCGTTTTTTATGCAACAACGGATCGGCAGGAAATTGCAAGAATGTTGGTGCTTCACCCCGAGCGCCCGTGGCATCGTCGTAAAATTCGACGGCAGCCACCAAAATATTGCGCAAGCCGAGGCGATAGCCAAGAATTGAACCTGGAATCATGCCGCCCCGAGTGACGACCAGCATCGCATCGAAGTTCTCGTGGGAAAGGCGTTCGGCGAGGCTTTCGATTTGGGCGGCAATCAGGTCATACGTCAAATAATACTTTTCAATCGACATGCAAACGAGTGTACCGCAGCTTGGTGCTCGAGGTACAAGGTTTTAAACTTGCCCAGCTTGACGGTAGACCTCGAGCGCCCGATCCTCGGCGGGAATCCGAACCAGCAACAACAATGCTGCGTTCAAAAGGCTAAAAACGATGGCGGTAATGCTCGCCCCAAAGACCATCGGTCCGCTGAACAACTCGAGCGCCACCACCAGATAATTTGGGTGGCTAAGGAATTTGTACGGACCGCGACGAATCAGTTGTGCCCCTGGGACAATCAGAATGCGGGTATTCCAGTACGGTCCGAGGCTGGCGATTGCCCAGTAACGTCCGATTTGAGCGATGGCAAAGATGACCAACCAAAGTTGCCAAAATGCACTCAATTGTGCGCCCCGTGCAAAACCCTCGAGTGCCAGGGCGGCAATCCAAGCCACGTGCAATGCAACGATCAAGCCAAAATGTTCGGGCGCGTACTCGGTCGCCCCTCGAGCCAGCGCCCATTGGCGGTTGCGTGCGGCGACGCGCAACTCGAGCAGGCGCTGGATGACAATGAATGCCAGAAAACCGATCAGCAAAAGATTCATGTTTTAAAGAACGCGTGTTCGACTGAAAATCCAGGTCCCATTGCGGAAACCGCGCCGAACTCTCCCGATGGCATTTTCGACCAGCGGCGCATGAAACGCTCGAGCACGAACAGCACCGAAACGCTGGACATGTTGCCGCAGGTTTTCAGCACCTCATAAGAATCCTCGAGTGCAACCTCGTCGAGACCCAGCGTTTGGGCATAGGCTTGCAGCACCTTCAGACCACCTGGATGGGTGACGAAGTGCTTGATGTCGGAGAACGTCAAGCCGTTGGCTTGGGCTGCCTCGGTCATGTTGGAACGCATGACCTCGCTGACCAGGGCGGGCACGTCTTTGGAAAAACGCACTTTCAAACCGTTGTCGTTGACATCCCAGCCCATGATGTCTTCGGTGTCGTCCAATAAGGTGCTGTACGAACCAACCAGCTCTGGACCAGCGCCTGGACCGACGATCACGGCAGCCGCGCCATCGGCGAACAGGCTGGTGGCAATCAAATTGGACTTTGAACGGTCGCCGCGTTGAAAGGTCAGGCTGCACAATTCCGCCGCCACCAGCAACACCCGAGCATCCTGATTGGACCTGGCGTAATCGCCCGCCCGCGCCAAACCAGCCGCCCCACCCGCGCAACCCAGACCCCAGACGGGAATTCGGGCGGTGTGCCTCGAGAGGTTCAGGCGTTTGATTAAACGCGAATCCAAGCTTGGCGTGGAAACGCCGGTGGTGGACACAAAAATAATCGCGTCAATCGCTTCAGGCTCGAGCTTTGCGCGTTTCAGGGCGCACCTTGCCGCCGCCTCACCCAACTCGAGGGCTTTTTCGACGTAGATTTCGTTCTTTTCAGCCCAAGTATGATCGGTGTCAAACCATTCTAATGGTGCCGCCACGTGACGCGTCATGACCTGCCCGTTGTCAAAAACGGACATCAGGCGGTCAATGTCTTTGTAGCTCGAGGCGAACAGGCTGCGGGTGAGGGATTGCGCCTCTTTTTGCTCGAGGACATACGGCGGCAATGCCGTGCCGACGCTGAGGATTCGAGGGTTTGGCTGTTTTGGAGATGTTTGAATTGAGGCGATACCTTCAACAACCTCTGGAGAGAACGATGGGTGATGCGCAGATTTGGTGCGAGCATAAAGGGTCATTTGTGTACCACCTTCTGGATTGCGAGCAAATCGCATCTTCAAGGATGGTATGTGCCGAATCTGTCCGTCCGCTGAATTTAAACCCTGACGCGGCTGTGCAACCTTGTACACGACGGCAAAGTCTTTAATGCCTTCTTAATCTTGAGTCAAATTTCGAGCATCAAAAGTTCGCCGCAGCATCACGGCGAACCTCGAGTCTGGAAGAATCTCAAACGTATTTTTTAAACCACTCGAGCGCTTTCGCCCAAGCGTCTTTCGCCGCCGCCTCATTGTAATTCGCGCCCGTGTCGTTGTGAAACGCGTGGTTGACGCCAGGATAAATTTTGATCTCATAGGTGGTTTTGGCTTTTTTGAGAGCCTCCTCGAGCGCCGGAATGCCCGCATTGATTCTGGTGTCGCTGCCGCCGTAAATACCCAGCACCGCCGCCTTGATGTTGGGCACTTTTTCCAGATCGGGCGACGGACCATAAAACGGCACAGCCGCTTTTAAGTCGCTGGCAACCGTCGCCAGACGCCAGGTCAAACCGCCGCCGAAACAAAATCCAATCGCGCCCAAACGGTCGCTAATCACGCCGTCGGTCGCCTTCAAGACCTTTAAATTCTCGAGCAAATTTGCCTCGTGCTCCTCACCAGGGGTTTGCGCCAAAATGCTCGAGATTTGTGCGGTGTCGCTGTATTTTGCCGTGCCGCCCGTTTTGGACATTAGGTCAACCGCCAACGCCACATACCCCGCCTTGGCGGCGCGACGCGCCACATCCTGAATATGGGGTTGCAAACCCTTGTTCTCGTGAATCACCAGCAAGCCAGGCGCTTTCTCGAGCTTGACCGGTTTTGCCAGGTACGCCATGTTCGTGAAGCCTCGAGCCTCGAAGGTGATCATTTGGGCTTTGATCTCGGGGTCATTCGGGTCAACCTGTTGCGCCAGAAGCACGTTTTCGCGCTCTGGGATGTTGGCAAACACCTGCTGCCACTCGGCGGCACTGGCTAGGTTCATGCCCAGCGAACCCAGCAGCACATTTGCACCGGCGATACCACCAGCCAGCAGTGCCATGCGGCGCAAAAATTCTCGGCGACTGATTTCACCAGTCTGGTAATCCTCGGCAAATTCTTCGACCACGTAACGAAATAAGTCTTGACGTTCAGCCATGATTTCACTCCTTTTTGAGATTGAAGTATTACAGTTTTGAAAGGTCAAAACCGTTAACTGCATGACGAAGCAGGCTCATTCTCGAGTCATGACCAGCAGGACGCAAAATTGAACTAGAATTCTTTCATGAACGCCACCGTCGAAGCTGTTTTTTGCAGTCCAACCCACACCATGCAAAAGTTCCAACAATCCAGCATCCAATTGCTCGAGGGACTGGGCGTCGAGGGCGACGCGCACATGGGCGTGACGGTCAAACATAGGTCCAGGGTTGCGGCTGACCCGACGCAACCCAATTTGCGCCAAGTGCATCTCATTCACACCGAGCTTCACGACGAACTTCAAGCTCGAGGGTTCAAGATTGACGCGGGACAGATGGGCGAAAACATCACCACACGCGGGATTGATTTGCTCGGACTTCCCAGAGGCACAACAATGTACCTTGGCGAAACTGCGATGCTCGAGATTACGGGTTTGCGCAACCCCTGCACGCAACTCGACGGCTTGCAAGCAGGATTGATGAACGCCGTGCTCAAGCATGACGAGGCTGGGAATTTGATTCGCAAAGCTGGGATTATGGGCGTGGTGCTGACGGGCGGTGAGGTCAAACCAGGCGATGAGATTCGGGTTGAATTGCCGCCAATGCCCCATGAGCGCCTCGAGCGGGTCTGAAACCAGGCAGCCCATGTTCTGCCTCTCGAGCAGGACTCTATCATGACCAACCTCGAGCTTAGGGTTTTGGTGCGTCCTCTGTCTGACGGCACGCCGCCGCCTTGCACGCCGCGAGTTGCGCCAGTCTGACCGACAGCGCTTTGACCAGCGCAGGGTCGGCTTTTGCGGCAACATTCTCGAGTTGATACGGGTCGCGTTTTAGGTCGTACAATTCGCGCCCACCCTCGCCGTATTCGACGTAAGTCCAGTCTGGCGTGCGAATGGCGTTGAACTCGAGCGCATTCTGTGGTTCGTTGGCATCACCATCTTCACGTTGCGCGTCTTGTCCACCGCGCCGTTCGATCATAAAACCCGAGCGCCAGGGGCTTGGGGCGTTGCTGGAGGTGACCAGTGGCAGCAGGGATCGTCCATCGACAAAGTCAGGCGTTTTGATGCCCGCAATCTCGGCGAAAGTTGGGGCAAGGTCAATGTTGAGCGCCATCGCCTCGAGCTTTTTGCCTGTTGGCACGCCAGGACCACGCACAATAAACGGCACGCGAATGTCCTCCTCAAAGGCGGTGTTCTTGCCTGGCATCATGCGGTGCTCGCCCATGTGAAAACCGTTGTCGGAGGTGTAAACGATGTAGGTGTTCTCGAGTTGCCCGTTTGCCTCGAGCGTCTTCACCAGGTTTTCAACCATGTCGTCAATCGCTTGCAGGGATTTTAAACGTTTGACGTACAGCGCTTGCATTCGTGCAATCTGTTGGTTGTTTAAAAGCTTTCGGCTGTTGCCTGCGGCGGGCTTATCGCTGATGTCGGCTTCGTTAAAGGACGGTGTGCGTGGCAGTTTGGCATCGTTAAAAAGATTCGCATGTCTGGGCGCAAAATTTGCTGGCGAGTGCGGCGTGAACGGTGCGAGGTAGAGCATGAATGGCTTGCCGTCCTGCGAGGCGCGTTTGATGGCGTCGCTGGCTTTGCTCGAGATCACATCGGTCAGGTAATCTTTTGGGGCATTGCCGTAATGCACGGTCTTGCCGTTCTCGTTGAGGTCGTAGTTGTAATCCTTGTAAGGCGCACCGCCAATCCCGCCGTACCATTCGCTCCAACCCGTGGGCACATGGCTGGGGTCGCCAGTGCCGTAGCCGTTCAGGTACTTGCCCGCAAACACCGTGCGATACCCCGCAGCCTCGAGCCAAGTCCCGACGGTGCTGTCCTCGAGTCCTTGTTGCAAAAACTTTTGAAAACCGCCCTGCGGCAGCATGTTGCCTTCAACCTTGGTGTTGTGCGGATACTGACCGCGCAGGATGCTCGAGCGCGATGGGCAGCACAGGGCATAGGTCACAAAATAATTGGAGAGCGTCACACCTTGATCCTCCAAGAGCGCTTTGGTTTTGGGCATGAAGGCATGGATTTTGATGTTTTCATCGTCGGAAAGAATCAAAATGATGTTCGGTTTTTTGCTGGGCGATTGCGCTTGGCTCGAGTTGACCAGCCCGAGCATGAGCGCTCCCGCGCTGACAACAACTGCGGCGAGGGCAAGAATTGGCTTTTTCATGACTGTTGGAGTGCGAAGATGTCCAAAAAGTTCCCACTTCAATCAAAACCCAAGCTGTTATGCTCGAGCCATGAACGATGCAAAACTTGTGGCGAAACAATACGGGACGGACAGGCATTTGCAAACCCGAATTCGCACACACCAGTTTTACAGCAAAGGCGCAAACCTCGAGGATGGGGTTGATAAAGTTCTCAAACTCGAGCCGTTTGAAAGTTTGTTGGACATTGGTACTGGTCCAGGGAATTTCCCAACGCGTTTACGCGCCTCTGGACACCTTGGGCGTTTGGTGGGTTTGGATTTCTCGGGTGGGATGCTCGAGGTGGCAAAAAACAAAACGGATTCGGTGGAATGGATTCAGGGCAACGCAATGGAATTGCCTTTTGCCGACCCGAGTTTTGATGTGGTGACGGCGCGACACATGCTCTACCACGTTCCAGACATGAACAAAGCCATACGAGAAGCGAAACGCGTTTTAAAACCTGGCGGGCGTTTTCTGGCGGTCACAAATGACGATGGTTACATGCTCGAGTTTTGGGAGGCGGTGTTTGAAGCCCTCAAAGACGACGCGGACTTTGCGCCCATAACCAGTAGTGTTCTGAATCGTCAATATTTCTCGGCGCACCTCAAGGAGCAAGTTCAGAAGGTGTTTCACAACGGCACGTTTACAAGACTGGAATCCACACTCGAGTTTCCTGGCGCAAGACCTGTACTTGAATACTGGGATTCGATTCAACCCTCATATGACATTTCCGATGTTGCCTGGACTCGAGGGCGTGAAGCGTTTGCAAAAGTGCTCGAGACTCGGTTTTCATACGGGGCTTGGCGCGTCACAAAGAATGTTGCCATTATCACCGCTCAAGTGTGACACAACGTTCACCCTAAATTCACAATTGAAAATCTTTGGTTTTGCTAAGCTTTTCAGGTGAGCGATACAGGCACCATTACCAGGTCCAAATCCAAGTCACAGACGCGAACGCCCCCCATGTTTCGCGTGCTGCTGTTAAACGACGATTACACCCCGCAAGATTTTGTGGTGGATGTGCTGATGCGATTTTTCAGAAAACCCGAAGGCGAAGCCGTGCAAATCATGCTCAACGTCCACCATATCGGCGTGGGCGTGTGCGGCGTGTACGAGTTTGAAATTGCCGAAACCAAAGTCAACCAAGTCGAACAAGCCGCCCGAGAAGAGGGACACCCGCTTCAATGCACCCTGGAACCCGCATGAGCACCCGCGTGAAGGAAATTTTATGCTGACCCCGAACCTAGAACGCAGCGTCCACCGCGCCCTCGAGATTGCGCATCAACACTCGCACGAGTACGCCAGTTTGGAGCATCTGCTGCTGTCGTTGCTCGATGACCCCGACGCGCAACTGACCCTCTCGAGGTGCGGCGTCGATTTGACCGCCCTGCGTGAGGATTTAAACGCCCTGATGCTCGAATTTGAAGCCGTCAACGGGCTTGAACCCGCACCCACCACGGCGTTTCAACGGGTCTTGCAACGTGCCGTCATGAGTATGCGGGCAGCGGGGCGCGACGAGGCAAACGGTGCGAACGTGTTGGTCGCCATGTTCGACGAGCGGCAA
>CAXTTL010000189.1:0-9616 GCA_964247135.1 uncultured Deinococcales bacterium | reverse complement strand
TCTGGGTGGCGGTTCAAATCTGGTTGGCGGCGATGCTGGCGTTAGTGTGCGCGTGATTCGTCTCGGTGGCGAGTATTCCAAAGCCGACCTCGAGCCTGACCCAAGTCTCTCGAATGACACCCATATTGTCACGGGTTGGGTCGGCGCTGCAAAGCCGATTCCAGGGCTTGTCAGGCAACTTCAACAACGCGGCTTGTCGGGCATCGAAGGCTTGTGGGGCGTCCCAGCCCAAGTCGGCGGCGCGGTGCGCATGAACGCGGGAACGCGTTACGGCGAAATGGCGGATGCGATTTTCCAACTCGAGGTTTTTATGGACGGCGAAGTGAAGATTTTTACGCCAGACCAACTCGGTTTTCAGTACCGCAACTCGAGCATCCCGCACGGCAAAAATGGTGCGGGTATCGTCACGCGGGTTCGCCTCAAACTCGAGGTGACAACCTCAGAAATCGTACAAGAACGCATGAACCTTGCCGACAACGCCCGCAAGGGGCAACCACACCAACGAACCTTCGGTTGCGCTTGGAAAAACCCGACGGGCTTCTCTGCGGGTAAACTGGTCGATCAGGCGGGTTTGAAGGGTGCCAAAGTCGGCGGCGCCATGATCTCACTCGAACATGGTAATTTTGTGGTGAACCAAGGAAATGCCAGCGCCAAAGATGTGCTCGAGTTGCTCTCGAACATCGAACGTCAATTGGGAATCAACCTCGAGCGCGAAGTGGAAATATGGGGAAGCATATGACCAGTCCAATCAAACCGACCAAAGAAAACCTGACATGGGGCATATCATTGCTGATTATTATCGGGGCTTTGCTTGCCGCCTCGAGGTTTGTGCTGCCCGTCTGGGGCGTGCTGGTGTCGGGATCAAAGCATTTTTCTGCCAAAGAGGTCGCGCACATGAGTGGCATCTCGCGGGGCAACCCGTGGTTGTGGGCGTCAAACGCCAGCGCCAAAGAACTTGAGAGTAGCCCCTGGATAGCCCAAGCCAACATCATCAAGCATTTTCCAGGGCAGGTTGAAGTCAAACTGATCGAACGCGAACCCGTCGGCACGCTCTTAAAGTCCGACGGCTCGAGAATCACGGTTGCCTTGGACGGCACAGAACTTCCTGACGGTCTGAATCCAAGCCCAACCTTAACGGGTTGGGATAGCTCAAAACTGCCCGAAGCGCTTAAGATAGCCTTATTGATGAAACCATTTAAACCCCTCGAGATACGGTTCACGCCGCAAGGTTACCGTCTCCAATTTAAAGACTTGCGAATCTGGACGGATTCGTATGCTTCCTTGCTCAAATGGGGCGGAAGTGTCAAGATACTCCAAGCCGATCAAAGATCGGCACAAATCAACATCTATCCGTGGGGGGTGAGTGTCCAACAATGACCGATAACCGTTACAACTCGAGAATCGTGGTCGGATTGGACATTGGCACGACCAAAATCACAACCGTGATCGGTGAGGTCAGCCCCAACGGGGTGCTCGACATTATTGGTGAAGGTACAGTGCCAAGTGAAGGTCTCAAGCGCGGCGTGGTGGTCAACCTCGAGCGCACCATCAGTTCAATTCGCAATTCCATCGCCGCCGCCGAACGGGTGGCTGGCGTTCGTGTCGTCGATGCCTACGTGGGTGTGGCGGGCGGGCATCTGAAAGCCCTGACCAGTCACGGGCTTGCCGCCATCCGCCGTGGGCAAGAAATCTCGAGACCCGATGTCGAACGCGCCATCGAAAACGCCAGGGCTGTACCGCTCGATCCCAACCTCGAGATCATTCACGTGCTGCCACAAGAATATGTGGTCGATGGGCAGGAAGGCATCAAAAATCCAGTCGGAATGCACGGCGTTCGGCTCGAGGTGGACGTTCATATTGTGACCGGTTCGCAAGGACCGCTCGCCAATTTAAGGCGCTGCGTCTCCGAGGCGGGCATCACCGTCAACGGTTTGGTCTTGCAAGGCTATGCCAGTGGTTTAAGCGTGCTCGAGCCTCAAGAAGAGGATGTCACCATGGTCCTCATTGACATTGGTGGTGGCACAACCGACGTTGCGGTCTTCAGACGCGGCAACCTGGCACACAGTGCGGTCATTCCGCTCGGTGGCGATCATGTCACCCAAGACCTCGCGCAAATCTTAAAAATTCCAGCCGACGAAGCCGAACGCGTCAAGAAAAAATACGGTGCTGCCGTGCCCGAAATGGCAGACCCAGACCTCAACCTCGAGCTAACCCAAAATGGGGTTGTGCCGCAGGTCAGTGCCTTTGAACTCTCGAGGATCATCAAACCCCGCATGGCAGAAATTTTCAATTTGGCTCGAGCCGAAATCGATTCAGTGCTTGGACCAGTTGAATTGATTGCGGCTGGCGTGGTGATTACGGGTGGCACAGCTTTAATGCGCGGTGTCTCCGAACTTGCTCGAGAACGCTTTAAACTGCCTGTGCGCATTGGCAAACCAGGCAATGTCAGTGGGCTTGCCGATGTTGTCTCGAGTCCAACCCACGCCACCAGCGTCGGATTGGTGCGGTACGGCATCGAAAATTTCACCGGACGCGGCGCAACCAGCAGCAGCCAGCAGCATTACAATGCCGTTCCCGTTGGCGTCAGCGCCTCAGGGGCGCACATGAGCCAAAATGATGCTTCCTCGAGCGGCAATTATGCCAGCGAGGACGACAATTTCGAGCCTGAACCCAGCGAAGCCATCGAACGCAAACCAAGCGGTCCGAGTATTCTCGAGCGCATCAGGGCATTTTTTAAAGATTTTTTTTAATTTAAGATTTTGACGCAAGACGTTTTCAGAAATCAACCGCCAATTTTGGCAAGAACGAGGCGAAAACAGTGCAAGCAGCGAACATTCGAGTGATTGGCTTAGGCGGCGCGGGCAACAACGCGGTGAACCGCATGATTGACTCCGGCTTGGACGGCGTGGAGTTCATTGCAGCGAACACCGACGCGCAAGTGCTGGCAAACTCTCATGCCGAATTGCGCTTGCAAATTGGTGACCGCACCACACGCGGTTTGGGCGCGGGCGCAAACCCCGAGGTCGGTGAAAAAAGTGCGCTCGAGGATCGGGATCAGATCAAAGAACACCTCGAGGGTGCGGACATGGTGTTCATCACCGCTGGCATGGGCGGCGGCACAGGAACAGGCAGTGCGCCCGTGGTTGCCGAGATAGCCAAAGAGATCGGTGCGCTGACCATTGGCATCGTGACGCGTCCGTTCAAGTTCGAGGGACCCAAACGCTTGCGCGTTGCCGAAGAGGGCATCAAGAAGCTCTCAGAGCGCGTGGACGGCATGATTATTGTCAACAACGAGAAACTGGTCTCGGTGGTGGACCGCAAAGCCCCGATCCGCGATGCGTTCCTGTTGGCAGACCGCGTGTTGTATTACGGCGTCAAAGGCATCAGCGATGTCATCAACGCCAGCGGTCTGATCAACGTGGACTTTGCCGACGTGAAAATGCACCTGACGGGCGCGGGATCGGTGCTGATGGGCATTGGCGCAGGACGCGGCGATAAACTCGTCGAAGAAGCCGTTGCCAGCGCCATTCACTCGCCGTTGCTCGAGCGTGGCATTGAAGGCGCAAAAAAACTTTTAATCAACATTACCGGCACAGAAGACCGCGTGACCCTTGCTGATGCGTATGAAATTGTCGGCAAGATTCAAGCCGCCACAGGCTTGGACGAAAACAGCGTGGACACCCTGTTCGGCGTGGCTTTCGACGAACACGCAGGCGATGAAATCCGTGTGACCGTGGTCGCCACAGGTTTCAACGAAGCCCCAGGTTTGATGAACCAACTGCGCACCAGCAACAACACGCTGGGCAATTTGGGCAACATCATCAATTCTGGACGGTTCAGCGAACAAGAACTGGACATTCCGGCGTTCTTGCGTTACCGCGATAAAGACAGTTAAACCTCGAGTATGGATTCTCGAGTATAGTGATTCTTTTAATAATTTCAACGTTATATTTTAGAATGTAAAAAGTATCATCTATAAATAAAATGACCTATCCCGACGACTTTTTAAATAAAATTATTTGTGGTGACTGTCTTGAAGTGATGCGACAGATGCCGTCAAATTCAATTGATTTGGTTGTAACATCACCGCCTTATAACCTTAAAAACTCTACCGGAAATGGCATGAAGGCAGGTACGAAAACTGGGCGTTGGGCAAATAATCCGCTTCAAAATGGTTATGCGCATCATAACGATGAGATGCCTCATGAAGAGTACGTTTTATGGCAAAGGGCGTGCCTTTCAGAAGCAATGAGACTATTAAAAGAAGATGGAGCTATTTTTTACAACCATAAATGGCGTGTTCAGGGCGGCTTAATACAAGACAGAGCTGACATTGTTGACGGATTTCCTGTTCGTCAAATTGTAATTTGGAAACGTGCAGGTGGTTTTAATTTTAATCCTGGATATTTTGTTCCGAGCTACGAAGTTATTTATGTTATTACTAAACCTAAATTTAAACTCGCGCCTCAAAAAAATGGATATACAGATGTTTGGGAATTCCCACAAGAAATGAAAAATAAACATCCCGCCCCATTTCCGCTGGCGCTACCTCTCCGATGTATTGAAAGTACAATGGCACAAATCATTCTTGATCCGTTTTCTGGTTCAGGTACTACTGCTGTGGCGGCTAAGAAATTAGGACGAAACTTTATTGGCATCGAAATTTCGCCAGAGTATTGCGATTTAGCAAGAGATCGAATCGTTGAATCACCAGCCTATGTCTTGCCAAAAGATTCACTTTTTGATTTGGCAGGTCAATGAAAATTTACACCAAAGAAACTCTGATTGAAGAGCTGAAAAAGATACGCGATATGGGTTTTGTGCCCAATGCTCGTTACGGTAATCATGGTGGTATTGGCAATACGCTTGAGGATTTACTTGGAATTGAAGAGAATAATTTACCCATTCCGAATGCTGCTGAATGGGAATTAAAAACCCAACGACTCAATACGTCTTCTCTTTTAACGCTTTTTCATACAGAACCATCCCCACAAGCTTTAAGATTCGTTCCGTCACTTTTATTGCCTCAATACGGTTGGTCGCATCAAAAAGCAGGGAAAGGCTATCCAGAAACAGAGATGAGTTTTCGCCAAACAATTCATGGACTTGGATCATCGGATCGAGGTTTTACAGTTGTTATTGATCATGAAGCTCAAAAAATACTAATTTCTTTTGACAGCTCGAGGATCGCAGCTAAACACAATGCTTGGCTTAAATTTGTAGAAACAAAAGTCGGTCTTGAAGAACTTTCCCCTCAGCCCTATTGGGGTTTTGCCGATTTGGCAGCCAAAGCAGGAACCAAACTACACAACTGTTTTTATGTTCAAGCGAAAGTAAAACGCGAAAACGGGCATGGGTTTTACCATTATCAGAAAATATTAAAATTAACAACTTTTAGTTTTGATCAATTTTTACAAGGTTTGGTTGAAGGTCAAATTTTAGTGGATTTTGATGCCAGGACTGGTCATAATCATGGTACAAAATTTCGTTTGCGCCAAAACTACTTACCAAATTTATATAAATATGTTGAGGAAATCTAGTTTTAAATTTGAGTATCGACAAATTTAGAATCATTTTTTTTGTTCATCAGAATCTCGAGTTTTAAACTTTTCGACTGCGGTAAAACGAAATCAAATCCGTGCCAACCGCCTCGCCGCCCAACATTCTTTGCATGGCTACCACCTGCCCACGGTGGTATGTGCCGTGATTGACCACATGCTTGACGATTTCCTCGAGCGAACTTGAAAACGGCGAACCGTCGTAAGACTTGTAATGAATCATCTGTTTGGGATTCTCGAGTTTTGTGACAGTCGTTTTCCAGCCGTCAAACACAACCTCCCAAGCTTCACGCAACACCTCGAGACTCGGGTAATCGGCTGGATTTGGACGGCTTGGACTCTGCCCTTGAATCCTGCCCAACCACGCACGATCAGCACCGTGAAGATGTACCAAAGTTTCAAACACGCTTTTAAAACTCGAGCCGAGGTCACGGTGTAATTGTTCGTCGGTCAATTTGGCAACCGAATCAAGGGTTTTGCTGATTGCCCAACGTTGGTAATCCAAAAGCTTGAGAAGTTCGGTCATAAAAAAGTTTAATGCAAAACTCGAGGTGTGATGTATCGTTTGGAATTTCCGTGCAGGTTATTCGTACATTGCCCATCAGACCGCAAAAATGCGACAATACCCTCATGTTCGATTACTTCAAAATTCTCGAGAATCTCAAACCCGAAGAACGCGATATTCACACGATGGTGCGCGAGTTTGTTGACGCCGAAATCATCCCGCACATTGCCGACTGGTGGGACGAGGGCACACTGCCGCGCAGCCTGACGACCAAAATGGGTGAACTTGGCATTCTTGGACCAACCACACCCGAAGAATATGGCGGTTCTGGCGTCTCGAGCACCGCGTATGGTTTGATTTGTTACGAACTCGAGCGTGGCGATTCTGGCATTCGCAGCACCGCCAGCGTGCAAGGTTCGCTGGTGATGTACCCCATTTTTGCGTATGGTTCTGAAGAACAAAAGAAAAAATACCTGCCCGAACTCGCGGCTGGACGCATGGTGGGTTGCTTTGGTTTGACCGAATCCGACGGTGGTTCTGACCCTGGCGCCATGCGAACTCGAGCGGTCAAAGACGGCACGGATTACGTGCTGAACGGCTCGAAAATGTGGATCACCAACAGCCCAATTGCGGATATTGCTGTGGTCTGGGCAAAAGACGACGATGGGATTATTCGTGGTTTTATCGTGCCAACCGACACCAAAGGCTTTAGCGCACCAAAAATCAAGAACAAAATGAGCCTTCGCGCCAGCATCACCGGCGAAATCGTGCTCGAGGATGTGCGCATTCCAGCGACCAATTTACTGCCTGGGTCTAAAGGCTTGAAATCACCCCTAGGATGCTTGACCCAAGCCCGTTACGGCATCGCCTGGGGCGCACTGGGGGCGCTCGAGAGTGTGCTTTCAGCCACCCTCGAGTACACCAAGTCGCGCACGACCTTCGGCAAGCCAATTGCGGGGCGTCAGTTGGTGCAACACAAACTGGTCACGATGGCAACGCAACACTCGCTGGGTTTGATGATGGCGTATCACCTCGGGCAAAACAAAGACGCTGGCACAATGAATTACGCGCAAGTTTCGATGGCAAAACGTAACAACGTGCGCGTGGCACTCGAGGGGGCGCGAATGGCAAGGGAGTTGCACGGTGGTAACGGCATCACCACCGAATACCCGATCATCAGGCACATGCTCAACCTCGAGACGGTGGACACGTATGAGGGCACGCACGACATTCACACCCTGATTGTCGGGCGGGATTTGACGGGTTTAAACGCCCTCGAGTGAAACCACGCCCTGACCTCGAGTGGCATCACGCACCAGAATTTGCAGTCGCTCGAGTTCAGCTTCGAGCGCTGCAAATTTTACGTTTAAGCCTTTGTCGGTGAACTCATCAATTCGGTCTTGAACGTTGAATGTCTCGAGTAACTGGTACAACGCGTTCATCTGTTCAAAACCGACCAGCACACTCAGGGTCACTCGAGGATGCACCTCGAGTTTGGGTGCAATTCTTAACACTTCAGCCGCCGCGCCACCATACGCCCGAACCAAACCACCCGCACCAAGATTCACCCCGCCGTAATAGCGCACCACCGCAACCGTCGCCAAATCCAAGCCCGAACCCTCGAGCGACCTGTACATTGGAGCGCCCGCCGTGCCCGAAGGTTCGCCGTCATCCGAAAAACGGTATTGATCGCCAACGCGGTACGCCCAGCAAACGTGTGTGGCATCCTTGTACTGGGTTTTGAGTTCTTTCAACCACTCGAGCGCCGCCTGAACGCTCGAGGTGTGGTTGGCAAACGCCAGAAATTCGCTGCCTTTCACCACCAAATCGTGACGGGTGAGGTTTTGAATCGTGGTGAACATGGTTTTAAGGCTAACATTTACCCGCTCCCTCTCATTCCCAACCCTTCTCTCCTCGGAGAGAAGGGAGCTTTTTTGATTTCTCGAGAAGCTGAAAATATTCGGTTCTGAACCCTCTTTCGCTTGGCGACCATGCCGAACAGGTGCGTTTTATGGTCAAGAACGAGAGAGGGTGACGAGCCTCAGCGAGCGCCCCAAGCCCGTAAGGTGCTGCTTTAAGGGGCAAGAAGTCGGGTGAGAGTTTTCAGGTGAGCCACCCAAATTTTTTTGCGTGAGGGGTACGGTTGTCGTGTATGGGAAAGCATCAAGGGCAATCTTCCAATCTCGAGCGGTAAATTTGCTATAATCGAATTCGGGTGACTCATTATGACCCAGCGCAAATATCAACTTCGCCGCTCAGGAAGAAACCTATGATTTATTCAGCCAGAAACATCGCCAATGCCTTCATTCAAATCGCCAAAGACCGCGAAGTTTTCCTGACCAACATGCAGGTGCAAAAATTGGTGTACTTCGCTCACGGCTGGCATTTGGCATTGACCGACGCGCCCTTAATCGAAGAACCGATTCAAGCCTGGAATTTTGGTCCAGTCATTGTGCCTTTGTATGACGCCCTGAGAAAATATGGCAACGGCGTCGTCACCAAACCACTCGTGCGAATCGACAACGCAACAAACCAGAAACTCGAGTTTGAAGCTCCAACCGAAACACCCGTGCTCGAGTTGCTGAACAAAGTCTGGGAATTGTACGGGCATCTCACGGGCGGGCAGTTGTCGTCGCTCACGCACAAGGAAGATTCCCCGTGGTCTAAAACCTTTAAAGTCAACCAATTTGGAGTCATCCCCAACGAACTCATCCGCGATTACTTCAAACGTCAAGAACGCCGTTAAGCCTCGAGATTAAACCTCCAACGCCAAAAAGATACTCGAGGTACACATGCCTGACGACAAGAAAATTGATGTCACCAGAATCCCGCCACCTGTGCTGATGGACGCCAATCAAATCCCGCTCGAGCCTGATTACGGCAAGGATTTGGGTCAGATCGAAATTGACTGGTACAGGAACAATTTAATCGAAGCGCAATCGATGTTCAAAGAACGCCGCCGTTTTGCGCTGTGGTTGTTCTGGTTGTCGGTGATTTGGTTGATTGTGATTCTGGCGTTTTTGTTGTTTGCCGCCATCAAAACCATGTTCGGGATTGATTTTGAACTGTCTGATGCGGTGTTGATTGCCCTGATTACCACCACCACGATTAACGTTTTGGGTTTGTTTTACATTGTGGCGCGGTGGTTGTTTCCCAGCAAAATCATGACGCAACTTCCTGCAACGCATGTGCCGCCCGAGAATCCCAATGGTGGGAATGATACTTGAATGTTTTGTCGTCTTGCTGATTTTTCATAAAGCTTTAATCCTTGAACTATCATATTTACATAATTTCCCCATATGTGATTGCCGAAGTGCATGTACTACCCTGCTAAAACTAAATTCGCGTACTTTAACAACAATTTTTTCGTTCCAACATCACTGCCAAAAGCAATCATTACCTCTTGCCGATCACCAGCCCCAGTCACCGCCAGCACCTTGCCAGCCCCAAACTTCGGGTGTACAACGCCCTCACCGCCCTTCAAGCTCGAGATAGCACCTCCAGCTTGCTCGAGTTGCACCCGAAGCGCTGGCGGTACACGGTGCGCGTCCAC
>CAXTTL010000188.1:0-9676 GCA_964247135.1 uncultured Deinococcales bacterium | reverse complement strand
TGGAACGTATCAATGCCGTCTGGGTGGATTTCGACGAGAATACCGCCCGAATCCTCGAACAACCTATGCTGCCCGACTGGGCAGTCTCGAGCGAACCCGTCAGTGTTTTGCGTTCACTCGAGCCGCGAAAATTTGTTGCACCGCAAGCGCCCGTCAGCGCGGAAGTCGTGGCAACCGATTCAAACATCTCGAGGATGCCAGCCCCAAATCCTGATAAATTGCTTGCGGAATTAATTCGCAGCGTGCGCGAACTTCCAGGTGGCGAAAACGCCTTGAAACGCATCATTCACCGTCAAAACTGGCAGCGCATCTCACAGGAAGACAAACGCAAACTCTACAGCGAGTTGCGCCGCACGCACCGCGAACTTTCGGAACGCTTACCGCAGAGTGCTTGAAATTTAAAGTGCGACGGTACGTTTATCGCATACCGTCGCACCCAGGAGGGATGAACAACTTCAGTATAGCGATGGTTTTCAAAAGCGATGTTTAAAAATCACATTGCGCCTCGAGTGCCGTTCCAGACGCGGCGCTCGAGTTAAACTTTTTTATGGGTTTAAGTGAACTGAATTTAGAGCTGATTTCTTGTACCAAATGCCCCAGGTTGGTCGAGTGGCGCGAACAGGTCGGACGTGAAAAACGGGCGGCGTACAAACTCGAGACCTACTGGGCGAAACCCGTGCCAGGTTTTGGCGATGTCAACGCTCGAGTTTTGATTCTTGGGCTTGCCCCAGGTGCGCACGGCAGCAACCGTACAGGGCGAATGTTTACTGGAGACTCGAGCGGAAATTTCTTGTACCCCGCGCTGCACCGTGCAGGTTTTGCCTCGAGCGCGGTGTCCAAAAATCTTGAGGATGGACTCGAGTTGTACGATTGCTACATCACCGCCGCAGGTCGTTGCGCACCGCCCGACAACAAACCCACGCCGCTCGAGTTGCAAAATTGCAGACCTTGGCTGGAACAAGAACTCGAGTTGCTGCCGAATGTGGCTGTGATTCTGGCGCTCGGGAAAATTGCGCACGACACCATGCACGGGTTTTACAAATTGCAAAAATCAAAACACCCATTTGGTCATGCGCTCGAATATGTTTTGCCCGATGGAAAAATTTTGCTCGATTCGTACCATGTCTCGCAGCAGAACACGCAAACTGGGAAACTGACGGTTGATATGTTTGACGCGATTCTCGAGCGAGCTAAGGCACTTATGCAAACTTGAATCGATTCAGTCCCAAGGCACCAAAACTTTTTTTCCAGTTTCCGCGCTTTCAATTGCCGCAAAAACCATTGCCAAACTTTTGATGTTGTCGCTCGAGGGTGTGGCTTGCGGCTTTTGTTGCCCGAGCTTACGGATAAAATCTCGAATCAAGCCCTCATGACCTTTGGGGGTTTGATGCTCGAGTTTTGGGAGTTTGAGTTCGGTGTGCTCGTAAAGAAACCCGCCTGTCTCGCTGACGATTTGTGCTCTCAAATCCTCGCCGCCGTCCCAACGCAGCGTGCCGCGTGTGCCAATGACCCGCCAATCGCTTTCCCAAGTCGTGTGAAAACCTTCCGAGCACCAAGAGCCACGATAATTGAAAACCACACCGTTCGTCATCTCAAAAATACAGTGCGCACTCGAGCCTTGCGCGTACCAAGAATCTTTGGGGTTGAACTCGAGACAGTAAACGCTGACGGGGTCGCAGCCGGTCATAAACCTTGCCTGGTCAAAAGTGTGAATTGCCATGTCGAGCAACAACACGTGCGCCATCGAATCGCGGAAACCACCAAAGTGAGCGCCAATGAAAAAATCGCTATTGACCGTGGTGACCGTGCCAATCTGTTCAGACTCGAGAAACTGTTTGACCGCTAAAATGTTCGGGTCAAAACGCCTGTTCTGCATGACCGAATGCACCAAATTCGAGTCTCGCGCCGCGTTCACCATTTCGACGGCTCGAGCCAAAGAATCCGCCAAGGGTTTTTCGCCCAGCACGTGCGCACCGTGCTTGAATGCCTCGAGTGCCACGCTGTAATGCGCTTCGGGAATGCTGCAATCAAAGACCACATCAGGTTTCAATCGCTCAAGCATTTCACTCAAGCTTGAACCAATTTGTAGATGCTCGAGGTTGAATTCTGCGGCTCGGGTTCGGGCGTTTTCCTCGAAAATATCGACCAATCCAACAAGCTCGAGGTTTGGAATCTCCTGCGCGACCCGAATCCACTCTTTGGACATTGCACCGCAACCGACCAAGACGACTTTGAACTGTTTCATGGTTCGAGCATAACAAAACATCCGGCTTTGCATTCGGTTTCGCAGTCCAAAGCGAGTTTGAACGGTAAAGTGTTTGGGTCGGAATTTTGAGCCAGGTGATCGTCTGTGGCTGAGGCTAATAAAAAATTTGATTATTCGCTGGAGTACTCCAGTCTTGATTTGCGTCAACACCCTGGGTTGTACCGAGTCGGCGTGGGCGAGCAAGGTGTTTTGCTGGTTCAGCCGTACAAATCTGAACTATTGCCACATTGGCGTTTTGCCACGCCAGAACTGGCTGAAAAAAGCGGTGCCACGATTTACGCCATGTTTTTGTCCTACCTCGAGACGAATGATTTTGTTGGTGCGGACATGGCTCGAAAATTCTTGCAGATGGGTTTTACCAGGGCTAGACGCTATGCCAATCATAAAGGTGGTCGCAAATACGACGGACCCGTTCCGAAAGCCTTGAAGGGGCAAAGTGGAGCGCATGGACGCCCAGAGTTGCCGCGCAACGCCGAGGACCCCCTCAAAGCCCGAGCGGCAGAAATTTTTAAGGCGCTTTGGGATCAAGCCGAGGCGAACCCCAAATATGCTGCTTTGAAGCTCGAGCACAAAAGTTTATACGGCTGATGAGGCTCACTTCTAAGCCGTGCTGGACAGGATTTTCGCCACCTGTTTTGTGAGGTTGAAGGTAACGGAGATTTATCCAGGGTTCATCTTGAACTAATGAATTATGTGTATAACAGAATATGGAGAAGGTATTCCAATCTGGAGGTTCTGTGAAAACACTCGAACTTGAAATTCAAAATTGGCTCAAATCCACCAAACGTCACCAAGACGCCCTGGACATTGCCACCCTTGGACACCGCCGTGCCAACCGACGCCTCAAAGATGCCCGAGAATCGCTCGAGGAAGCGACCGCCGAACTTTACGGTGAGGGCGAAGTTGTGGGACGCAACAAAGAAGAACGCGACGCCTGCCTGCGCCGCCTGACGGTCATGGAACGCGCCGAATTGAACGAAGCCGAAATGGCATACGACGAAGCCGTCTTTGCCCTCGAACGGGCACGAGCCGATCTCTCGAGGGACCGCCAAGACCGTTACGGTTTGCAAATGCGCGTCGCGTTGGCGACCAATCTGCCGCCGTACATCGACAATTCCCAGCGCGTTGAGAAAAACTCGCAGGTGTTGCCCACCACGGTTGATGCTGTGACCGTGCCACTTTTCTCCCACGCCAGCGACCTGCCAAAAGCCAGCTAGAGCTAAAATTAAATGCAAGAAATGCCCCGTCTCGAGATGGGGCATTTGAAATGCTGAGATAGAAAGATCACTTATTCTGAAGTGTGACTAAGATGTTAGCCTTTATATTCCTCAGTGGGACCAATTATATCTTTATAGTTTTCAAGCTTTTTATAATTTAACATGAACCATATGGAGGGAATTGCAAGAATGGAAAGAATTCCCAAGTACAGAATAATATCATTTGGATTCTGATTTCCAAATTGACGCATTTCATTGTACAAATAAACCAGAAGGAATAATAAGAAAAACAATAAAATCGCAAACCAAAAGAATGTAATTACTGTTAAAAAACCATACCAAAGAGGTTTAGGCATGTGTATTCGAATTGTAGTTTCATTTATTCTTACTTTGCTGGCACGTGAAAATCCAATTGAAAAAAATAATATTATTGCCAGCACAACTATAGTCAGAAAGAGGTTTTCAGAAATTCCAATTGGTTCGAGTGAATGACTTACAACACTTGAATATTTCTTAACTAAGATATTGCCAACAATTAAAAATAGAATATCAGATACTCGATGAGCGGCTTTATGAGTGCTCAACCAAGTTTTAAGCAATTTGATCATTATTCCCCATGCGTTTTGCAATAAGTTTAACTATGGCAGCACAAATCTCGAGGCGAACGCGTGAACCTCGCTTTTCACCATTTCAGGGTCTTCGCCTTTCAATGTACGGTCAATCAAATTCGCAATCGTGCCCATGTCAGCCTCGAGCATCCCGCGCGTGGTCACGGCTGGCGTGCCAATCCGAATCCCGCCGCCGTGCAAAATTTTTTCGGTGTCATAAGGTAGCGTGCTTTTGGAAATCGTGATGTGCGCCGCATCGAGCATTTTGCTGGCTTTGGTGCCGTTGACGCCCAGTGGTCGCAGATCGAGTACGAACATGTGGTTGTCGGTTCCGCCCGAAATTACGCGGTAACCGAGTTTGATAAATTCGTTCGCCAAGACTTGCGCGTTCTTGATGATCTGCGCCGCATAGGTTTTAAACTCTGGTTGCAACGCCTCGGCAAACGCAATGGCTTTGCCCGCAATCACGTGCTCGAGCGGACCACCTTGCGACCCAGGAAACACGCTGCGGTCAATTTTCGCCCCAATCTCGAGGTCGTTGCTCAACAAAAGTCCCGCCCTCGGTCCGCGCAAGGTTTTGTGGGTGGTCGTGGCGGTCACATGTGCGTGAGGAATTGAAGTCGGATGCACACCTGCGGCAACCAAACCGGCAATGTGCGCGATGTCCGCGAACAGGTACGCGCCAACTTCGTCGGCTATCGCGCGAAACGCCGCAAAGTCGATGGTTCTCGAGTAGGCGCTTGCGCCTGCAATGATCATTTTCGGTTTGTGCTCGAGCGCCAACGCCCGCACGTTGTCCATGTCGATGCGTTCGGTGTCCTCGCGGACTTTATAACCGACGATGTTGTAATTCAGTCCCGAGAAATTCACGGGATTGCCGTGCGTGAGATGCCCACCGTGGCTTAAGTCCATGCCCAGCACGGTATCGCCTGGTTTGAGCAGCGCCATGTACACCGCCAAGTTCGCGCTCGAGCCAGAATGCGGTTGAACGTTCGCCCATGCCGCGCCGAACAATTCTTTGGCGCGGTCGATGGCGAGTTGCTCGATTTGATCGACCACCTGACAGCCGCCGTACCAACGTTTGCCAGGGTAACCCTCGGCGTATTTGTTGGTCAGGATGCTGCCAACCGCCTGCCGCACGGCGGCGCTGGTGAAGTTCTCCGAGGCGATCAATTCCAGACCGTCCCGTTGACGAACAAACTCGAGTTCGATCAAATCGAAGATGGGGTCTGTGCTGGGGTTATTGGCTGCGGCGGGTTTGGTCAGGGTTTGCGTCATGGGTTAAGCCTAGCATTTTGAAATGTGAGTGCCAAAAACAAATGTTTGGAACCTGAAACAACTCGAGGTTTGAGCATTGCCATCAACTCCAATAAACTGCTTATCACATGGAATCTCGAGCCATAAACATTTTGGGTTGCGAAGTTCCGATCTCGACCCTCGAGGCGTGGTCCAAGATTTTTGTCTTTGCACTCGAGCCATTTTTTCTGAATTCGTCATCTCGCGGATTGTTGCCAGGCACGATTTTGCGCAGGGAATTTAAACCTTCACTCGAGTTTTCCGATGCGTATTTGACATACCTGATTCCCAAAGAAGCAGAATTTGTCGTTTTGCTCGAGCCACAAGATTTTAGATTGCTCCCTCGAGAAATCCAAGCCGAATTGATGGCAATCCAAAAGCACTTGGGGCGTGGGCAATTTTACAACCTCGGGTTTGTTCAAAACGTGTTTGGTGAAATTCCAGCTTCGCTCGAGTCAGATGTTTTTGAGGATCATTTCGTTTTGCATTTCGACACTTGGAATGACTTCCCAGCCGATATTCAATATCAATGGATGGCGGCTTATGTCAGTTCAGAGCGCCAAAATTGCCTCTCGAGCCAAATGCCAGAAAATACTTGGGCGGCACTTCCAGAACAAGTTCGCAGATTGGCTGGAACGTTCTCGAGCACAAGCGGCGCGAATTGTTTCGCCACGGTGATTGCGGGATTGACGCCAGATTTACTCGAGTCAACACGGATTTCAAACCTTTGGATGCTCGAGCGAGGGTTTTTAGCAGGCTTAAAAGCCCAAGGATTTCATGATGCTGGTCAGCTCGAGTTTGCCAGCAAACCAAATTCCGTCATTACGTTTCTCAACTCGAGCGGTGTGAATATTCATGCTTGTTTGACCCTCGAGTTTGGTTTGGCACTCAACAAAGACGCCCAAAGTTGGTTCGCGCCGAGGCAAATTTTGAGGCTTCAAGATGTTCTCAACTCCTGGCAGGAAGACTCGGTTGAAGTGCGGGTTTGGACTCGAGATTCAGTTTGAATTCACCATCGCCGCCGCCACCCGACCCACCGCCTCGAGCAATTCGGTTTTGACACCCTCCTCGAGATCAACCGAATTTACCGCCTCAGAAAAGCATTCAAACCAAGCTCGAGCGTGGTCAATGCTGATCTTAAACTTCATGTGCCTGCCGCGCAGCATCGGGTGTCCATAGGTCTGATGGTAGAGCGGCGGTCCACCCAGAAAACCCGTCAGAAAAGCCTCTTGCTTGTTCATGGTTTCCGATAAATTCTCGGGAAACAAATCCGTTAAAAGCGGGTCGGATTTGACGAGCGGATAAAACGTTTGCACGATTTCGCGCAGTTTTGCCGCGCCAATTTGCTGGTATAAACTTGGACTCAATTCACTGCTCACATTTGCATTCTAGTCAAACGCGAGCCAACTTTTTGCCCTCGAACTTGAGCGGAATCAACTTCGAGGGTATGCTCGAGGCGTGTCAAAAACAACCACCGCCACCCAAACCGCTCAAAATGCCGCGCAATCGATAGGCAATAACCTTTTTGATTCAATCGCCCCGTATTTGGGACAGATTTCTTTTGGTGTTCTGGCTGGGTTTGCCACGGGCTATGCCTTAAAAAAAATTGGACGCACCGCAATCGTCATTTTTGGCTTGTTGTTCATTGCCATTCAACTTCTGGCATACACCGGTGTGGTGCGCGTCGACTGGCTGCGGATTCAGCAGTACGCTGACCCTTTGCTTTCCAAAAATTCACTCCAAGGTTTTTTCAACGGACTCACTGGAATCCTCACCAACAACGTGCCTTTTGCGGGGGCTTTCATTCCAGGTTTTTTGCTGGGCTTGCGTGCCGGCTAAAATGTGACCCGAGATTGTGGTTTGAGAAGGTTTTCTTTTCGGTCGTTTCTCGAGATAGAATATGCAAACTCGAATTGAATTGAAATCAATTTTTGTTTTGGAGGAGGAAGGTTATGAAGAAAAACGCCGTTCTTACTGCCATTGCCCTGTCAGGTCTTGCCGTTGGTGGGATGCTGCTCGGGTCCTCGAGTGCCGCTTCCAAAACGGTTGCCGTCAAGTTGCAATTGAAGTGGTTTCCACAAGCCCAATTCGCTGGGTACTTCGCGGCGGTGTCGCGCGGCTACTTCAAAGACGAGGGTCTGGATGTCACCCTGATTCCATCTGGCGATGCCAACCCTGTGCAAGCCGTGGTGTCTGGCGCCGCCGATTTCGGTACGACCTGGATTACAGACTTTTTGGTCAACCGCGAAAAAGGTCAGAAGATTGTTCACATCGGGCAAATGTTCCAAAAGTCTGGCTTTACGCTGGTGTCGCTCAAAGATTCCAACATCAACACCGTGGCTGATCTGAAAGGCAAAAAAGTGGGTGTCTGGCCCGGCGGCAACGAATATCCAGTCATTGCGCTCCTCAAGACCGCAGGCTTGACCTCGAGCCTCGACGCGAGCGTTGCCAGCCCAGATGTCACGGCAGTGACCTTTCCATTCGATCCTGCAATTGTCTTCCCTGACAAAGTGGACGCGGTTTCTGCCATGACCTACAACGAGGTCAACCAAATCATCGGTTTGGGTTACCCCTTGGGCAAACTGAACGTCATGAAACTCGCCGACAACGGCATCAATTTGCTCGAGGATTTGATGTTCGCGCCAGAAAAAGTGCTGAACGACAAGAACTTTAAGGGTTCGGGCATGAAAGGCTCTGACATCGCCGCCAAGCTCTTGCGTGCCAGCATCAAGGGTTGGAACTGGGCAGCCCGCAACCAAGGCGCTGCGGTGGACATTGTGCTCGCCAAGTGCGGCAACACCTGCAAAGGTTCGGGCAGCATCGACGCTCGAGGTCATCAAACCTGGCAGATGGCGGAAATCACCAAACTTTACATGGCGGGACCAACCCTCAAAGGCTACGCGGGTTATCTTGACCCCGAAGTGCTCAAAGCCAACGTCAGGATTTTGCGCGATCAGGGCATCCTCAAGTCCGATCCTGACAAGGGCGCTGTTGACTGGAGCATTTGGGAGAAAGCCACTGGCAAAAAAGCTGGCATGATGAAGTAAAAGCAGTTGCTCGAGAGGCGAGAAGAGGTTTGTCTTCTCGCTTTTTTATGGCTCGGGCGTCTTGAAACGCCTTCAGAAACAAGCACAGAAGCTCGATTCCATTCCTTGAGGTAAAAATAAAACTCCCTTCTCTCTGTGGAGAGAAGGGTTGGTGATGAGAGGCAAAAGATCAACGGCTTCTTTTGAGCCTCGAGCTTATTCTTCAGTGTTGTCTTCTGGTGCTTCTTCAACCATTTCACTCGAGATTTCAATCGCGCCTGTCGCCCCGTCCGCCATCAAGCTTTCCTCTTGCTTGATTGGGAACGCGCTGGTCACGCGGTCGCTGTCGCCAATCCGCATGACTTTGACCCCCTGGCTCGGGCGTCCGTAACTCGAGATTTGCTCGATTCTGGTGCGAATCGCAACGCCGTTGGCGCTGATGACCATCAGTTCTTCGTCGCCGCCGACCCGCTCGAGCGAGACGAGCTTGCCGGTTTTGTCGGTGACTTTAAGCGTGATGACGCCCTGTCCGCCGCGTCCTTGCAGTGGGTATTCGCTGATCGCGGTGCGTTTGCCGTAACCATTCTCAGAAATCGTCAAGAGTTCGCCGTCGTCGTCCGCGCTGACTTTGGTCATGCTGACGACCTCATCACCCTCGCGCAAACGAATGCCGATCACGCCTTGGGTGGCGCGTCCTGTGGCGCGAACGTCGTCCTCGCCGAAGCGAATGCTTTGCCCTTCTCGGGTGGCAAGCACCACGTGTTCGCCAACGTTCAAGGTCGAAACGTGAATCAGATCGTCATTCTCGAGCAAATTAATGGCAATCAAACCAGAGCTGGTCATGTTGCCATATTCCTTGATTTCGGTTTTCTTGACGATACCCTGGCGGGTGCAGAAGGCGAATGAACCTTCCTGCTCGAGGTCCTTGATCGAGAGGATCGACTTGACGTTCTCGTCGTCTTTGAGCGGCAGCACATTGCGGAGGTGCGCACCTTTGGCATCGCGCCCGGCTTCGGGCAACTCGAAGATTTTCTCGCGGTAGACCCGACCCTTGTCGGTGAAGAACAGCAGGTAATCGTGGGTGCTACCGACAATCAAATTGGTGTTGGCGTCCTCTTCGCGCAATTTGCCCGAGTTCGAGCCGCGCCCACCACGTCCTTGCGAACGGTACGCCTCGAGTGTGGTGCGTTTGATGTACCCGCCCTTGGTCACGGTAATCACCATGTCTTCAATGGCAATCAAGTCTTCTTTGTTGATGTCTTC
>CAXTTL010000187.1:0-9695 GCA_964247135.1 uncultured Deinococcales bacterium | reverse complement strand
CGGGCAGTTCATCACCGAAGTGCTGCGCAACATCCTCGAGAAGGGTTACGGCTGCAAAACCGAAGTCATCATCGGTTCGACCACCGTGACCGAAACCGCCCTCATCAACGGCGATTTGCACGTCTGGGCAGAGGAATGGGAAGGCTTCAACGACATTGTCATCAAAGGTGTCAAAGACGGCAAAGCCAAACTGGTCGGCAAAATTTTGCAGGGCGGCACGGTCGAGGGTTGGTTTGTGCCACGTTACCTGGTTGAGGGCGATGCGGCTCGAGGGATCAAAGCGCTCGCGCCAGATTTGAAGTCTGTATCCGATTTGGCAAAATACAAAGACTTGTTTAAAGACGACGAGAATCCAAACATGTCACGCCTTTTGGGTTGCGTTTCGGGTTGGGTGTGCGACAAAACCAACGACGGTAAACTGGCAGCCTACAAGTTAAACAGCATGTACCAACAATTCCGTCCTGGCTCGCAAGCTGCGCTCGATGCCAGCGTTGCCAGCGCCTACCAGCAGGGCAAGCCAATCTTGTTCTACTACTGGGCGCCAACCTCGCTGTTGGGCAAGTACGACGTGATTCAACTCAAAGAACCCAAGTACAACGCCAAATGCTACGAACTTGAGAAAGCAAATGACCCCAAAGCCTGCCCGAGCGCCACGCCGTCCGCCACCTTGCGCATCAACCTCAACGCCGAATTCGCCAAGAGCGACGCCGCGTTGACCCGTTTTTTCGGCAAGACCAGCTTCAGCCTCGACCAGTTGCAAAAAGCGATTTTGCACGTCAGCGAAGACAAGATCAGCCCAGCCGCCGCCGCGCTTGATTTCTTGAAAACCCAGAAAGCCACCTGGAGCAAATGGGTTCCAGCAAGTGTTGCCCAAAAGCTTGACGCCAGCATGATGAAGTAAACTCGAGCTTCGTTCGGAGGCGAAATTAACTCGCCTCCGAATATTCATCCAAAAACAAAACATTTCAAAGATTAAAATATCCATACATCAGAACACCATCGGAGACTCGAGATTCATGTTTTTGAACTTAAGCATCACAGACCCAATCAACAATTTCGTAACCTGGTTGGTCAGCCATTACGGCGAGTTTTTTCACGGCATCACGCTTTTTTTACTGCACTATTTTTTGATTCCGCTCGAGCTGGCGCTGCGCTGGGTTCCGCCGTGGGCGGTGTTGATTGCGCTGGGTTTACTGGGGTTTCACGCGACAAAACGTTTGCTGCCAACCTTTGCGTTTGTGGCTTGCGCCTATTTAATCGGGTGTTTTGGTTTGTGGGACAAACTGATGCTGACGCTGGCACTGATGATGGTCTCGACGTTTTTGTGCGTTTTGATTGGCATTCCACTCGGTATCCTGACCTCGAAAAGCAATCGTTTGCGTTCGGTGGTTTTACCAGTCCTGGACGTGATGCAGACCATGCCAGGTTTTGTGTATCTGATTCCGGTGTTGATGCTTTTTAATTTGGGTAAAGTTCCTGCGATTTTTGCCACGATCATTTACGCCCTGCCGCCACTGATTCGTTTGACCGATCTTGGCATTCGCCAAGTTGATGCAGAAACCAAAGAGGCTGCTGCCGCCTTCGGTACAACCCCGTGGCAAATGCTGCTCGGCGTCGAATTACCGCTGGCGCGTCCCAGCATCATGGCGGGTATCAACCAAACCATCATGATGGCGCTGGCAATGGTGGTCGTTGCCAGCATGATCGGCGCTCGAGGTTTGGGCGAGGATGTGCTCGAGGGGATCAATACCTTGAATGTGGGCAAAGGTTCGCAAGCGGGAATTGCGGTGGTGATCCTCGCCATCATCATTGACCGAATCTCGCAAGCTTACGGCATGGAAGCCCGCCAGCGGCGCATTTTGAACGGAAAACGTTGATGAGCAAAATCAAAGTCAACAACGTCTTTAAAATCTTCGGCACTCGAGAAACCCAGGCGCTGACCATGTCCCGCGCAGGGGCAAGCAAAGATGAAGTGCTGGCAAACACAAACTGCACGGTGGGTTTAAAAGATGTGTCGCTCGAGATTAACCAGGGTCAGATTTTTGTGATCATGGGTTTGTCGGGTTCGGGAAAAAGTACGCTCGTGCGGCACTTTAACGGACTGATTCAACCCAGCGCCGGTGAAATTTTTATTGACGGAACGGACGTGGCAAAACTGAACGACGCAGGCTTGCGCGATTTGCGCCGCCACAAAGTCAGCATGGTGTTTCAAGGCTTCGGTTTGATGCCCCACAAAACCACCCTCGAGAATGCCGCTTTTGCGCTGCTCACAAGGGGCGAAAAAAAAGATGCTTCACTCGAGCAAGCCCGCGTTTGGCTCGAACGGGTCGGTTTAAAAGGGTACGAACAAAAATACCCAGACGAACTCTCAGGCGGCATGAAACAACGCGTTGGACTGGCTCGAGCCTTAGCCGCCAACACCGACGTAATCTTGATGGACGAAGCCTTCAGTGCCCTGGACCCATTAATCCGCGCCGAAATGCAAGACCAGTTGCTCGAGCTGCAAAAAAGCCTGCACAAAACCATTGTCTTCATCACGCACGACCTTGACGAAGCGCTTCATATCGGCAGTGAAATTGCGATTTTGTACAACGGCGAACTGGTGCAAGTCGGCGTGCCAAAAGAAATTCTCGAGAAACCCGCGAATGATTACGTGCGGCGCTTTGTGGAAAAACGTGTTGCCAAAGAAATGATTTAAAACCGTAGGGGCGCTGCTCGCTGCGCCCTGCATTTGCTGCCAGAAAACGAAACCGAAAAAATATTATGCTCGAGGAACGGGAATTAGGTCTACCCTCATCCCCGACCCTTCTCCCAACATCAGGAGAAGGGAAAAAACCAAAAACAGGAGCTTATTTTGAACATCATCACCGATACAAATTGGCATCAATACGCGAAAGACATCAAACTCGAGACTCGGGCTTTTATTGACGGGCATTTTGTGAATGCGATTTCTGGAGAAACGTTTGAACGCATCAACCCAGCGACGGGCAAGCATTTGGCGCATGTTGCGGCATGTGATGCTGCGGATGTGGATGTGGCGGTCAGGGCGGCTCGAGCGGCGTTTGAGAGTGGCGTCTGGCGGGATTTAAAACCGACGGAACGCAAACGGATCATGTTGCGCTGGGCAGATTTGATGCGCGAAAATCTGGCGGAATTGGCGTTGCTCGAGACGTTGGACACGGGCAAACCGATCAAGGAAAGCGTGAATGTGGACGCGAGTTCGTGCGCCAACACCATTCAATGGTACGCAGAGTGCATTGACAAGATGTACGACGAGATTGCGCCGAATGGAAACTCGAGTTTGGTGATGGTGTCTCGAGAACCGATTGGCGTGGTGGGCGCGGTTGTGCCTTGGAATTATCCGCTCATCATCACGGCTTGGAAGCTTGGACCTGCGCTGGCGGCGGGCAACAGTGTGGTCTTAAAACCTGCGGAGCAAAGTTCACTCTCGGCGTTGAAACTGGCGGCGCTGGCGAAAGAGGCGGGGATTCCTGACGGCGTGTTGAACGTCGTGACAGGCTTGGGGCATGTGGCGGGGCAGGCGCTCGGAATGCACATGGACGTGGACGTGATCGTGTTCACGGGCAGCACCGAGGTCGGCAGGAAATTCCTCGAGTACAGCGCAAAGTCCAACATCAAACGCGTGGGTCTCGAGCTTGGTGGCAAAAGCCCGCACATTGTCACCCGAAATTCTGACCTCGAGAAAGCCGCCATGTATGTGGCTTACGCGATTTGGTACAACCAGGGCGAGAGTTGCAATGCAGGCTCGAGGTTATTGCTTGAACGCGGTTTGCGGGATGAATTTATGGCGCTGTTGAAACCTTGGGCGGAGCGTTTGAAACCAGGCGATCCGCTTGACGCTAGCAGCGAAATGGGTGCGTTAATTTCACCAGAGCATTGCTCCAGGGTGCTCGAGTACATTGCGTTGGGCGTGCAAGAGGGTGCGAGTGTGGCGATTGGCGGGGCGCAAGTCTTGCCAGAATCTGGCGGCGTGTTTGTGCAACCCACAGTCCTCGAGAATGTCACCAACAACATGCGTGTGGCTCGAGAAGAAATTTTTGGTCCGGTGCTGGTCTGCATCGAATTTGACACGCTCGAGGAGGCGATCCAGATTGCCAACGATTCCGAGTACGGACTGGCAGCCGCGATTTGGAGCAACGACATCAACCAGGCGCACCTTGCCGCCAAGCGTTTACGGGCTGGCACGGTTTGGATCAACGCGTTTGACCACACCAGCGTCAACGCGCCGTTCGGTGGTTACAAGCAATCGGGTTTCGGACGCGACAAAAGCCTTCACGCCTTCGAGGAGTACACGCAACTCAAAACCACCTGGCTCGAGTTGCACGGGAGTACATCATGAATTACGAAATTGGACGCACACCACGGATTTTGGTTGGCAGCGACCACCTCTCGAGCCTTGGGGGAATCCTGAAAAGCTGGGAACGCGCCAGCGCCGTGCTGATCGTGGACGCGGTAATTGCTGAAGGCGAATATCTTAAAACCCTCAAACACGCTCTGGCAGGCGTAACGATTGCCCAGTACATCATTCCTGCTGGCGAACCCACCGTGGACAGCGTGAATGCCGCCGCGATTTACGCCCGCAGCTTCCCTCGAGCCGTGATTGTCGGCGTGGGTGGCGGCAGTGCGCTCGACATTGCCAAACAGGTCGCGGCAATCGTTGCCTCGCATGAGGGCATCGAGCATTATTTGCTGTGCGCCAATCCGTTCACCGGTCGCCGCCCGATCATTGCGATTCCAACCACCAGCGGTACGGGCGCGGAAGTCACGCGCACCTGCATTGTCAGCGACACCGATGGGCGCAAACTCTGGACTTGGGGCGACGAGATGCTGCCCGATCTTGTAATTCTTGACCCCAGTGTGACCACCACCATGCCCGCCTTTGTGACCACGGCAACGGGATTGGATGCTTTCTCTCACGCGCTCGAGGCGAACACTGGACAACGCAAAAATGCAATCTCGAGCGGCAATGCTTTGCACGCCATGAAATTGATTCGCCAGCACCTTCCAACCGCCGTACAGAAGCCCGAAAATCTGGAAGCTCGAGCGGCAATGCAGGAAGCCGCGATGCTTGCGGGGCTGGCAATTGACAATAGCGGCACGGGCATCGCGCATTGTATCGGACATGCGCTCGGCACGTTGTACCACATTCCGCACGGGGTCGCCGTGACCATCGCGCTCGAGGCAACGCTGGCTTGGAACATTGAAGGGGCAACTGAGGCATACTCGAGCGCCGCCGAAGTTTTTGGGGTGAAACCAAACGGACTTCCTCAAACTTTCAAACAATTCCTCGAGCAAACCCAATTTGCCAACGCCATCAAAACCCAAGCCACACTCGAGCCTCACGCCATTGCCGACTTAATGAACGCGCCCGAAAATCAACCCATGCTGAACAACAACGCTCGAGTGGTGACTGAAGCCCAAAGGCTCGAGCTAGCCGAAATGACGGTGCGGATTTGGGAAGGGTACGCGAAGTGAAAAAGATTCAACAATCAATGTTTTGTAGGGGCGCATGGACATGCGCCTTCGGCTCGAGGCAAGCATGAACACCATCACCAAAATCGAGATCACCCACCATCAATTGCCGCTTGAGCCGCCATTTCCCGCGAGTTGGGACCCGAAACCGCGCACGAAATTTCCGGCGACCATCGTGCGGGTGTTCGACGATGCGGGGCATGTCGGCGTGGGTTCTGGCGATGCGATGTACGGTTTTAGCGATTACCAGCACCATTTTATTGGGCAAGATGCACTCGATCTCGAGCGGCACAACGCGGTTTTGAGCAACATCGAATTTCATGCGGGGCGTTGCTATCCGCTGGACGTGGCGCTCTGGGATTTGGCGGGTAAAATTCAGGATCAACCCGTTTGGAAGTTGGTGGGCGGCAAGTCCAACCGCATTCGGGCGTATGCCTCGAGCGGTGTGCATCGCAGCATTCCTGAAATGGTGGCAGTTGCCAAACAAGCGATAGCGCTTGGTTATCCCGCTTTAAAAGTGCGTTTTGGTCGCGTCAAACTCGAGGATGATCTGGCAGTGATCGCCGCAATTCGTGACGCCATTGGAATGCAGCTCGAGTTGATAGTGGACTGCAATCAAGGCTGGCGAATGCCGTGGGACACCTTGCAACCCTGGAATCTCGAGAAGGCGATACACGTCGCGCAAAAACTCGAGCAGCAACGCGTGTACTGGGTCGAAGAACCGCTTCACCGTGGGGATTACAAAGGGTACACCGCACTCAAAAAAAGCGTCAACATTCTTGTCGCTGGCGGCGAAATGACCCGCGAACCCTACGAATTCCGCGAACTCCTCGAGCGCGACTGCCTGGACGTTTTTCAACCCGATTGCGTGTGCAGCATGGGCATCACAGGTTTGCAAAAACTGGCGCTCAAGGTGGACAAACACGGCAAGATTTTTACACCCCACACTTGGGGCAACGGCATTGGCGTGATGGCGAACCTGCACCTGACCGCAGGCACGGTTGGCGCACCGTTCATCGAATTTCCGTTTGACCCGCCCGAATGGAGTCTGGCGCGTCGGGATTACATGCTCAAAACCCCGATCAACATTGACGGTGAAGGTTGGATTACCCTGTCAGACGCGCCAGGGTTGGGACTCGAGTTGGATGAGGTGATGCTCGAGAAAACCTTGAGTGGGCAGGCGACGTTTTCATAGTTTTGGTAAGGAATTCAATGCACTTCAAACTCTCACCCGACTCGCCTAGGCTCGTCACCCTCTCTCGCAAGCGAAAGAGGGTTCAAAATGCAAAATATTTCAGCTTCTCGAGATTGAACCAAAACTCCCTTCTCTCCTTGGAGAGAAGGGTCGGGGATGAGAGGGTACGCCAAGATTCGTCTACTTTAAATGTGCAAAAAAAGATTTGAACTTCAAAGGAGCAAAAATGTTTATCGGTGAATCTTTTATCGGCAGCGGACCAAATGCCGCACACATCAACGTCATGCTGGGTTTAAAAACGGGTGCGGCGGGTCATGCTTTCGCGGGCGCACTCTCGAGTCCAACCAAAGGGCATTTGCCATTCATGGTGGTCTTGCAACCTGGCGTGCCGGTCAAGCCCATGACGGCGTTTATCAACAAAGCCGATTTGCGTGGCGACACGCACGAAAGCATGACTTGGGGCGCAGCGCAGGCGGGTGTCGCCAAAGGCGTGCAGGAGTGTTTGCTCGAGCATATTTTGCCGCCCGAGGCGGAGAACGATTGGTGTGTGATCTGCGCGGTTTGGGTGAATTGGTCGGCGGACGATGCCGATGAGGTTTTTGCCAACAATTACGCGGCGGCAAAAGGCGCGGTCACGAATGCGATCAAGCTCGAGCCAAAACTCGAGGTCGTGCGCGAGGCGGCAAAGAACGTTTTTAACCCGTATTTCACGCCGAAGGTGAGTTGAGGAATTTATGGAGTATGTGAATCTGGGCAGGACGGGTTTGAAAGTCTCGACATTGTGCCTGGGCACGATGGGTTTTGGCACACCAAAATGGCGACCTTGGGTGCTGGATGAAGCCTCGAGTACCCCAATTTTAAAGCACGCCCTCGAGCGGGGCATCAATTTTTTTGACATGGCAGATTTTTACTCTGGCGGCGTAGGCGAAGAAGTGGTTGGGCGGGCGCTACTCGGCAGCGTCCCTCGAGATCAACTGGTGCTGGCTTCAAAGGCGTATTACGCGATGGGTTCTGGTCCGAACGATGGTGGACTCTCGAGAAAGCATTTGTTCGACGCGATTGATGGGTCTTTAAAACGCATTGGCACGGATTATTTGGATTTGTACATCATTCATGGTTTTGACATGTGTACGCCCATCGAGGAGACGCTCGAGGCGCTCAACGACATCGTGCGTTCGGGTCGGGTGCGCTATATTGGCGCGAGTACAATGTACGCCTGGCAGTTTGCGAAGATGATTTACACCTCGAGGCTTCGCGGTTGGTCGGAGTTCGTTTCGATGCAGTGCCAACTCAACGCCGCCTACCGCGAGGAGGAGCGCGAGATGATTCCGTTCTGCCGAGATCAGGGCATTGCGGTCACGCCGTTTTCGCCTCTTGCACGTGGTTTATTGTCTGGCAACCTCGAGAGTCTGCGCAACAAAACCGACAATTTCACGCAAGATCAATTCGGCGATCAAACGTCGCATAACATTGCCAAAGCCGTGGCGACTGTGGCTGAGGCTCGAGGGGTGAGTAGCGCCCAAGTCGCACTTTCCTGGGTGATTAACCGTCCTGGCGTGACAAGCAGCCTGTTCGCGGTGGATAATGTCGCGCAGATGGACGAGCAAATCGCGGCGCTCGAGTTGAAATTGACTGAATCAGAATTGCTCGAGATTGACCGTCAGTACACGCCTTGTGATGTCATCAACGATCATCACGTCAACCGCATTCCGCGCAGTGCCAGATAATATTTTCGGAGGATTTCATGACAGCCACACTCGAGTTTCAAGGGCAGACCAAAGCACTCATCGGTACGGGTTGGGTCGATGCTGCCAGCACCTATCCACTCACCAGTCCATCCACAGGGCAAGTCATTGCTCACGTTGCCGATTGCGGCATCACCGAGGCAAACGTGGCACTCGAGGCAACCGTGACGGCGTTTGAAACTTGGCGCAACACCACGGCATACGAGCGCTCGAGTTTAATGAAAAAATGGTTCGCACTGATGATTCGTGACGAGCAAGAAATTGCGCGAATGATTGCGCTCGAGATGGGCAAACCTGTCTCCGAGGCGCTGGGCGAGGTGCGTTATGCCGCCAGTTTTATCGAATGGTACGCCGAGGAAGCCAAACGCGTTTACGGCGAAATTATTCCCAGCCAGTTTGGACACAAGCGCCTGTTCGCCAGCAAGCACCCTGTTGGTCCTGTTTACGCCGTCACGCCCTGGAATTTTCCAGCCGCCATGCTGACCCGCAAAGTTGGTCCCGCACTCGCGGCAGGTTGTACCTTCGTGCTCAAACCCGCCGAGCAAAGCCCACTGACCGCCTTAAAGCTCGCGGAACTCTGGCTCGAGGTTGGTGGTCCTGCGGGGGTCTTCCAGGTGCTTCCTTGCGCCGATCCCATCGCCGTGTCAAAAGTTTTTATGGAAGACCCCAGAATCCGCAAGATCACGTTCACAGGTTCAACCGAAGTAGGTCGCATCTTGACCAAACAGAGCGCCGATACCTTAAAACGCGTTTCGATGGAACTCGGTGGTCACGCGCCGTTTATCGTTTTTGATGATGCCGACATTGAACAAGCCGTGAAAGATGTCGTGGCGTGCAAATTTCGCAACGCCGGTCAAACCTGCGTTTGCACCAACCGTGTTTACGTCCAACGCGCAATCCTCGAGGTGTTCACCGCCAAACTCGCCAGCGCCGTCTCGAGCTTAAAAGTCGGTGATTCGCTTGACGCCAGCACCCAAATTGGACCTTTGGTGGATGCGCAAGGGCTGGCAAAAGTCAAAGCCCACGTTGCAGATGCCCTGTCGCACGGCGCAACCGCCGTCACGGGCGGCGCGGCACTCGAGGGACTGTACTTCCAACCCACCGTGCTTGCTGGCGTGACCGAAGACATGCTGGTGATGCGCGAGGAGACTTTTGGACCCGTCGCGCCTGTGATCGTGTTCGACACCGAAGCCGAAGTTCTGTACGCCGCCAACAACACGCCATTCGGTTTGGCAGCTTACGTTTGGACCAAAGATTTGTCT
>CAXTTL010000186.1:0-9823 GCA_964247135.1 uncultured Deinococcales bacterium | reverse complement strand
CCGCATTTCCTCTGCAACCCAAGCCACCGGCACAGACCCGAATGACAACAACCGATCATGGAACCCTCGAGGTTGCCATCCCAATTCTTGGCGCAGGGATTTGATGGCTCGAGTGCCGAGCCAATACATCAAACGCGTGGCTGGGTAAATCGAATTGCGGGTGGTTTCTGCCCACAATCTGGCTGGCGGCACTTGGACTTGATCGCGGTAAAACGCCCGCATTTGATCTAAGTTCCAAACGCCACGGTGCAAACGAATGTCCGCCAGGCACATGGCGGCGTTGCGCATTTCAAATTGTTTTAACAGCAGTTTTTCTTGGAGCGTGTAAAAACCCTCAACCTCGAGCATCAGGTCTTGGGCGTAACACGCCCAGCCTTCGATCATCGTGCCGCCAGACAACATGGCGATGCCCGAGGCGCAATCCGTTCCCGCAATCTGCCCGAGCTTGAGGTTTGAGGCTCGAGCGCGGGCGTTTTGGGTGTGATGCCCAATCGAGCCGTGATGGGCAACGTGCGTGATTCTGATGGTGGCAGTGTTTTGGCTTTTCAGATATGCCTGAAGGTCTGAACCTGGCGGAAAAACCCAGTAGGTGCTTCCGCTCGAGGCGCGACCAAAGGCGGGCGAACGGTAGAACAAGAAGTACAAATCGCCCGCCACGGCGCGTGCCCAATCGGGCAGGGTTTGAAACCGCAAGCCGTAGTTTTTTGCGGGAGTGACAAACCCATTTGAATCAGCCAGTTCGAGGCTTTGGGCGTGCAATTTTTCATAACTTGGAATGATGTCCTCGAGTTCGGGATGCTCGAGTTCAAGTGACTTGAGTTGGGTTTGCCAATCGCGGTTTGGGTCGAGTACCGCAGCCATGCGCCCCAGTTCGGCTAAAGCATTCTCAAAACCCTCGAGCGCCAAGTGTTCGGCTTCAAGCGGCGAGAACGGCAAACCGTGCGCCTCGCGCATCAAAAACCCGAGTTGAGATTCACCGCAGGCAGGGTCAGCGTCGGCATGATGCTCGAGGCTGGCAACAAAATCTTGAACCGAGCGAATGGCATTTTGCGTTGCAGGCTCGAGATTTGAATTCCATATTGGATGAAGTTTCAAACCTTGCTCGAGCAGTCGAATCAATGCCTCAGCCTCGAGTTGGGCACGTTGAAGCCAGTCTTTTGGGATCGCTCGAGCTTTCAGCCAGCGCTGACCAGATGCGAGAAAGACAGGCATCGCTTCGAGCCTTTGACGCAGGTCACCAAAAGCTCGAGGTGGATCGCTCGGCAACAGCAACGAAATCAAACCGAAGGCACTTTCACCCGTGAACCAGGTGGGATTGAAAAACCGAGGTCGTTGCTCGAGTTCAACGATGGCAACCCGAATTTGGGCGCGAAGCATTTTTGCCTCGAGCCGTTCGGCGCTGGTCTGGGCTGGCTCGAGCCGTTCAACCTCACGCTCGAGGTTTCGCAGAAAGCTCAATTCTCGTTCCCGCACTTCAACATCGGCTGGTGGCAATCGGTGGTCGTGACCATCCAGACCCATAAAGGTTGCATTCACGGGATGGTACTCGAGATGAAGCCCGAGAAATCTCGCCACAAGCCCCTGAAGGCTCACTGAGGGCGCTCCGAGGTATTTTGAGGATCAACCCAACGCCGCTCGAGGTGAGCCTTTACGATGGCATTCACGACCTCCTGGGATTTTGCGCCGTCGAAGAATGTACATTCGGCGGGCGTGTCATCGAGAATTTCATCGACAAAATGCCGCACGAGGTTGCGGTAGTACAACTCGGGCCACGGTGTCTCGAGGGTCGTGCCTGGTGGCAGCGCCGAAGCTGGAATTGCAATTTTTTTGAACTCTACACTGTCAGGCGTGGCAAAATGCAGCGTCTCGGCGATGCCAAACTCTTCGACCAGTCTGGCGACGGCGGCGCCTTTGGAACCGTAGACGCGCAATTCGACGCCAGGATAGTTCCCGATGGCAATGTAGGAGGTTTGCAGGATGCCGTGCGCACCCGAGGCGAACTCGGCGAGGGCGACCGTGCCGTCCTCGACCTGGATTTTTTGCAAGCCGTCAAAACCGCGCACGACGCGTTCGGGAATAAAATTTTTCATGCTCGAGGCGACAGAGCGAAACTCGCCGACGCACCAGCGCACCAGGTCGAGCAAGTGCGAGCCGTAGCCGACGACGCTCGAGGGAATCAGTTCGTTCCAATTGGCGTCACTCGAGACTTGGCGCAAGGGGAAATTAGGGTCTAAAAATTGCGAGTTTTGCTCGAGTCCGTGGACGTGAAAAATCTCACCGAGCGTGCCGTCCTGAATCCAGGTGTGAATTTGGCGAATCGCCGGCGAGTACCGAAAGGTAAAACCCAGTTTGGTGCGCACGCCCTTGGCGTCGGCGGCTCGAGCCGCCATGAAGGCATCCTTGGCGTCGTGAGCCAAAGGTTTTTCGCACAAGACATGCTTGCCCGCCTCGATGGCAGCCAGACTGAGCGGCAAATGCGTTTCGGTTGGCGTGCAGACATCGACCATTTCAACATCAGGGTCATTGATCAAATCTCGAGCATCGCTGTAAACCTTTTTGATGCCAAACATCTCCGCCATCGCTCGGGCGCGATCTGGGATGACATCGCAAATGGCGACCAGTTTGGCGCGGTCGTAGGCGGCATACCCTGGCAAATGCGCTTTTTCTGCCCAGGCGTGGGCGCCCAGCACGCCGACGCCCAATCGTTTTTGACTCATGGAAGCTCCTTGCCGATGCTTTTGAGGTACGCCTCGAGTTCGTCGTAATTGTGAAACCCAAGCTGGCGTTTGCCGTCCTCGATCTCAAAAATCATCGAGTTCATCTTGTCGTTCAGTCGCGTGTCAGCCCCAACTGCCCTGCCGTAATCACTCAGTTTACCGTTTGAAGACCGCACCTCGGATGGTCGGTTGCGGTAGACGATGTCCCACCAGATGCCCGAACCCTTTTTCTTGAATTGATGTTGCTGGGGCTTCTGGTCTTTTTTTAAAAGCCAAATCGCGTGGTTGATGTTGTCGAGCAATTTCTGGGTGTCCTGCGGCGTCTGCGGTTTGTAATTGGCGGGGTCAAAAAAATCGAACGCCTCGACCACAATGCCATTTGCCTCTGCTATCTCGAGCGCCTCGCGCACCACCGCCCCAGCGATTCGCGCATAACGTTCGACGCCCAGCGTCTCGTGAATTCTGGCATCCGCCAGCGCCGAGAACACGACCTGCGCCGAATAAACTTCTTTCGCCCAGATTTGCCCCCAAATGTTGCCGGAAAGTTGCACATTGGTCAAACTCTCGAGCATCTTGCTCAACTCGAGTAAACGCGGCGTGGTCTCGCCGCTCATTTCGCCCAATTGAATCGGACCCTCGTGAACAAACTCGAGGTAGCCAGGGTCAACCAACGCCCCACCGTAATTGGGAATCGAACCGATCACGCGTTCCATGCCGCCCAAGCCAGCCTGCTCGAGCACCTGGGCAATGAGGGGTTCGTTAAACCCATTTTGGTACGAGACGACAAAGGTTTCTGGACCAAAAAAGGGCAACAATTGCCGCAGCGCCGTTTCGGTGTGCTGCGATTTGGTGGCGATCAACACCGCCTCGAGCTTACCCGTTTGCTTGACATAATCCTCGAGTTGATCTGGGGTGATGGCTTTGACTGGAATGGTCATCTCGCCGCGAATGCCGTCGATAAACATGCCCCTCGAGTTGATGGCTTCAACGTGTTCTGCCCAGCGATCCACAAGCATCACGTCAAAGCCTGCCTGGGTCATGTACGAGCCTGCCAGTCCACCAATTGCGCCTGCGCCAATGATTGTGACTTTCAAAAGAACCCCCTTATAACCTTGGATCGAGCGCGTCGCGCAGCCCGTCACCCAAAAAATTGACGCTTAAAACCGTGATCAAAATAAACAAGCCAGGAAACGCAGCCAGCCACGGCGCAGTCTCGAGAAAGTCGCTCGAGCCGGTCAGCAGATTTCCCCAAGTTGGGGTGGGTGGTTGCACGCCCAAACCAAAGAACGACAGTGCGCTCTCGAGGATGATCGCACCACCCACTGCCAGCGTGGTGCTGACGACAATTGGTCCGATGGCATTGGGCAAAATATGCCTAAACATGATGCGTGAGTTTGAACCACCCAAGGCTCTCGAGGCTTCGACATAGTCGGTGTTGCGGAGTGACAAAAATTGACCACGAACCAATCGTGCTGTTCCCATCCAACCAAGCCCGCCAATAATCAGCACCAGCAAGGGCAAGCTTGGACGCAGAAAACCTGACAGCGCGATCACCAGCGGCAAAATGGGAATCGAAAGCACAACATCGGTAAAACGCATCAAAACCGAATCCACCCAAGCGCCGTAAAAGCCTGCCAGCGCCCCGATCAACGTGCCCAAAAACGTGGCGATCAATGCGCTTGAGAGTCCCACTGAAAGCGAAACTCGAGCGCCGTGCAAAATGCGGGTGAAGTTGTCGCGCCCGAGTTGATCGGTGCCCAACAAATGCTTGAAGTTGGGCGCGGTGGGTTGACCGAGCAGGGCGGCATCTTGCCCGTCGAAGGTGTAGCTTGAGATGATTGGCGCAAAAATTGCCGCCAGTCCCAAAATCACCAGCATCACCAAACCAAACTGCGCCAGCCTGTGCTTGCGAAAACGACGCACGGCTCGAGCCAGAAAAGATTCGTCTCGAGCTTTGGAACTGGTGAGATTGAGCGTTGGGTTATTCATAACGGATGCGTGGATCGATCAGGGAATAAACCAGATCGGTCAGCAAGTTGGTGAACACCAACGCCACCGAACCGATCATCAGAAGCGCCATGAGCACGGGATAATCACGTCCATTCATGGCTTCGATAAACAAGCGCCCCATGCCTGGCCAGGCAAAAATGGTTTCGGTGATGACCGCACCCGACAGAATGCCCGCAAAATCGAGCGCAATGATCGTCACGACCGGAATCAGGGCGTTGCGAAAACCGTGTCGGTAAATGACCATGCGCTCGCTCAAGCCCTTGGCTCGAGCGGTGCGAATGTAATCGAGTCCCAGCACGTCGAGCATACTCGAGCGCACAAAACGCCCCCAACTGGCGATGTTGACCACCGCCAGCAGACTTGCGGGCAGAATGATGTGACGCAAACGATCCAGGAATCCGCCGTCGCCGATGGTCTCGAGTCCAGCCGAGGGCAACCAGCGCAACTGAACGGCGAACAGCGATTGAAGCATTAACGCCAGCCAGAAAATCGGCATTGAAATGCCCAAAAACGACATGACGGTAAACACGTAATCGGACGCCGTGTAGCGTCTGAGGGCGCTAAAAACACCGAGCGGAATCGCCAGTAGCAATGCCAGCACAAACGAGGTGCCGCCCAAAAACAGTGTCGGCACAACCCGCTCGAGCGCCGTCTCGAGCACGGGTTGACCGGAGCGGATGCTAAAGCCCCACTCGCCACGGGCGAAGGCAGTCATCCACCGCAAGTATTGCAAGGGCAAGGGTTGGTCCAGTCCAAGTTCGCGTTTGAGATTCTCGAGCGCGGCGGGTGAAACCGAAGGGTTGTCGGCGTAGACGTCGGCTGGACCACCTGGCGCGAGGTGCAACACGAAAAACAAAATGATTGACACGCCGAGCAGCAAAGGAATCGTGACCAGTGAGCGCCGAGCAAGATACGAAAAATTCATATGAGGCTCGAGAAATTCGGAAATTGTGGTTTTTGGGAAGGTTTAGAAAGTGATATTTGCATTTCTCGAGATTTGAATGAAACTCCCTTCTCTCGATGTTGAGAGAAGGGTTGGGGATGAGAGCAGGAAGAGTAAGCGCTGATCTTAAAGTTTGGGATACGAAATACGTCAACGTTATGAACCATAAGTATCCCCTTTCAACAATCTCGAGGTTCAGTTCTTCAACCACCACGCGCTGACGTCACGGAAATTGGTTTGGTTGGTCGGGTTGGGTTTGAAGTTTTGCAACTTTTCGGTGACGGCAATCACGCTCGAGGATTCAAACAATGGCAGTGAAGCCAAGTCGTTGAGCACAAGTTTTTGCACCTGCGCCATGTAAGAATTGATGAGCAGCGGGTCAAAGGTCGAGGCGGCTTTACTGAGCAGATCGTCCACTTTGGGGTTGCTGTAACCGCTGCCGTTGTTGAAGCCTTTGGTGTTGTAAAACGAAATATAACTGTCGATGGCATCGGCGGGCGTGATCCAACCCGAGTACCAGAGGTCGTAACCGCCCTTGCGCCGCGCGTCGCTCAGGGCTGCGCCAGATTTGTTGTCCACCACGGTTTCGATGCCGACGGCTTTGAGTTGCGCGATGATGACCTGCTGCGCGGTTTCGTATTCGGTGCGTCCGGCTTGGGTCATGAATTTGAGGCTCAGGCGCTTGCCGTCTTTGGCGAACACGCCGTCGCTGCCCAGTTTAAAACCGGCGTTGGTCAGAAGTTTCTTTGCGGTTTCAGGGTTGTATTTATAGCTCGGCGGGTTCTTGCTCGAGAAGGCAAAACTGGTGACGGCAAAGGTGTTGATTGGGTTCATGTAATTGCCGAGCGATTTGTTGATGGCGTCGCGGTCCACGGCGTAGGCGATGGCTTTGCGCACGTTCAAATCTTTTAAGAATTCGTTTTTGTGGTTGAAGGTCAGGTGCATGAAGCGCAAGGTTTTGGCTTTGATGACCTTGATGCCTGGCACGTTGTCCACGCTGGGCGCGAGGGTGAACGGGATGCTGTAGGCAAATTGCAATTCGCCGGATTTGAGCTGGGTGACGATGGTGTTGGTGTTTGGAATGATCTTGAAAATGATGCGCTCGAGGTAAGGCAGGTTCGTGCCGCTGTCGTCTTTGCGGTAATAGTTGGGGTTGCGATCCAGAATCACGTATTGACCGCGTTTGAATTCGGTTACCTTAAACGGTCCAGCCCCGAATGGCTTGTCCCAGAATGGGTCTTTGTTTAAATCTTTGCCCTCGAGCACGTGCTTGGGCAAGATGCCGTAACCGAACAGCGCCGACTTGAAGCCTGGGTAGACCTGATTGTAATAGATGACCGCCGTGAGTGCATTTGGCGTTTCAATCTTCTCAATCTCGTCCGTGCCGTCCTTTTCAGGACCCAGGTACTTCGGGTCTTTGATCGCCTCCCAGGTGAATTTCACGTCCGCCGAGGTGACGGGTTCGCCGTCCGCCCATTTGATACCCGGGCGCAACTTGTAGGTCACGACCATTTTTTTGCCGTTCTCGGTCAGCCGAATCCCACGGTTGGCTTGGGTCGGGACTTCGGTCGCCATGGCGGGCACATACCGCGCGTTCTCGTCTGGTGCAATTAAAGGCTCGAGGAAAGTGCTCGAGACATCGGTCAGAAAACCGGTGGCATACGGGTCGAGGGTGTCGAGGTCGTAACTCAGACCGACGGTCAAGGTGCCACCCTTGTCTTGTGCGGCTGTGATTCCGCAGAGCAGAATAATCGGACCTAAAAGTTTAAGTCCCGTCAAGGAATACCGTGCCAATACCCCCATCGTTCCCCCTCCTTTGTGCGCCGACCTGGCGCGTTCTCGCTCGAGTGACCCGAGCTGAATTGCTTGCAACTTTATCCAAGTTGCGTTAGATTGTCAACCAATCAATGACGCTATCAGATTCCATCTGACGGAATAAGTTAAGGACTGACATGACAGAATTTCAGGTGCAGGACCACGATTTCGGGCGGCGTTTGACCGCGCTGGCGCTCGGTATCGATCAACTCGAGCGGCGTCAGTCCAACGGGCACGGCGTCTTGGACGGTGAGGGTTTGATCCCGATTTACCTCGGCGGCGATCTGGTTCCAGCCCAACTCTTTGAGAACTGGGATCAGGTGTTCGCGCAACTCTTGGACCTCGAGTCTCAAGCCAAAGCCTACCCTCCAGGCTCGAGGCGTGCGTTTTTGACGGCGATGGTTGATTCGCTGCGTGCCGCCGCGCAACTGTTTAACGGCACAGAATTGACCTTCAGCGATAAACTCGAGCGTCTGGTTGGCGTGCCCGCGCAAGCTGTACCAACCGAACAACTCGAGGACATGCGTGGCAACCTCGAAGCCATGCTCGAGAAGTCTGGTTATCAGCACGGAAATCTTTCGGAGCGCGTGATGCGCTGGGAGGGCGAACGGTTTCTCGAGTTGAACCAAATTGAACCGACGTTTGAAGCCTTGATGCTCGAGGGACAGCAGCGCACCGACGATTTGGTTTTTGCCACCAAGGATTACCGAATGCGGCTCAATCCGGTGAACGCAGTGCCCTACACGGCGCGTTGCAATTTCAATCAAGGTTTGATGGACCTCAACACCGACCTCAAGTTCACGCGCTCGGCGCTGAAGCACCTGGTCGCCCATGAGGTTTTTCCTGGGCATTCGACGCAACTTCTTTACACGCGTCAAGCGGCACAACAAGGCTCGAGCAGCCCCGATGTTTTGCTCTGCACCGCGAACACCGTGGTCGGCTCGATTCAGGAAGGCATCGGCGATCAGGGGATTCATCTGATCGATTGGATCGAATCCGAGGACGACGCGATTTTTATGGCGCTCAGACGCCTTCGTTCTGCTGCCGCGACCAGCGCCGCCTGGTATCAGATGGCGGAGTTCTGGACGCTCGAGAAAGTCCGTGAGTTTTTGCAGGACACCGCATTTCCACAACCGACCTGGCGCGAGGGGCGCTTGCGTTTTGCCGCGCATCCTTTCAGGGGCGCGTTTATCGCCTCGTACTGGTTTGGCGACGAAGCCGTGCGCGAGGTGCGCGAACGCACCAAACCCGAAAACCGTAACGTTTTTATAGAGTACCTGTATGGGCAGATGCACACGCCCTCGAGCCTGCGGATGTTCGAGGCTTAAATGGCGAAGATGCTCGAGCCAAGCGATCAGATTTCGCTCGATGCCGCCGGCAGCGTGCGGGCGGTCGAACGCGCCTTGCAACTTGTTGCGCTGATCGCCAAATCGCGCTCGCCTTTAAGCATCACTGACCTTGCAAAGTTGCTCGAGTTTGCGCCGAGCACGATTCACAGGTTATTGCAAACCCTGGTCGCGCAGGGTTATGTGTTGCAGTACCCGCAAACCAAACGCTACGGCGTCGGACGCACCATCAGCGAGATCGGACGTGCGCTGTTGTTGCGCCATGACCTCTCGAGTCGCGCCAGACCATATCTAGAATCCTTGGTCGAGGCGACGGGCGAAACCGCCAATTTGGCGTCCTTGTACGGAACGAGCGCGATTTACCTCAATCAGGTCGAGAGTCCAAGCATGGTGCGCATCCACCACGCGCTCGGCAGCGCCGCGCCACTTCATGCCAGCGCGATGGGCAAGGTCTTTCTGGCGGATTTTAGCCCGCAAATGCTGACCGATGCCCTGGATCATTCGGCGCTCGAGCGGTTCACAGAGCACACCATCACCAACCGCATCAAACTCGAGCGCGACCTGAAAACCATCTCCAAACGCGGTTATGCGCTGGATGACGAGGAACTCGAGTCCGGCGTGCGCTGCATCGCCGCGCCCGTGCGCGGCTCGTCCGGTTTGGTGATCTCGGCGGTGGGCATCAGCGGTCCCTCGAGCCGCATGACCGATGAACGCTTGGGGGGTTTGGCAACGCAGGTGCTCGAGGCAGCAAGTCAGCTCTCGAGCGGCATTCGTGAACCTTAAGGGAGAACAATGGTCAACGTTTTGATCTGCTCGTACCTCGAGCCTGAATTGGTGGAACAGATTCGTGCCGTAGATGCGCGTTTGAACGTCGAGTTTCATCCAGATTTGCTGCCCAAACCTCGCTATCAAGCCGATCATGTGGGTTTGCCTCTCGAGCGCAGCGCCCAAAATCAATCCAGTTGGCTCGAATTGCTCAGAGATGCCGAAGT
>CAXTTL010000185.1:0-9883 GCA_964247135.1 uncultured Deinococcales bacterium | reverse complement strand
GAGATTGCCGAAACCTTACGCGCAACACTCGAGCGTCAAGTGTTCTCGGTTGGGCAAGTCACCGCCAGTTTCGGGGTTGCCAGCAGCCAAGCTGGTGGCAGTTTGAGCGAGTTGGTGCAACGTGCCGATTTGGGGTTGTACGCCGCCAAATCTCGTGGACGGAACCGGGTTGAAACCCAAGCGCGGTTGATCGATCAACTTGTGCTGCATGAAGAAACGAGCGGTAAAACCATTTTGCAATAAGGTCAACAGCAATCCACTTTCGAGCACCAAAACCCGAGCAGACAAATGGGTTTCAAATTTCAAAATCCCTTTGAGGCTCGAGTTTGTTTGCATTCAGTCACAAAACATTTTAAATCAACTCGGATTAAAAATCGGCATAGACTCGCTTAAACGTGTACACTTTTGCCACGCCGCCGTGAAAACGCACTGAGCCATCATCCAGTGCCAAATTTTATTGTCCACCAAACCCAGCACCTCGAGTTAAAACTCCTCGGGTGTCACTCGAGTCGTAATACACGACAGTGAAGGAATTGAACCATGCGAAAAGCAACCCAAAATGATCTTGAATTATTTCTAACATTGATGACCGAATTTTACGCCGAATCTGGTTACGAACTCGACCGTGCGAGCACCACCCAAGCCTTTCAAACCGTTCTCGAGCAGCCCAAGCTTGGAGTCATCTGGTTCATTCAAGACGGCAGTCAAGATGTGGGGCATGTTTTGGTGACGTTTAAATTTGCGATGGAATACGCTGGCATGATCGCCTGCATCGACGATCTTTTTGTGCTTGCGGCGCATCGAAACCGTGGTTTAAGCACGACCACACTCGAGGAAGTCCGAGCATACTGCGAAGAAAACCAGTTGCGCGGCATGACCGTCGAGGTCGCCAATGACAACGTTGCCGCCCAAAAAGTCTACCGCCGCATCGGGCTTGAAACGCTCGAGAACCGTCAATTGCTCGGGCTGGCGCTGGCAAATCCAGCCCATCTGATCTAAACGATTTCAACCCAGGTTTTTAAGGTGCGCCCACCGCATCGCCCATGTTCAGCAACCCCGCACCGCATTTGATCAGGCTCGAGCAAGTCAGTGGTTTTGCTTTCAGCACAATCTGGGTTTTGATCTGCGCTGGCGTCCAATCCGGATGCAAGGCTTTTAACATCACCGCCGTGGCACTGACCCAAGGCGCGGCAAAAGAAGTCCCCTCGAGGTTGTTGTACCCATAAAAAACCGTGCTGAGATAACTGACGGTCGCGGTGTACACGGTCTGCCCTGGTGCGACCAGATCGACCCAAGCCCCAGGAATCGAAAATGCCGAACCCGTCCAATTTGCCGAGACTCGAGTTGGCGCGGCACTGCCCACCGCCATCAAACCAGGAATGCTGATGCTGTAGGCGGCTGGGAAATGGGCGGGGGCGCTGTCGCCGTCGTTGCCTGCCGCCGCGACCACGGTAATGCCTTGCGTGCTTGCCGTCTCGAGCACACGTTGAAGACTGTGTGACGGCGTGTCACCGCCAAAAGACAAGTTCATGACCGAAACTTTTTGATTGATCGCGTAGCATAAACCCGCAATCACGTCCGAACCCAAGCACTTGTTGTCCTTGGTGCAAACTTTAACAGGCAAAATGCTTGCCCCCGCCGCCCCGCCGACCATCGGCGTTTGCACATTCGCCGATGGATTGCCACCCGCATTGTCATCGATTGCCGCAATGATCGCCGCCACGCCCGTTCCATGACCACCCGAACCCACATTTTGACTGAAACCCATGTCGCTGACATCTTCCGCCCCAACTCGAGGGTCGGCGGTGTTGTCCTCGGGGGTAAAATTCTTACCCGCCTCGAGGTTTTTGACTTTAAACGTGTTGGTGTCCAAAAATTCTGGGTGCGTTGAGACGCCCGTGTCGAGCACGGCAACTCGGCTGCTCGAGAGGTTGATGCCTTTGGATTTCATGAGGTTGTAAGCGCGTTCGGCGGCGATCACATCGATTTCGGGTTTTTGTTCTTTTGCTGGACCTGAATCGATGTAGGCATCACCCAAGCCACTGGTATGTGGATCGGCATCGTACACTTCTGACTGGTCGGCAAGTTTATTGATCGCATCTTTGGTACTGCGTCCTTGGATATTGTCTTTTAAAACGGCATAACCTTTGCTGCAAGCGCCAACACTGCCTGCCAGGGGTGCAATAAATCGAAGCACTGTAAATCCATTTTGTGCTGCAAAAGTCTTCAGTTTTGTCTCGTCTATTGTTGGGTCAAGCGTCACAAGCACTTCGCCATCGATGTAATCACTGGTTTGGGTTGACGCACCCAAAACGCTAGGACCTGGCTTGGAATCACTTTTTTGGTTTGGATTGGCAACAGTCACGGCGTAATCATTTGGAGCAAGAGTCGGCATGGTGGCAATGATAGAATCGGATTTGATGCTCGAGATTTTTGCAGTTTGATCACCAATTTTTACGCTTGCTTTGGTATCAAATCCCGAACCCAAAATGGTCACCGAATCACCAGGAGAAACCACTCGAGGTTTAACCGAAGTGATTTGAGGTGACAATTCTGTTGGCGGCGGCGTAATGAAATTGCACGCCGATAAAAACCCAATCAAGATAAACAAAAAAAACTTTTTCATATCAGAATCTCCTTTAATTTCTCAAACTCATTTTTTCAGCCAACAACGCACGGTATCGCGTAACATCATTTTGAATATGTACGAATTCCCCAGTTTCAAGTGTTGTCTCTAGCTGTTCGAGTGAATCTTCGGTTAATTTTAGATCATTTAGTTCTAAACCGACTTCAGCTAGATTGCTCAGAGCAAGAACTTGATTGTTTTTATCGTGATTTTTAGTAGCAATTTCCAAGGCAACTTGATATTGATTGCGAGCCTCTTCAAAATTTTTCAAATGAAATTCAGTCGCACCAATATTAAGCAATGAAGACGCCTCACTCCAAAAATCCGAATTTTCACGATATATTTTCAATGCTTTCCGATAAATTTCTCGAGCTTTTTGATAATTTCTTTCAACCTCTGCATAGTATATTCCAAGGTTATTCATAACTCGGGTTGTACCTACAGAATCACCAATCTCTTGACGCACTTTGATACATTCAAAATATGTTTCTTCCGCTCGAGAATCGTGCAATTTTGTGTATACCAAAGCCAAATTGTTCAAACTTGCTGCAACTCGAGATTTGTCATCCAGCGCCTTACGAATATTCAACGATCTCGAGAACAATTCCGCAGCTTGCTCGAGTTTGTTCTGCAATCTCGCTACCGTTCCGGCAACATTCAAGGCGTCCGATGTTGACCGTTGCGCCTCCTCACCTTTTGAACCCTCGAGCGCGGTCAATGCCGTGTTCACCAGCGTTTGCGCTTCCTCGAGCCGCCCAAGTTTTAACGCCAACAAATTCGCTCGAGCGATCTGGGTGCTGGCACGTTGCACGGGGTCGGTCAGGTTGGCATTCAGCACATCGGCTTGGTCGAGTGCAGTGATGGCTTCGTTGTGCCGCCCGTACCGCTCGAGGGTTCTAGCTTGTTCGGTCAGGGCGCGAACCCGAGCGGTGGGCGTGTGGGCATTCTCGAGCGCGAATCCGTACCATTCGAGTCCGGCGTTTAAATCGCCGCGCAAGGCGCTGAGGTTTCCAGCTTCGATCATGGCGTTGACGGCGGGTGTCGCGTCGCTGTCTTCCCAGGTCGTGCGCGACTCGAGGTAATGCCGTGCCGCGAGTGCGGGTGTGCTGGCGCGGCTTCGGGCGGCGCGAAGGTGCATCAAAGCGCGTCTCGAGGCTTTCAGGTCGGTCAAGACCACCTCTCGGGTCAGGTCGTGATGAAACCTGGTACCCTCATCCTCGAGTTGTAACAGGCTTGCGCGTTCCAGGTCGATCAAGGCGGTTTCCAGTTCCTCGAGTGAACGCCCCGAAACCTTGCGCAAATGGTTCATGCTGCTGCCGTCGCCCAGAATCGCGGCGGCTTCGAGGACTTGCCTTGCCTCGTCGGGCAGGTGCTCGAGTCGGGCGCGAACGAGGTCGTGAACTCGAGTGACGCCATCGGGGTCGGAGGCGCGAAGCAGCTCGAGCAGGTAAAACGGGTTGCCGCCCGAAGTGCGGTGCAGGCTGCCAGCATTGATGCTGCGCCCCAAGGTTTCGGCAAGGCGTTCGACATTTTTTTCGTTCAGTCCCTCGAGTTTCACGCGCCGTCCGAGGTTTTCGCGTCCGATCAACTCGAGGATCGGTTTGAGGTTGGCTTTGCTGGTTTCGGTGTCGCGCATGGTGGCGAGCAGCAAAAAACCTTTGGCGTTGGTGTGATGCATCAGGTGCACGATCAACTCGAGCGTGCCTTCGTCCGCCCATTGAAGGTCGTCTATCAGCAATAATGTCGGCTGGTCAGGGTTGGTCAAGAGCACCCGTATCGCCTCGAACAAATGCCGCCGCTCGAGTTCGGGGTTGGCGTTGAAGCTGCTCGGCTCGAGAAGGTCTGGCACAAATCTCGCCAGCGCGTCGCGCCAAGCGCTGTTCATGGTTTGAAGAATTTCTGGGCGCGAACGAATCAGTTTTCGGGCGACGCGATCAAAGGCTTGCAATGGAATGCCCGTCGGGGCGCTGACGCCACTGGCGACCAAAAACCCTGGCGAAAGTGTCATGCCGTTGCGGGCAACTTCCCGCGCGATTCGGGTTTTGCCCACACCTGGTTCGCCCGAGATCAACACCAGCCGCGTTTCACCAAAGCGTGAACGCTCGAGTTCCGCCAGCAGCAACTCGAGTTCAGGTTCACGCCCGACCATTGGCACGTCGGTTTCCTCCAATCCGATGGACAATGAAAGATTGGGGTTTTGAACTTTGAAATCCTGCTCGAGTTGAGCGCGGCACAAATTCGCGTCGGAACGCGCCAACTCGAGCGCGTCGCGGGTTTTTTGCGTCGAGGGCACGCCAAGTTCGTCGGAAAGGCGTTTCTCGAGCTTGGAAAAAGTGGCGACCGCCACATCCTCGCGCCGTACCGCACCAGCCACCAGCATGAGCATTCTGGCGGCGTCCTCCCGAGGCTCGAGATGGTCGGCTTGGGTGACTTCGAGAAATGGCATGGCTGCCTCGAAATCGTGTTGCTCGAGCGCCAGCCGTGCAAGTTTGAAGGCGAGTTCGGAACGCTCGGCTTCCAGTGCCTCGCGTGTCTCGAGCAGCCATTCCTCGAATTCCTGCCCGTACCCAGAATCCCATTCGGGCAGGCGCACATTTGCCAGAAACGTTCCGCCCCAAACATCCCACGCGGCTTGCAAATCGCCAATCTCGAGCAACTTTCTGAACTCGAGCACATCGCACTCGAAGTTGAGCAGCTCCAGCGTCTCGAGGTCGGTTTTGAAATGCTTGCCGAGGGTTTGCGCCAAATTGGTTCGGGCTGCGGACACGCTGTTGAGCGGATCGCTGGCTTCCGTCCACAAGAGTCGCGCCAGATCGCGGCGGTTTGCCCGACCATTTAAGGACAGGTACGCCAGCAGGCACTGGAGTTTCACGCCCAACTTTGGCGTTCGCCCCTTGACCTCGACATTTGGCACTCCCAGCCATGAAAAACGCAACGCCATGATAAACCAGCCTATCAGAGGATGGCGAAAATTGAATTTGAAACCCGAGAAACCCCTTCACGCCCCGCAAGAACACCACCTCGAGCATGAATATAGCCAAATGGGTCTGAACACGGTCTGAGTGGGTTTAAGTTGTCAACTACGGGTGAATTCTCGAGGGTTGAGAATGGATCAAAATCTCGAGAATCCCAAAATGACTGAACAGGTGCTTGGACTGGTTTCTAGAATTTCAAACCACGGTACACTCGAGCCTGTGACGGACTCGAGCTTTAAGCCCAACATTGCAAATAAAATGCCCAAACAGGCAAGTTACAGCTTGACCCAAGCCAGCAATTTTTTGCCGATCACGGCAGCGCTGTACGATGTCTGGCGCGACAAAAGCATCAGCTTGCTGACCCGCGAAGATTATGCGCTCGAGCGAGAATTTGCTTTGATGCTCGGGTGGTTAAAAGTTCAGCCGAAACAAACGTTTTTGGATGTTGGAACGAGCACCGGCAATTACGCTCGGGTGCTGGCAAAGGCGGGCGCGAGCGTGACGGCGATAGACATTTCCAGACCGTTTCTCGAGCGTGCGGCGCAAATGGCTGGCAACCTCGAGATTGTGTTCGAGCAAGCCAATGCCGAAGCTTTACCGTATGCCGACTCGAGCTTTGATGGCGCGACGCTGGGCGCGACCTTGAACGAATTTTTTCACACCAACGCGGCGCTCGCCGAAATCGCTCGGGTCTTAAAACCTGGCGGCAAACTGTTCATGATGTACCTTTGCGAATCCGACACCGGTTTCGGGCGTTTGGTGCAACTGCCTTTCAAGCTGTCGGGCGTGAGGTTTCCAAACCGCGAGAGCGTTCGGCTTTACCTTGCTGGCTTGGGGTTTGAACGCTCCAGGGCTGAAGTTCGGCGGGCGGTGGCATTTGAATTGTTTGTTAAAACTGGATGTGAAATTGAACTGAACCCAGAACCTCAACGGAAGTTAAGCCGTGAACCTGGAAAGCCCGCTCGGGATCAGCTCGAGTTCGCTGGGGTTTGCTGAGTTTCATCTGGGTGTGGTTTACTGTGGGCAAGCGTTAAATTGTTTGAGTGTAAGCCAGCACGGAGTCAAAATCTTATTTACCCATTTAGGATTCAATTCAGTTTTCGGAGAAACCGTGATTCGCAGCCAAACTCAACTGCCCAGCACCCCAGCCAATCCGAATCTATCGGCGAATCCGCCCATGTTGGCGCTGGAGCACTGCAAAGCCATCACCAAACACCATGCCAGCACGTTTTATTTGGGTTCCAAATTTTTCCCGCGCGAGCAGCAATACGCGGTCTGGGCGGTCTACGGCGCGTGTCGGGTCGGCGATGACACGGTGGACGAACTCGAGCCGGAGGCGGCAAGGCTCGAGCTTGAAGTCTGGCGCAACCGTGTGGTGAGTGCGATTGAGGGCAATCCCGACGACGACAAGATGGCGGTCGCGCTGTCTTGGGCGGCGGCAAAATATCCGATCAAACGCGCCCCGTTTCTGGAATTGTACCTGGGTTTGAAAGCCGACCTCGAGAAGCACCGTTACGAAACCCTGGAAGAGTTGATGCTGTATTGCCGCCGTGTGGCGGGCATGGTCGGTTTTATGATCTCGCCAATTTCGGGTTTTGAGGGCGGGCAGACCACGCTCGAGCAGGCTTTAAAACTGGGCATGGCGATGCAGCTCACCAATATATTGCGCGATGTCGGCGAAGATTTGGACAGGGGTCGCATTTACCTACCGTGCGAACTGCTCGAGAAACACGGCGTCTCGGAATCGGATTTGCTTGAAAGGCGCGTCACCAGGGGTTACATTAACTTGGTCAAAGAACTCGACACTTTGGCACGGGATTTGTACCGCGAGGGTTGGCACGGCATTCCAAAATTGCACGGCGGTGCTCGGTTTGCGGTCGCGTTGGCGGCGGGCGCTTACGAAGGCATTCTGGGTGCGGTGGAACGCAACGGTTTTGACAACTTTAACCACCGCGCCCATTTGACCAATCCTCAAAAACTGGCGATGATCCCTGGCACGTTCTGGAATTTGCGTCGCATTGCCGCCGTTAGCAACCTCGCATGAATGCCGATCATTTAACCTGGGCGCTCGAGTCTGGCGCGGTCAGACGGCTGGACGAGCGTTGGAAGGGTTTAAATTCCAAACCGCCAACCGATGCGTATAAACTTGTCTCGAGCCTCCAAACCGACGGATTGGAGGCTGAAATCATTGTATTGGGCGGCGGCTTGGGCTTGCTCGCCGCCACCGCGCTCCAAGCTTGCGGGCATCAGGTCACGTTGATCGACCGCAGCAACGTCGGTGAGACGCACCGCGAATGGAACTCGAGCCAGAGCGAACTTGCGGTCTTAAAACAGCTTGGCTTGCCGCATTCAAATGTGGTGGCAAAAACCTATCGCACGGGTTTTGTCGAGTTCAATTACCAAGATGAAAACGGTGAAAAACCGGCTCGAGGTTGGATTCCTGGGGTGCTTGACGTGGCGGTTTCGAGCCACAGCTTGTTGTCTCAATGTCGAACCCAATTTTTGGCGCTCGGCGGCACGCTGCGCGAAGGTGAGGGCTTCAAACACCTCGAGATCAGCAAATCCCAAACCCGAGTGACCACCGACGGCGGAACGTACCGCGCCAAACTGCTGCTCGACGCGATGGGCGTACTCTCGCCCATCCAGTTTCAATTGCATTCTCAGCCTTTTGACTGGGTTTGCCCCACAGTGGGCAGCGTGGTCAAACACCTTGACGGCGTGGACGCCAACATTGGCGAGGTGCTGGTCACCGACCGTGGCGGCGATGAACTCGGGCGGCAACTGATCTGGGAACTTTTCCCGCTCGAAGAGGATGCCAACGCGGTGTACTTGTTTCATTACGCGCCGATTGGAAAAGAAGGCACGCTCGAGAATTTATTTGCCGATTATTTTAAGCTCCTGCCCGAGTACCACAATGACGAAGGTGCCGAACACATCAAACCCGTGTTTGGATACATCCCAAGCCGTCACAAACGCCGTCACTCGAGTTTGCCCAGGGTCGTGGCGCTCGGTGATGCTGGGGCGTGGAACAACCCTTTAACGTTCACGGGTTTCGGCTCGAATTTGCGCAATTTGCCCCGCGTGCTCGAGCTGCTCGAATTTGCCCTGAAGTTTGATACCTTAAAAGCATCTGACACCATTCAAATTGGTGCTCGGCAGTCCAACCTCGAGTTGCTGAGTTGGCTCACCCGTTTTATGCGTCCGTTAAAGCACGATCCGCAAAGCGTGAATCGTATTTTTAACGCCTTCGTGAAATCCTCCAACCGCACCGACCCAGCGCGGGTCAAGCGTTTTTACAAAGACCAAAGCTCGAGCCTGGATTTTGTGGCGCTGATGTACGGCGTGATGCGTGAACATCCCAGCATTTGGCGGCACGGTTTCGAGCAACTCGGCATGGGAGAACTGCTGGCGTTTCTCTCCGCGCCCGTGGTCAGCATGGCTCGAGAGGCAAAATCCTGGGCGGCAGATACGTTCTGGGACACCGTCAAAGACCGATTGACGCCAACCCAGGCATTGGCGTGGAAGGCGTCCGCCCTCGAGTGGCGAGCCATGCGAACAAAATAACTCAGCGCACGTCGCAATCTCGAGCATTTAAAGACGTTAAACTGCCCTCAATGAGTCAAACGGCAATCATCATCGGCAGCGGTTTCGGCGGTTTAAGTCTCGGCATTCGCTTGCAAAGTCTGGGTTTTCAGACCACCATCCTCGAGAAACTCGACGCACCTGGCGGTCGGGCTTACGTGCGGCGCGTCAGCAGCGACGGCTCGAGAATTTTAAATCCACTCGAGACTGACCCGAGCGGTGTGTTCACCTTCGACATGGGTCCAACCGTGATTACCGTGCCGCATTTTATCGAAGAGCTTTTCAGTCTCGAGGTCGGCAAATCAAACCTCGAGCTTCCCGATTATCCCGCCAGCGTTTTGGGCGACGACAAGCGCATCAAAACCGGTTTCTCGAGTGGCGAGCATACCAGCAAGTACGTCAAGCTCGTGCCGATACTGCCGTTTTACCGCATTTATTTTGATGACGGCAGCTATTTTGATTACGACGGCGACCCCGAAAACACCGTGCGTCAAATCAAACAACTCGCGCCCGAAGATTTGGACGGCTACGAACGTTTTCACCGTGACGCCCGAGCCATTTTTGAACGCGGCTTTTTAGAGCTTGGCTATACGCATTTTGGCGATGTCGGCGCAATGTTGAAGGTCGTTCCAGATTTGATCAAGCTTGACGCGGTGCGAACACTTTTCAGTTTTACCAAAAAATATTTTACCAGCGACAA
>CAXTTL010000184.1:0-9951 GCA_964247135.1 uncultured Deinococcales bacterium | reverse complement strand
ACCCTGTGCGATCAATTCCACACTGTCCGCAATCACTTCCCTCGAGACCAAACTCGAGCGCATCCCAGGTGTTCCCATGCTGATGCCGTCAGAGATGGCAGGGGCGCCAAACTCGAAGGGGTGAATAAAGTGCTCGCGGCAACCCTCTTTCAAATCCACCGCCAGGTCGCGCAAATGAAAATTGCAGGGCATTCCTTCAGTCCAGGTGTTCACAATGCCGACCCACGGAATTTTGAAATCTTTGTCCTCGAGTCCGACGGCTCTCAGCATGGCTCGAGCGGGTGATTGTTGTGGACCGTCTTTGATTCTGTCTGAACGCATGGTTGCCTCCTGGTTTTAAGATGATTTGGCATTCACCTTAAGTTGTCATTTTGAATCTCGAGATTGAATTTCGAGAATCCCATCTTAACTTTTGCAGGTGTGTCTCGAAAAGCCTGTTGCCTACTCGAGATATGAAAAAAGGTCGGGGTTATCGCCCGACCTTCAAACTCTTTCCCGAATTTTACTCGTTGGCAATGGCGCGTAAAGCTTTTGGATCACGCAAGGTAATCTTGCCGTAACCGCTGTCAATCACACCTTCACGGCTGAGTTCGCCGACCACTTTGGTCACGGTTTCACGCACGCTACCGACGGCTGCCGCCAGTTCGTCATGGGTGGCGAAGACCATCATCATGCCGTCTGGTTTCTGGCTGGCGAGGGCGGTGGTTGCAAGCTCGAGCAACTCAGAGGCGATTCTTGAGCGCAGACGTTTGCCGGCAAGACGGTAAATGCTTTGGTAATTACGTTTTAAGGCTTTTGCCAGTTGAACGGTGACATCCAGGGTCAATTCTGCGCCCATTGAGGTCGGGCTGAAGACCTCCACGCTCGAGTCGGTCACGGCTTCGGCAAAGTATTCACGTTCGACTTGTGCCAGGCTTTCCTCGCCAAAATATTCGCCTGGTTTGACGTAACGCAAGGTCAAGCCGTTGCCGTCGTCGTCCATCGTGTGAATGCGAATCAAACCCACCTTGACGCGGTAAAGGTTATCGCTTTTGCCTGGATAAAGAATAATGCTGCCTGGTCGGTAGTTTACAGTGTCCATACTCTGGTATACGCCGCTAGGACGGTTTTCGGTTCTGTTAAGTGTGGTCATCATGATTTGCTCGCTTTCTGGTTCTTGAAGGGTAGATGATCTTGCCGTGCTTGCGAATGCAAACGATTTTCGGCTTGAGAACAGTGTACGCTCGAGAATTGATTTTGTAAACAAAAATGTTTTCTTAAATCTGATTCATGTCACGAATGGCAAGGCGCAGATATTGCGTCATTGACACGAATCTAACTTGAGTGTCTTAGACTCAATCTTAATGAAACCTTTAACTTTGCGAGCCTTGGGCAAATGTGACGAAATTGCGTCAATGAAAGACTGAATTCGTTTCAAGAATTGAGATGATGTCATCCTCAGGCGTCTCGAGAACCCTGGATGGTCCAAATTGACATCTACAGCAAATTGATGGTTTGCGCCATGTGCTCGAGTTCTGGCTGGCTGAGTTTTGGATGAATCGGAATTTGCAAAACATTTCGCGTGGCAATTTCAGTTTGAGGCAAAACCTTGTGCTTCAATTGCTGCAAATAAGGTTGTTGGTACGCCGCCAAAGGATAATACACTCCAGTCTCAATGCCGTTTTGCGATAGCAGATTTTTGACATCTTCTCGAGCCAAACCAGCCAATTGCAGCGTGTACAAATGCCAAGCATGGATACAATCGGGCTGCGTGCGTGGTGTCAACGCTCGAGGATTTTTGATCTGCGCATTGAGGAAAAGCGCGTTCTTCGTCCGTTGATCTCGGATTTGCCTTAGGCGTTGCAATTGTTGCTTGCCAAGGGCGGCATGAATATCACTGAGGCGAAAATTGTAACCAAGCATGATGTGATGGTCTTTTTGGGTTGAGCCGTGCGAACGCAAAAGCCTGCATCGTTCCGCGACTCGAGTATCATTGGTGGTAATGATGCCGCCCTCGCCGCTGGTGATGTTTTTGGTCGCATAAAAGCTAAAACAGCCGGTTCCAAAACTGCCAACCGATTGTCCATTGATGCTCGCCCCGATGGCTTGGGCAGCATCTTCGATGATTGCCAAAGAGTGTTGCAAAGCGATTTTTTGCAGTGCAGGCATGTTCGCCGGATGACCATACAGGTGAACGGGTAAAATGGCTCGAGTTCGCTCGGTGATGCACTCGAGCACCGAATTTGGACTTAAAGTATAGGTTGCCAAATCAATATCGGCAAAGACTGGAACAGCGCCAACCATCAAAATGGCATTTGTTGTGGCAATAAAACCAAAAGCGCTGGTGATCACCTCGTCGCCAGTTTTGATGCCGTTTGCCAGCAACGCCAAATACAACGCGGCTGTTCCGTTGCAGACGGCAATCGCATATTTGGTTTGACATAAGTCTGCCATGTTCTGCTCGAGTTCTCTGACCATATTGCCCTGGGCAATCTGACCAGATTTCAGGACTTCAACGACCGCCTCAATGTCTGAGGGTTGAATGTCTGGTGCAGCCAACCGGATCAAGATTTCACCAATGGCTCGAGCTGGGCTGCGAGTTCTACCGCTTGCAACGCCTCTGAGGGTGTGATTCGTGGTGTTTCTTGGTTTTGAATGCAGCGAACAAAATGCTCGAGCTGCAATTGCAAGGCGTTTTGGGAGTTGACTGCCAGGTTTTGCGTTCGCTCAGGCGTGGTCAATTTGACTTCTTGGGCAAGCAAATCAACATCCAACCGCCCTTTACTGCCAATCACTTGAATCAAACGTGTTCGGTGGTTTCCCCATTCGCTCGAAAGCTCTACTTTAATGCCGTTGACATGCAGTACCGTACTGATTTTGTGGCTCGAGCATTGTTCGATTTTGACAATTGTGGGCTTTGAATCAAAAAGGTACTGTAATAAATCCAAATCATGGATGACAAGATCGTAATGAATTCCTACCGACTGACAGGTTTTGTTCGGAATCAATCCGTTTCGGGTCATGTTCAATCGAATCATTGTTCCAATGACGTCTTTGAATAAGTTTTCTTTAAGCATCTCAATCGCAGGATTAAACCGTTCAACATGACCAACCAACAACAATTTGTCTCGAGCCGCCCGCATGATTTGTTTGGCGTCAAGAACGGAGGCGGCAAATGGTTTCTCGAGCAGAACGCTGAGGTTTTTTTCAAAGCATGGTTTTGTGAGTTGAACATGGTACTTTGCCGGAACACAAATTGAAACGCCGTCGATTTTTTCAAATTCGATTAAACTATCTATTGAATCATAACTTGGTACTTGGAGTAGCTTTTCTGCAAGTAGACGTTGTTCCAAATCAATATCCACCACCGCGCAAAGTTTGGTATTTGATAAGCTTTGGTAAATTTTTGCATGACGCAAGCCCATGTATCCAACACCAACGACAGCCATCTGACTTTTAAGGTTCATTGGCGCACATTCCTCAGCAACAATTGATCGATCATTTGTTTGGTCGCTCGAACCGGATAGCGAAAAATACGTTTAAATACGATTTTGTTCTTAATTGGGATATTCAGCCATGTTTTCAAGAAAAAGTGAATCAACCGTAAACGCCAAGTGTAAAGGCGTTTCGTTTCATGAACAAAAGGTGCTTCCAGCGTATTGTTGTAAATACTTTCCAGTTTGGTGATGTACGCCCCAAGACCCGTTTCCGCACGCACACGTTGACTGACCGTGGCACTTTCTTGCGGGTTGTATTTTTGCAATTCTCGACAAATCACATTCACATCGTGGCGCTGCGTTAACGCCGCAAAGCCAAAATTGAGCGGTTTGAGTCGATCAAAATTTTGAGTGCCCACCATCTCACCAACGCCCGCAAAATCGCACAGAATCACGGCGTTGCCAATGGCAAGGGCTTCCAACGCGGCTCGAGCTTTGGCGAACACGATGTCAAATTCTCCCAAGATCAATTCGGGATTGGGTTGCCTGTTGCCAACTCCACTGCCAATCACCTCAAGGCTTAAGCCTTGGGCATCGCACGCCGCTTGAATGCTTGGTAAATACCCATCCCAAGTGGCGTAATTGCTGAAAACGGCGGCTCGAGTCGGTGTTGCTGGCAAGGCTGATCGTGGTCGAAAGCGCTCGGTGTCCACAAAATTCTCGAGCAACCCCACTTGGGTTTCTGCAAAACCTGCGTTGTACAAATACGTGCAGCACACTTGGCTGACGCCAAAAGTGTTGATGATACGGTTTGAGTGTGGCGGCAGACTGGTGCCCTCAGTGTGATTGTGGCAAATGAAGATGGCGGGCGTGTCGGTAAAATAATCGAGGGCTTGCGCCGTTGCGAACAGATGATGCCCCTGAACAATGTCAGGTTTGGGAATCTTTTTCAGGTCAGTAAAAACCCGAATCCCTTTTTCGGCAAGTTTTTGACCAAGCAAACCCATTTTGAGCGCATAAATATAAACCCGATGTCCATTCTTTTGAAGTTGTTGCGCAAGTTCAAAAGTGTACAATTCCTCGCCCGTATAATTGACCATTGAACCTTGCACAATTAAAATGCTCAAGCCAGATTTTGAATTATTCACTCGAGATTCCCATCATTTTTCGTGCCTCCAGCGGGCTGGCAGGCTCACGTCCCAGTTCTTTTGCCAGTCGAACAACCCGTTCAACCAGTTGAGGGTTGGTTGCCAGAATGGTGCGTTCCTGGTTGTAATGGATGTTGTCTTCCAAGCCAACACGAACGTGACCGCCCGCCGCAATTGCCAATGTGTTGGCAGCCAATTGTGAGTGTCCTAAACCACCAACCGACCAAATTGCCTTATTTGGCAGCATGGAAATCATATGACCCAAACCCAACAAATCCAATGGTGCGGTGCCCAAAGAACCAAAAATAAAATTAAAGTAATATGGTGGTTTCAAGATGCCTTTGCGAATCAAATAATTGGCATAATGGATAAAACCAGCTTCAAAAACCTCGAGTTCGGGAATCGCGTTTGCCCCGTAAATCCGTGCTGCCAAACCTTGAATGGTGTCTGGAGAGTTGACACTTGGACCCGTGATAAAATTCATTGAACCCAAGGTCAGGCTGGCGAAATCAGGTTTGGACTGTAACGCTGCCGCTCGAGCCTCGAGTTTTGGGTCGTGCCTGCCGCTGAGCGAAACGCAAACCAAGATGTCTGGACAGCTCGCACGGACGGCATTGACCAGCTCCATATAGTCTTCGGCGCGGTGCGATGGGCTTTGGTCTGCGCCCCGAGCATGAAGATGCACGATGGCTACGCCCAAGTTGCGCAAGGTTTTGACACAGGCAACAATTTCCTTTATTTTGACCGGTAAATGCGGCGTGTCGTTTTGCGATAGAACACAACCCGTAATGGCGGCGTTGACAATCAATTTGCTCATAACTGTTCAGTTTCACTCACGCTTTTGACCACTCGAGCGGGATTGCCAAAAACCACGGCGTTGGCGGGAACGTCCTTGGTCACGACCGAACCCGCGCCGACAAAAGCGTTCTCACCAATCACCACGCCAGGCAGCAGAACGCTGCCACCTCCAACTCGAGCGCCGCGTTTGATGTGCGGGGCTTGGCGCTCAAAGTTCAGTTGACTGCGCCGATGCACAATGCGTTTGTCGTTCATGGTGACGATGCGCGGACCGCAAAACACGTCGTCTTCGATGACGACGCCCCTGGTGATGTAACAACCACTTTGCAACGAGACGTTGTTGCCAATCTGCACATCGCCCTCGATATCGACGTAAGAACCAATTGTGCAATTTGTACCGATGCTGGTCTGAGAGCGAATCATCACAAAATTACCCACTCGAGAGTCGTCTCCGATGCTGACCTCGTCAAAAATAACGCAGTGCTGCCCCAAGCTGTATGTCATGGCGAAAAGCGTATCATAGGTTTAGTTTTGATAACCCAGATCACTCAAAAATTGACCCGCGATCTGCCAAAATTGGTCTTGTTCCTCTCGGCTGAGTACAGTACGCCACCGTTCAATCAAAGTTTTGTCCAAAGCTTGGGTTGTCCGCTGCTGTTGTTGTCGGCGCCTTTGGGCAGTCAACCACTCTTGACCGAAAAAATTTCTTCTCCCACGATGCTCAACCAAGCGTTCTTTCGCGTGTCGTGCGTACTTGAGCATGGTTTCGGAAAATTCAAGCCCTAGAAACTGGCAAATTCGCAGCAGTTGCTCTCGAGGCTCGAGAATCAATTTCTCAAAATGGACTTCAATGTAATCTTTTCTTCCGAGTCCATTTTGACGCGCCGTTTGAACATGGTGCAGCCAAAATAGAGCTTGAGTCTTTGCGTCCTGTCCAGGCGAAAACCACTGCTGGCGCAATGAAATCATGGCGTCGCGTCCATCTCTGATCAGATGAATAAACCTGGCTTCGGGCAGCAACATACGAATTTCATTGATCTGCAAGGCGTGGCTCGGCGTTTTGTCACCCCAGTACGGTTTGTGAAATTTGCTGGCGTACAAGCGATAAAACGCCCGTAAACCCTTGCCAATGCCAAAAGGTTTAAGCAATTCCAACTCTTGCCAAAAAGCTGCTCGAGTTAGCCCAAAATCTTCCCAGGCAGAATGGTTGGTCACTGTGAGATAAAAAAGCTTTCTCTGAAAATGATCCGGTAACCAATTCGGTATTTGCAAAGGGATAAAGCCCGTCTCTGGTGGGATTGCAAGCTTTGGGTGCGCGTCGAGCATAAACCGCAATAAGGTCGTTCCAGACCGAGGCGCACCAATGATAAATGGCGCCACGTTCATCATGGAATCGGATACCTGACTTGGAATGACTCGAGACTTTTATCCAATTCAGGATATTGGTTCATGGGCTTAGATTACCGAAAATCATACGGAATTAACGAGAACACTCCGTTATTCCGCTTCGCTCTACAACTCCGTTAACCTCGTTGATTCCGTACTTTTGCCACTCCCGTTGGTCGGGGGAACAGTCGATAAAGCATGACTGTTCCCCGCAATTTGGTATCAGAGGAGTGAATTTTTTTGTTGTCTCTCGAGCATTCCTCAGACGACGTATCCAAGCCGCGAAATGCCTTTGGGCACGCGTTATTTCTCGAGATTCTCAAATAAAACCTTGGAGGGCAGGTTGTTATTTGCTTCGGGGTATGTGTTGGTGGCGATACACAAGGGCTTAAGTTGGGCTTGGCTTGCCAGGGTTTGTTTGATGGTGTCGAAGGGTCTTCGGCTTTTTTGAATAGAATTGTTATGTAAAGCAGGATTGGGAGGTGCATCGGTTCGTTGGCTGCGTTTTTGGTTCAAGTGGTCCTCATAAAAAATGATTGTTCTGAACACCAAAACCCCAATTTTTTAGATTATCAAGTGCCGATTGGCTCAAGCGGGGTTCAAGGACAGGTTTTTATTCACACAGAACAAATAAAACGCAGTAAAATAACGACTCAACTCCAGTTTATTCGGTCGTGTTTGGGTTTGGGAAAGTTCGCAGGTTTTGAGACTGCTTGCATGGAAAAGAGGCTTTGGTGTACGCACGAATCATTAACAGTCAACTGAAAATTGGAATGCTCGAACGAGCCACCAGCATTTGGCGCCAGTCCATCGTGCCAAGCCTTAAAAACACCAAAGGTTTTCAAGGCGGGTACATGACCAGCGATCCAAACACGGGCAAAGGCATGGTGGTGACCTTGTGGGAAACCCAAGCCGATGCCAGCGCGATGGACTCCAGCGGACAGTATCAAGAATCGATAGCCCAGTTCGCTGACCTGTTGGAATTTCGACCCAAGCTCGAGCAACTCGAGGTCATGGTTCAAGTTTAAATTTATTCGCCGTCGCTGGCGTGACCGCCTTCACCTGGCATGGCAATGCTGGGTGCTTGAATGCTGGCTTTTTGCCCTCGGGCGTTCAGGGCGGCACTGAGGCTTTCCATGCTCTTCATTTCGCCGTGCACCAGCCGAATTTCGCCCTTGACCTCTTTGGACCACTCGAGCAATTCGGTGCGGTCGGCGTGGGCGCTAAAGCCGTTGATGGTGCTGACGCTGGCACGCACGGCAACATCCTCGCCGTTGATTCTGACATGGTCTGCGCCGTCCACCAGCCGCCTGCCGAGTCCGCCTTCGGGTTGAAATCCGACGATCACCAAACTGGTTGTTGGATCGCCAAGATGGTTCATAAGATGATGCAAGATTCTGCCGCCGGTCATCATGCCGCTGCCAGCAATAATGATGGCGCTGCCAGACATGGTGTTTAAAGCTTTGGACTCGTCGGTGGTTTTGGTGTACTCGAGCCGCGCCGTCTCGAAAGGGTCTTTGGTTTCAAACATTTTTTGAATCTCGGGTACAAATTCTTGCTTGGCGCTGCTGTAGGTCTTTTCGATCCGACCCGCCAGCGGCGAATCGACGAACACGGGCAGAATTGGAATCAATTGTTGCTCCTCGAGCCTGGCGATGTGATAGAGCAAGTCTTGGGTGCGCTCGAGGGCAAAACTTGGAATCAAGATTTTGCCGCCTTTTTCGGAGGCTTGGTTTAAGAGCAATGCCAACTCTTTCAGGCTCTCGTCAAAAGGTCGGTGATCGCGGTCGCCGTAGGTGCTTTCCATCAGCACAATGTCGGCGTCGGTGCACGGAACTGGGTCCGGCAAAATGTCTTTGCGGGCGTTTCCGAGGTCGCCGCTGAACACAAATCGTTCGCCGGCGCATTCAAACAACAAACTGGCGCTGCCAGGAATGTGCCCTGCGACCTGTGCGGTGACGCTGATATTGTCCCAGTCAAGCGGCTTGCCGTATTCAATCGGTACAAACAACTCGAGTGTCTTGGCAACGTCGGCTTCGTCGTACATCGGGGGTTTGGCTTCGCGCCCTTTGCGCGTATTGCGTTCATAATCTTCGCGTTGCAGTTTGGCGCTGTCGTTCAAGAGTTGTTCGACGATTTCTCGGGTGGCTTGGGTGGCAATAATTTGGCGGTTGAAACCGTCCTTGACGAGTTTGGGCAGGCGTCCAGAGTGGTCGAGGTGTGCGTGCGACAAAAACAGCGCTTCGATGCCGTGAATGTCGTAACCCCAAGGCAAATCGTTCAAAGCGTCCAGTGCCTTAGAACCCTGAAACAAACCGCAATCCAAAAGAATTTGCTTGCCATCCATCTCGAGCAAGTGATTTGAACCCGTGACGGTATGGGCTGCGCCAAAACTGGAGATTTTCATTTGCATGGCTTTAGTCTACTCGAGTTTTAAACTTCAAGCGTTAACCGCACGGCAATCTGCTTGGTTTCGCATTTTTCAAGCGCCAACTCGAGCAATTTGAGTTCTGGCAAGACCGTTAACGTATTGGCAATTGCATCTGGGTGCCTCTCGAGATGAACCCTCAAATCAAAGACCGTTTCCAGAACCTCCTCGGCTTCAAACCACTCGCTTTGCGGCATCATGAACTCCATCAAATCCACGCCAGAATCTTCAAGCTCTTCTTCGGTGAGGGCAATAAATGACCCCAGCGGCTCGAGCTTGAGTTTTTGGGCTAGAAAATCCAAGTCTTCCAAAGCTTGATAGAGTTGCCTGCCGTCAAACGTGGGCAATTCGATGAAACGCCCCTGAACGGCAAGCGATATCGCGGCGTTCATGTTGTTCGCCAGACCCTGTGAACTAAGGCGTCGAACTCGAGATTCATGGCGTCATCTTATCCTGAAGTTCGCTTGTTGACCGACTACCAAAAAAAATTCTATTTGGGTGGCGCAACAGATTGAGTCATGATAAGGTCTGCTGCGATGGACAGCGGCGCCAAAACCTCCCAATTGACCATTCAAGTGGCGGCGGTCAGCATTGCCATCGCCTTGCTGGTACTGGGTTTAAAGTATTTTGCTTGGATTTTGACCGGCAGCGTGGCGCTCCTTTCAGATGCGCTCGAGAGCATCATCAACGTGGCGGCGGCACTGTTCGCTTTTATTGCGCTTCAAGTTGCCAGCCGCCCTGCGGACGAAAATCATCCGTTCGGACATTCCAAAGC
>CAXTTL010000183.1:0-10000 GCA_964247135.1 uncultured Deinococcales bacterium | reverse complement strand
AAAGCATTTACTCGAATTTTCTGAGTGGGGTTTGCATTCGTTTTAGGACAGGCTTCTGCTCTTTTTGAGACGGCGCAATAGGGTTTGGCTTAAGGCTTATAGCTCTAGTCGTTTGCGGCTTGTGGCAGGCTCGAGCTGATCGCCCGCCAGACCTTCTCGGCGGTGTAGGGCATATCGAGGTGTTTCACGCCAAACGGCTCGAGCGCGTCGATCACGGCATTGGCAATCGCGGCAGTGCTCGAGATCGTGCCTGCCTCGCCGATGCCCTTCAAGCCGAGCGGGTTGTGCGGGCTGGGCGTGACGGTATGACCTATCTCGAGTTGAACCATGTTGTCGGCTCGCGGCATGGTGTACTCGAGGTACGAGCCGCTGGTCAGTTGTCCGTTGTCGTCGTAAACGGTGTTCTCGAGGAGTGCCTGTCCCATGCCTTGGGCGACGCCGCCGTGAACTTGCCCCTCGACGATGAGTGGGTTGATAATCGGACCGCAGTCATCGACGCAGACGTAACGAATGAGCTGAACGTGTCCGGTGTTGGCATCCACTTCAACCACGGCAAGGTGCGTACCGAACGGATAGACGAAGTTTTTCGGGTCGTAAAAATGCGTGGCTTCCAGTCCTGGCTCGAGGTCGGCTGGGTAATTGTGCGCCAGGTGCGCCATGAGTGCCACGTCGAAGAAGGATTTGGATTTTTCGGGCACGCCCTTGACTTGGAATTTGCCGTCCTCGTGAACGATGTCGTCCACGCTCGCCTCGAGCAGGTGCGCGGCAATTTTCTTGGCTTTGTCGTTGATCTTGTCCGATGCCATTTTGATCGCGCTCAAGCCCACGGGGGCGCTTCTCGAGCCGTAAGACCCCCAACCGTGCGGCAGTCTTGCGGTGTCGCCGTGAACGATGCTGACGTCTTCCATTGGAATTTGCAGTTCGTCGGCAACCACCTGCGCGAACGCGGTTTCGTGACCTTGCCCGTGGCTGTGCGAACCCGTCAAGACCTCGACCTTGCCCGTGGCGCTGACCCGAACGAGTGCCGACTCCCATTGCCCCGCCTGAGCGCCCAGGCTGCCCACCAGGGCGCTTGGGGCAAGCCCGCAAGCCTCGAGGTAGGTCGAAACCCCAATGCCGATGTATTTGCCGTTTTTACGCCCTTCGGCTTGCTCTGCTCGGAGCTTTGCGTAATCGAGCATCTGCATGGCTTTGTCCATCGCGGGTTCGTAATTGCCAGAGTCGTATTGCAACGCAACTGGAGTCTGATACGGGAATTCGTCGGGTTGAATAAAATTCTTGCGCCTGAACTCGAGCGGATCAACACCAAGCTCGAGCGCCATGCGGCTCATGATGCGCTCGAGCACATACGTGGCTTCTGGGCGTCCCGCGCCACGGTAGGCATCCACGCCGACGGTGTTGGTGTACGTGCCAGTCACGGCACAGTGAATGGCTTTCCATTTGTACGTGCCGTTCATGAGTGTGCCGTACAAGTACGTTGGCACGGCTGGCGCAAAGGTGGTCAGGAACGCGCCGAGGTTGGCGATGGTTTTGACGCGCAACGCCAGCACCTTGTGGTTGGCGTCCACGCACATTTGAGCAACCGTCTCGTGGTCGCGTCCCTGCGCATCGGAAACGAACGATTCCGAACGGGTCGCCGTCCATTTAACAGGGCGGTTTATTTTTTTGGAGGCAAACAGCACAATTACTTCTTCAGGGTATTGGAAGATTTTGCTGCCAAAACCGCCGCCGACATCGGGCGAAACAATTCGCAATTTGTGCTCTGGGATGCCCATGATAAACGCGCCCAGCATGACGCGGTGAATGTGCGGATTTTGGCTGGTCGTGTAGAGCGTGTACTCATCGCCGGCGCGTTTGTAATCCGCCAGGCTCGAGCGTGGTTCGATGGCGTTTGGCACGAGCCTGTGGTTGCGAAGTTTGACTTCGACGGTTTTGAAGGCTTTGGCGAATTCGGCGTCCACGGCGGCGGAATCGCCAATTTCCCATTGGAACGCCACGTTGCCAGGTGCATTTTCATGCACTTGCGATGCGCCCTCAGCCAATGCGGTACTGCCCAATGCCACGGCGGGCAGCATCTCGTAATCGACGTCTACCAATGCGACCGCATCCTCGGCAATCGCTCGGGTTTCGGCAATCACGGCAGCCACAATGTTGCCGACGTGGCTGACCTTTTCGGGTTGGATTGCGTGGTGCGCCGAGATTTTGATGTCGGGCAGCAACCAACCTGGCGGAATCGGGTTGATGCCAGCCGCCACCAAATCTTTGCCCGTCAAGACCGCCAGCACACCAGGCAGCGCCAAAGCCGCCGAGGCGTCAATCGAATTGATTTTTGCGTGCGCATAGGGCGAGCGCACCATCGCCGCGTAGGTCATGTTATGGAGCACAATATCGTCGGTATAATTTCCTGCGCCCGTGATAAAACGCGGGTCTTCGACGCGTTTCACGGCTTTGCCAAAAAATTTTTCGGTCATGGACTTCTCCTTAAACGCTGTCTCGAGAAACCAAAGTGCTCGAGCGGTGAAAACTTGAAGCTCGGGTTTTTTCAATTTCAAACTTGTTATCAATCTTGAGCTTTGAGGTCGTCGCAAAAGGTTTTGGCTTAATCGTCTGCCGCCTGCGCCATGTTGTGCGCTGTCGTCTGCGCCATGCTATGTGCCGCATTTTGCACAGCTTTGACGATGTTGTGATAACCCGTGCACCTGCAAAAATTCCCCTCGAGCGCGTGACGAATCTCAGACTCGCTCGGGTTGGGGTTATGACTCAGCAGATCGGCGGAACTCATGATCATGCCTGGGGTGCAAAACCCGCATTGCAGACCGTGCTCTTCCCAGAAACCGCTTTGCAGGGCGTGCAAATGCCCAACCTCGCCCATGCCTTCGATGGTGGTGATGACAGCACCTTCGGCTTGCACCGCAAACATGGTGCACGATTTCACCGCCATGCCGTCGACATGGACGGTACACGCGCCGCATTGACTGGTGTCACAACCCACGTGCGTGCCGGTCAAACCCAGTTTTTCGCGCAAATAATGCACCAAGAGCGTGCGCGGTTCGGGATGGTGTGTGGATTTCACGCCGTTGACGGTCATTGTTACTGCAACCACTTGTGCCATGTTCTAGCCTCCTTGAAAATAAACAATTCAAAACCTGCGCCGCTCGAGGTGAAATTCAACTTGTGTTCATGCGGATTCACTCCTGCGACCTTCAAATGCTGGCAAGGGTTTGTGCCTCTTGCTCGAGTTTGGAGAAAAACAAATCGGCTTGTACTTTTGCCACGCCACCAATAAGCCGTGCGCCGACGCTGGCGATCATGCCCATGAGCTGTGGTTCGCCCGCCCAGTGAACGGTGGTGCCATCATTTTCAGGCTCGAGTTTGAGTGTTCCGAGCGCGTTGGCAATGCCGACCGGCGATTTAAATTCGACTTTTAAAGTCATGCTTTGGTCTTGCACCTTTTCGGTGATGGCAATTTTGCCGTCAAATTTGCCCTTGACAGGACCAATCGCCACCTCAACTTGGGCTTTGTAAGAATCCGTACCGTCAACGACCAAACTTTTGACGCCTGGCACGCATCTGGAAAGCACGTCGGGGTCGTTCAAAAGTGCAAAAACGCGATTTGGGGGCAAATGAATGAAATGACTTCCCTCGAGAAGCATGGTGAATTCCTCCTGTTTTTGTTCTGACTCCAAAAATACTATCACTTCTGGCGATCTAAATTTGGGCTGAGCGCCACTCAATCGGCAGGTATCAGGAAACCTTGAACCGCGAAACTGCTGGTATCAAACGTGAAGTATCGCGTCTCGAGAAGGTTTTGATTAGGTTGTCTCGCCTGAGCCTGGCGTCTTGGAAAACAGGTCTTTGAAATCGCGCACAAAATCCTGAACCCTCAGCGGATCACGCCCAAGAATGCGCCTTACGTCGTTTGTGACCTGAGCCGCCAGTCCAAAACGGTTTGTGTTGTAAATCAAGATCATGATGTTGACAAACGCAGGTTTCATACCGCGCTTTTGCATCTCGAGTCCAAACTTTAATGGCAGGGGGTCCGAGTACGTGATGGTTCGCCCAAGCACCTGGCTAAAAACCGTTGCCACCTCCGAGTATGTCAGGGCTTGACCCCCAGTCAGGTCAAGCCCACCATTGACAATGTGCGGCACAGTCAAGGCACGCACAGCAACGGCGGCAATATCCCTGGCATCAATAAAACTTGTGCGACCAGTACCGGCTGGGATAAACAAATCGTTGCGTTCGCAGATGTCCGAGCGATGGGTTGTCGAAAAATTTTGCAAGAAGAAACTAGGACGTAAAAACACGTGCGGAATGTTGAGCTTTTCAATGACAAGCTCGAGCTTGCGGTGCGGCACAACTGGGTTGTTTTGTGCCCCAAGCAAGGATAGGAAAACCAATTGTTCAAGCCCTTTGGATGCCAGCGCTTTTAAAAAAGGTTTGAAGGCTTTTGGATCATCCATGATCGGAGGGCGCATCAAAAAAACACGGGTGATCCCATCAAGGGCAGCCGCAAACGTGCTTGGGTCATTAAAATCAAAACGCTCCACATTTGAGCCTTCGGGCAGTGTGGCGCGAGCACGGGTTAGGTCGGTGACTGCCGCGCGAACGGGTACTTGAAATTCAAGCAAACCGCGCAGTACATCGTAACCAACATTTCCCGTGGCTCCAGTTACCAAAATCATGATCCCAGCTTATCTGATTGTCTGTCTCGAGAATGTTTTCATCAAATCGCGTTAAACTTTTTTCATGAAACGGTTTTTGATCCTGATGACAGCGCTCAGTTTGATCTTTTTTTCTTGCGCCCCAAGTTCAAATTTGGTCACACCAAACCCTGGCGAGGTCTTGTACCGCTCGCTCAACAAACCGTCGTTTGAGAACCGCTCAAGTTCGTTCACCCAAGAGATTGCCGTGATTTTGATTGACGCCCTCAACTCGAGCAATGTGACGGGCTTCGAGCGCCTGAAATACCAGGCGAACGAATCGCTGATCACCTATTCTTACGCCCGTTTGGTGTTCGCCGCCAAGGCAAACAACAGCGCTGGCACGGTGCACAGCGTTTGGACGATACGGGATCGTGGGGATTATTATTTCTCGCTCTCCGCCGTAACGACCTCCAACCTCGAGATTCCAGCCAAACTCGATAAGCTCGAGACTGAAACGTTTAATTACATCAGCACGATTTTCGAGCGGATTTCTGGCAACAGGTAAAGACTCGACTGACCAGGAATTCAATCCGAAAACGTGGCGGCGCATGGTCATGCGCCCTGAAATATCAGGTGTTTTTCAATTTTTGAGTGAATTGTTTTTGGTTTCTCGAGTAGAATCTGAGCCAAAGGAGCAACCCGATGGAATCACCAAAAATTGTCTCGAACAAGGCTTTTGCCGTTGTTGGCACGGCTATCGACACCACGCCAGGATCACCAGAGGTTGGCGCACTTTGGCAACGTTTTATGGGGCAATCCAAACCTGATTTACCCCGAGCCGAACCAGGCGTGAGTTACGGCGTGATGCAGCTTGAGCGCTCGAGTGGCGTGTTGCATTACATGGCGGGTGAAGCAGTCGGTAACGATTTTGAGATACCGCCTTCGATGCAGCTTTGGAAAATCCCAGCCTGCGATTACGCGGTGTTCCCAGCCAATTTGGAAAACGTTTCGCAAGTCTTCAACCACGCCTACGCCAATTGGTTGCCTGGTTCTGGTTTCACTCGAGGGGACGCACCAGATTTGGAACGCTACGGGCAGGATTTTGGCGACGAAAATCCAAATTTTGAGATTTGGGTTCCGATTCAAAAACCGTAGTGCAAGGGCATCAAAAAGCTCGAGAAACAGTAGCGTTTCTCGAGCTTCAACTTAAAATCTGTTTTTAAGAAATCACACCGAGTTCGCGTCCAACTTTTTCAAAAGCCTGCAAGGTTTTCTCGAGTTGCGGTTGGGTGTGCGCCCCGTTGTAACTGGTGCGAATGATGCTCTGCCCTTTGGGAACGGCTGGCGGCAGACTTGGGGTGGTGAAGATTTTTTCAGCCCACAAGCCCTTCCAGAATAAAATGGCGGTGTCATCGTCGCCTGCCAGCACCGGAATGATCGGGCTGTCCGAGCCGAGCAAATCAAAACCGAGGGTCAAAAGGTTATCGCGCATAAAGTTGACGTTTTTCCACATGCGTTCGCGGTGCTCCGGTTCGCTGCGCATGATGCGCAACGCCTCGAGCGTCGCGGCGGCATTGGGTCCTGGCAGTGCAGCGTTAAAAATAAACGGTCGCGCGGTGTGTTTGATCCATTCGACCACCTCTTTTTCGCCGGCGACAAAACCGCCCACGCTGGCAAAAGACTTCGAGAAGGTTCCAACCACCAGGTCGACATCATTTTGAATGTTGAAATGGTAATGGGCACCCTGCCCGAGCGGTCCAAGAACCCCAGTCGCGTGGGCATCGTCGCAAACCACGCGGCAACCGTAACGCTTGGCGACCTCAACAATCTTGTCCACCACGCCGATATGCCCGCTCATCGAGAACACGCCCTCGGTGTAGACGATTCGCCCGCCTGGTTTGCCCTCGTCCTCTTTTAAGAGGCGTTCAAAATCGTTGGCGTCGTTGTGATCAAAACGGCGCAGTTGTTCGTTGCGCACGTTCGCCAGTTTAAAACCGTCGTAAAGGCTGGCATGGTTTTCGCGGTCAAAGTAAATCAAATCGTGGCGACCCGTTAACGCCGCGACGCTCGAGGCGCAAGCCAGAAAACCGGCGGCGAAAACCAGCACCTGTTCTTTACCAAAAAACTCGGCAAGTTCAGCCTCCAGGGTTTCGTGAATGTCGAGCGTGCCGGTTAAAAACCTCGAGCCTGTGCAACTGGTGCCGTAAGTCTCAACCGCGTCTCGAGCCGCCTGTTTGATGCGTTCGTCCTGGGTTAAACCCAAGTAATCGTTGCTGCCAGTCAGGACATATTCTTCGCCGTCCACCATCACGCTGCCACCGTGATGGTGTTGAATGGCTTTAAAGTAGGGGTACAACCCTGCCGCATGAGCCTCCTCGGCTCGGTTGAATTTTCGTGCCTTTTCAAAGGCATCTTGGGGTTTGGCGGTAATCAAGGGTGAAAGCCTCCTTCGTTGAATCGACCATGCATGGCGCGTGAAAATACGTTCTATTACATACAGCAAGAGTATTGGTCGCTCAAGTGCCAATCGGCACAGTCTTGACAGGTTAGCACGAGAGTCAATGCGAATGAAAAGCCCAAGCTGCAAATTGGCTTAAAAAACGGATGGGTTTCACTCGAAACCCATCCGTGACCACGGTTAAACGTTTTTAGAGCACCAGTCCGACCGGCGTCTCGAGCGCCCCTGCAACCTGTGCCAGGAATTCCGCGCCAGCTTTGGCTGGGAAATCACCCGATAGGGTCAGTGTTCCCACGTTGTTGCTGATCTGTCCCAAGGCGAGCAGCGCACCGCTGGCGGGCAAGACCAGATCGTCCACGCCCAAGCTGGATGCGTCGAGCACCGCCAAACCGTTTGCCGTTCCCGCATCGGCATGGTTGACACTTTGGACCGCCTCGATAAAGCTGTGATGCAAACCTGCTGTACTGAGCGGCACCAGTCCCGCCTCGAGTTTGTTGAGCGTGACCGCATCGGTGGTGCCGAGCAGGTACAGTCCGCGTTGCGCGGCGCGTCCGACAAAGACCCCAAGTTGAACTTCGCGTCCGTTCAGCGCTTTGGAAATTTGCGTCCGAATGTCCATCAGGGCGCTGGCATTGAACTGACGGCGCAAAATGTTGGTGTTGAAAAAATCTTTGTGCACGCTCGAGCTGGGGGCAACTACAGCCACGTTTTGGCTCGAGGCGTCCAGATGCATTGGGGGTTCAATTGCGGCTGGGATGACAACGGGCATTGGTTCTGGTTGTGCTGGGACATGAACGGCTTCAGGCTCGAGTGCGACCACAACAGGGTCGGGGACGTGAACTGGTTCGGGTGCAACCACAATTTCAGGTTCAGGATGAATCGGTTCAGGTTCGGGGGCAACCACCGGTTCGGCTTGGACATGAATCGGTTCGGGATCAAAATGTGCGATCATTGGCTCGGTCATGACTGTGGCAATCTCAGGCTCGCTCATGACTGGGGCAACCAGCGGTTCGGGTTGGAGATGGGTGACGGCTGGCGCGACCACCACTGGGGAATCAAGCTCGAGATCGTTGACAACTGGCGTATGTCCAACATGTCCCAATGCCGCACCAACGCCCAGCACACCGGCACCAACTGCGGCTAGACCCTCGAGCGACACACCGGCGGGTTCTTGATGCGCGACGGGGGTGGCAACATCGTCGACCACCAATTCTGGTTCGGGCGCAAGAATCGCATCTTCAACAATCAATGTTTGGGCGGGTTCATGATGGCTTTGCGCATCCAACTCGAATGCGACATTCTCGAGTGGATCGGGCACAGGTTCAAATTCGCCACTGACGTGCACCAAAATATCGTCCCCTGGGCTGAGGGTGACCTCATCGGACGGTACAACCATGTCATGGTCGTCGGTGACGGTCATGATGTGATCCTCGTCCAGGCTCGAGCTTGGCGCGGCGTTGACAGGTGCCGCGATTTCGGCGGGGAACAAGTCTGGGTTGTGCAAGGTTGAGACTGGTTCAATGTCGTCAATGTCGTCAAGGTCAAACTCGAACACGGTATCGTCTGGTTCGAGGGCTTTGGGACTTGGCGCAGCAACTTCAGGCATCGAGACGGCGGCAACCTGGCTCGAGATCACGACATCATCGTTGACGCTCGAGACCGGGGTGACTGGCATCGAAAAATCGTACTCGGGGACTGGCGGTGTCTGTACCAAAGCTGGGGCGGGTGCAGCGAAATCACCCAGCATCGAATTTAAGTCGACGCCCTCTTTAGCCATGCTGGCGCTCATCAAATCAAAGTTGGCGACTTGCCCCATGTCGGGCATGTTGGCGGAACCTGCCGCAGGACCCGCCGGCTCTGAAGCGTCGGGCATGGCGGGCAAATCCAATTCGCCGGACATGATTCTTGCCAAGTAACTCAAGATGTCACGTTCGATGACCTTGCCAGCCGGACCCGTGCCCCTGATAAAACGCCAATCTATCGAGTTTTCTTCCGCCAGCTTCTTGGCTAACGGTGTAATGTTTTCATCCATGATGCTCCCCCGAAATCAGACTCGAGCTGGATTTCAAACCCAAACGGATTTGATCTAGCCTCCCCTTTTGAACAGCCACAAAGCCCATAAAGAACGCAAATTGATGATTGTCTTGCAAGTAACGTTTCATTAAGAATCCAGTGTAGCAAAGAATCCCATTGCCTGGTGTGGTTTTTTGGCTTATCTGATCAAATCACCCTCACCAAGTGCCTTTACGCCAAGCAACCCAAGGTTTTTAACTCAAAAAAAGCCCCTCGAGAACGAGGTAATTCTCTTCTAGACCATTTTGGGTGTCACTTGATGCCTCAAACTCAGAAATCCTCAGGTCCTGGGGTAAACTGGGCGCGATGTGGTTACACGCCCCGAATTTACAGAGCAATCATGGTTTTTCGACCCGCGCTGGAGGCTCGAGCGCCGGAGATTTTGCCGGTTTAAACCTCTCCGAACGGGTCGGTGATGACCCAGACCGCGTGCTCGAGAATCGTGGGCAAGCCTTAAGTAGGCTTGGGTTGAAGCCAGAATCGCTGGCAAGGCTGAGCCAAATTCACTCGAGTCAGGTGGTTCAGGCAATTCCAGGCGTGGTGCTCGAGGGTGATGCGCTGGTGAGCGCCAAAACCAGTATTGCCTTGGTGATCGAAACCGCCGATTGTTACCCGGTATTGCTCGAGGACCGCGTCAACGGTGTGATCGGCGCGGCACACTGCGGTTGGCGCGGGACGGTCGGCAAAATTCTCGATCACACCCTGCGACAGATGCTCGAGCTTGGTGCAAACCTCGAGCAGGTCCGTGCCGCGATTGGACCTGGCATTTGTTTGAAGCATTACGCCGTGGGACCCGAGGTGCGTGACCAATTCTTAAAGGCTG
>CAXTTL010000182.1:0-10012 GCA_964247135.1 uncultured Deinococcales bacterium | reverse complement strand
CACGCCCGTTTGGGTCCAAATTTTTTTGGCATTGCTGGCGTTGATGCCCGCCGCAGGCAAAATCAAAATGCGTTCTCGAGCCAAATCCACCAGGTTTTTGAGCAGCGGGATTCCAAGTTCCGCCGTCAATTGTTGTCCACTGGTCAAAACGCGTTGCACACCCAGATTGATGAGCGCCTCGAGCGTGGCAGGTGGGTCGGCAACCACATCGAACGCCCGATGAAAGGTGACCTCGAGCGGGCGGGCTGCGGCAATCAAGCTTTTCATCACTGAAAAATCTAGCTTTTCATCTTCGGTCAACGCGCCGATCACCACGGCGTTTGCGCCAACACGTTTGACCGCCCAAATATCCTCGAGCATCGTTTCAACTTCAAAGCTCGAGTACAGCGAATCGCCCGCCCGTGGGCGCACCACCACGTTGACAGGAATGTTTTGCTGCACCGCCAGGGAGGTTAAACCAATACTTGGGGTGATACCGCCCTCAACGAATGAGGAGCACAGTTCGACGCGGTTCGCTCCAGATTCTCGAGCGATTTGCACACCCACAAGGCTATCGACGACAATCTCGAGTTTGGGAATTGAGGACATCACAAGATGCTATACGATTCGCCGCTCGAGCGTTAATCGGTGGGAAAAACCTCTTCGTGGTCTTCGGCGGTGGGGCTGTCACCGTGAACGTCACTGTCGATTAAACGGTTGAACTCCCGATCCGAATAGACTTTTTGGGGCAGGTTGGATTCGTCGGCGTAAGCGCCGCCGTCGCGGTCAAGGTCGTCTTCAATCCCTTCGGGGGCTTGGTCTGCCTCAATCATCGAATCGTTCATCAGGTCGGCATTCGGGTCTTGGTCGGTTTCCAAGTCTTCAATCGCGCCGTCGCGCTCGGAGATCGATGCGCCGCGCTCGAGCGGAATTTGTTGCGTTGACTTGGCATATTCCTCTGCCACATTCTCAGAACCGTCTGGTTGAGACTTTTTGATGCGTTCGGGTTGCATTGGATTTTCCTGCCTTTCAGATGATCTGCCTCAGCTTTTGGCGCCAACCTCGAGATGCTCATGATGACCCTGATCGTCCACTTTTCCGGTGACGATGGCTTTGACCATGTTGAACAATCTAACCGGCGCGGCGCTCGGCGATTCCCAAACTTCCGCATCGTCAACATCGACGCTCAGAAGCGCCAATTGAGGGTCATCAACGCCGTTTGGGAAATAGGCGGCGACCATTGGATTCCAGAGTTCTTTGATTTTTTCACGGTCTTTGACCAGTTGGGCGCGACCCGAAACGGACACGTACAAACTCGAGCCTTCGTTGGTGTACGCCAAGTTGACCCAGGGTTTGTGTTGGGCTTCGATAACTTTTTCCGAGTCGAGGTTGGTAAAAAACCATAACTTGCCGTCGGCTGCTAGTTCTTGGATCGTCATCGGGCGGCTGTGCAGCCTGCCGTCTTCGCTTAAGGTCGTCAGCATGGCAAATCGCATTCCGTGAAGGTGGCGTTTGAGGGTGTCGAGCGCCGCAACGCGGTTGGCGATGACCAAATCTTGATTGTCGGTTTGATTCGATTGCTGATTCATGATGTCTCCTCACCTTGCTGGTTTGTCGCAAACAACTGACATTGCCCGCATCACAGCATTGCCGGTAGCGCCATGAAAGCTCGAGTTTGATGCCGGTGCGACAAATCAAAGTCTGCTTCAGACGGCTGATGCTGGCTGAGGTTCAATCTGAGGGGATGCTGAATCCTTGAAAACCAGCGCGGGCTGATCTCAAAGATTCTCGAGCGATTCAATTTTGAATTTTAATTTGTTTTTAAATCTGTCCGGCAAAACCCGCCAAGCGCCGCAACACACCCGACTGACCCGCGTGGTAGGTTTCGTGCCAGGTCATGAATTCAAAATAGTCCTCGAGCGTTCCCCTGCCCATTGGGCTTGGCGAGGCGAAATCGGCATCCTCAAGCGCTTTGTCGAGCGCCGCTTGACTGATTTCGAGCGCCTGCAACAAATCCTGGCTTGACATGATTTCACTGGCTTGGGTTTTGCTGCCCCTGGCGTAAGCCTTTAAAATCTCGGTGTTTTTGACGCTCGGTTCTGCGCCGAGCGCCTCGAGCAAAATCTGTCTGGAATGCACGACATGTCCCAAAATCCAGTTAAAATGCAGACCGTCGCTGGGGGTCTGAATCAGAAAATCTTTTTGTTTTAAAGATTCGGCATTGGTTTGAAACACACCCAAGTTGCGCTGAAGCACACTCGAGAAACGAACTTGAGTCTTGGTCATGCTTACATGATACGTTTTTTTGACTAATTCGAGAATGGGTCTGCCAACCACTGGGCATCCGCATCGATTGGGGCTTCCAAAGACTTCAAAAATGCTTGGATTTGTTGCATCTCGAGACTCGAGAGGTTTAAAGGCTTGACCTCCGATTGACCCGTTGGCGCGGCAGGGGCATGGCTGTAATGCTCGAGCACTGCTTGCAAAGTTTTAAATTCTCCGGCGTGCATGAACGGCGCGTGCAAACTCGCACCACGCAAGGAAGGGGTTTTGAACGCCCCGTTCAGGTTCTTGACTTCGCTCGAGGTGTCGTAGCTGTCGGTGCTGGTATTGGCAGTGCACTGTTCTGGTTTGGCATCGCTGTATTGGCTTAAGCAACCAAATTCGCTGGTTGCCAACTTTTGCAAGCCGCTGGTGCGTCCAAGATCGAGTTTTAAATCCTCGGCGGTTGGGACGCCCGTATTGTGAAATTGCTGATCGGTCAGCAGTGGACCATTGTGGCACGACACGCAACCCGCTTTGCCAATAAACAGCCTCAGTCCAGCCAGCTCAAAGTCGTTCAGGGTACTCGAGGCTTCAGGGTCATTTTCCGGATGGATGAGCGTGTCAACGAAAGTATCAAACCTCGAGCGACCAGGGTTGAGTTTGCGCTCGTATGCCGCGATGGCTTTGCCGATGTTGACAAAAACCCGTGTCACGGCTTGGCGATCATTGGAATCCATGAATTGCCAAGCATTGTTGGCTTTGGGGTCTGCCACCGGACCCGCATGGGCTGGGAAGCGCGAGATATCGCCCAGTTCGGGCATCGGACCAAACAACGCCTCGAATTCGGTTTTGTAATTGTTAAAGATCACCCGCGCGTATTGGGTGCGGTCACCACCATGCTCATTGCCATTCTCGAGCGGTCCAAGGGCTTGCGACCACTGGCTGTCGGCGCGACCGTCCCAGAAGTACCATTTGTAAAAGCCAGCCCCGACGATACTGGGGGCTTTGCGGTCGGTCATGCCGACACCCTCAGAACGTGCCTGATCGTCGGCAAAATACTTTTCCGTGCTGTGACAGGTCACGCAAGCCACGCTGCCATCGGAACTGAGACGCTTATCAAAGAACAATTTTTGACCCAACTCGGCGGCTTGCCCATTATCGGCAACAACATTGGAAGGGTCTTTGGGCATAGAACCCAACTTGCCCAGCGACATCGAAGCGAGCAACTCTGTTTCTGCTTTGCTCCAGACCGATTGCGACAAACTGCTCGAGAGCATTCCGAGCGTGGCAACAGTGGTTAACCCAATAATGATGTTCGTAAACTTCACAACAGGACTCTAACCGATAAAAAATACGCTCCCTGTCCAAAAATCACGTGCAGGAAAGTAAGCTCGGGTTTATTATTATGGCTGAGTTCAATTATTTAAACCCGCCTCAAAAAATCCTGCACGCTCGGCTCGAGCTTGTCCATCTCGATCAAAAACGCATCGTGACCATGCACCGACTCGAGATGCGCGTACTGACCGTGTTGCACCGTCTGGGCAACGTGCTTGACCTCGTGCGGCAAGTACAAGCAATCGCTCGAGATGCCCACACACAAGACTGGTTGGGCAATCGTTGCCAATTCGATGTCAGTCAGATCAAAGCGGTCCAGCGCCCTCGAGATCGTTAAGTACGAATTGGCATCAAAACGCTCGAGCAATTTTTCGCCCTGATGCTCGAGGTAGGTTTGCATGGCGAATTTGTTCGGGTCGAGTTTGCTGGGGCGCCGCGCTTGGGTGATCTCGAACGATTCTGGACTGCGGTATGAAATGGTCGCAATTTCCCGAGCCAGCGCCAAACCTTTGGGCTGTGCCGCGTAACGCCCAGCCCGAAAATCTGGGTCGTTTTGAATCGCTTGACGCGACAGGTGATACAGCGCGAGCGCCCAAGCGCTGTGCCTTGCCGGAGCGCCGATCACCACGCCAGCCCCGACCAAGTCCGGGTAGGCGTGCAACCACTCGAGTACCTGCATTCCGCCCATGCTGCCGCCCACGACCACCCGAACGTGTTTGACCCCAAGCACCTCGAGCAATGCCGCCTGAACGCGCACCATGTCACCCACGGTGATTTCAGGAAAGTCAGACAGGTAATCGCTGCTCGAGTTTGGATTTGGGCTGGTCGGACCGGTCGTGCCGTAACAACCGCCCAGCACATTGGCACAGATCACAAAATCCTGGCTGGTGTCGAGCATCCGACCCTCACCGATCAGTTCGGGCCACCAACCGCTCGCACCGCCGACCACCGCCGAACCTGTCAGGGCGTGACAGACCACCACCGCATTGTCTTTGGCTTCGTTGAGTGTGCCGTAAGTTGTGTACGCCACCCGAACGGGCGCCAAAAAACCACCCAACTCGAGCGCCAACGGTTTTTTGGCGTTAAACACCGTGGCATAGCGCATTTCCCTGGCGACCGGACGCGGTTCGGGGAACAAAACCCGAGCCTCGTAATCGCCCAGGGTTTGGACATGCAAATCACGTTCGGGTTTTAAGGTCGCAGTCATGGATTCTCGTTCTTGCGCGTGGTTAGGATTTGCTCAAAGTCGGCGTTTAAAAGGCGCCTCAAACTTGGGCTGACCGTCGCCGCCATCTCGAGTTGCAAACGCTCGGCTTGCCGATGCCAGGTTTCTGAAACGTGCGCACACTTGAGCGTCTCGGTTCGGCGGTTTCGATTGCGCGGCAGCACCTGAAGCGCCGTGCCACCACAGACCGGACACACTCGAGATTCAAGAATTTTAGGCTTTTCGAGCGTTTGAAGCATACGCTTTCTCCCGTAGAGGATGGTATCAGACCATCCTCTACATTGATGATTTAATCTGCGGCGAGCGCGAGGTTGTGCGCCTCGAGTGCCTGCGCCAGGTCTTCGATGATGTCGTCGATGTGCTCCAAACCCACGCTAATGCGCACCAAACCTGGGGTCACGCCCGCGCTCTGTTGTTCACTTTCCGAGAGTTGGCTGTGCGTGGTGCTGGCGGGATGAATCACCAGTGTTCGCACATCGCCGACGTTTGCCAACAAACTCGAGAGTTTGACGTTGTTCACAAACGCCTCGCCCGCCGCACGACCGCCTTTTAACTCGAAAGTCAGCACGCCGCCCGCACCGTTCGGCAAGTATTTTTGCGCCCTGGCGTGATGAACATGGGATGCCAACCCAGGGTAGGTGACTTTCGCCACCGCGTCGTGCTGCTCGAGCCACTGTGCGACTTTTAAAGTATTTTCCACGTGACGTTCGGCGCGAAGTGACAGCGTTTCGATGCCTTGCAAGAAGTAAAACGCATTCTGAGGACTTAACGCCCCGCCAAAATCACGTAAACCCTCAACTCGAGCGCGAATGCCAAAGGCGATATTCCCAAATGGACCCGCGCTGCCGAAGACCTCCCAGAAGTTTAGACCGTGATAGCTCGGGCTTGGGTCGGTGAAAAGCGGGTAACGCCCGTTGCCGTAATTGAATTTTCCTGCATCGACCAGCAAGCCACCGATGCTGTTGCCATGACCGCCAATCCATTTGGTGGCGCTGTGCACCACAATGTCCGCGCCGTGCTCAATCGGACGGCACAGGTAACCGCCCATGCCGAAGGTGTTGTCCACGATGACCGCCACACCTTTGGCGTGCGCCGCATCCGAAATCCCCTGAAAATCAGGAATCTGCAAGCTCGGATTGCCAATCGTCTCGAGGTACACGGCTTTGGTTTTATCGTCGATCAGTGCCGCGAATTCTTCGGGGCGCTCCTCGGAGCTGGTAAATTTGACGTTGATGCCCAAACGCGGCAAGGTCACTTTGAACATGTTATATGTGCCACCATACAAATTTGGCGTGCTGACAATGTTGTCCCCAGCCTGCGCGAGCGTGCAAATTGCCAAGAATTCTGCCGCGTGACCCGATGCCACCGCCAAACCGACCGCGCCACCCTCGAGCGCCGCAATTCGTTTCTCAAGCACGTCGTTGGTGGGGTTCATGATGCGGCTGTAAATGTTGCCGAATTCTTGCAAACCAAACAGTTTGGCGGCGTGTTCGGCGCTCTTAAAATTGTACGAGGTCGTTTGGTAAATCGGCACAGCCCTCGCGCCCGTGGTGGGATCGGCGGTTTGTCCAGCGTGGATTTGCAATGTTTCAAATTTTGGCATGGTTGGTCTCCTGGGGTCTGAGAGGGCTTTGGGTTGAGGGCTTAAGCACAAGACATTCGTTCTCGAGCCAGCCGAAAGGACGGTTCCAGACTCGAGTTTGCAAAATCAATTTGAATACAAAACATGCCCCTCCTCGCTCGAGAAGGGGCAAAAAGAATTCTTGTCGCGTCCTTCCCTCATCTGCCCAAGGCGTGCGCCTTGGCTGGAATTAGCACCGAACGGTCAAGAAATTTGCTTAAGCATCAACAAGATTTTCAGTCAACCGTTTGGCGGTTGAACATTCGCATCTGGCTGTGTGGCGTCTTTGGCATGAAATCCTTGAACCCGGTTGCTGCGGCTTCATTGGGTCAGTCCCTCTGCCGCTCTTGATAAGAGAACCTAAGTTGTCAGTCTTTTTGACTTGGTTCGAGTGTACGGGGCGGGCTTTGATTCTGTCAAGCTGGAAGAATTTTTTAAAGCTCGAGCTTTGCCGCAAGATTTTGTGACCATAATGTGACCGAAGGCGGGCTAACATTTCAGAGCACACGAACAAAACACCTGGAGGAAATGTATGAACAAAACCGTTTTGATCGCCTTAAACAGTCTTGTCAGCGCCACATTGCTCGCCTTGGCACTGGCACAAGCCCAAGGTAGTACTTGGAAAAGTATCAAATTGCCTCAAGACGACGAACGTGTGACTGGCATGTACTGCGCCTCTGCCAAAGCCTGCGTGGTTGCCAGCAGCGTCTTCGGTGGAGCGGGGCATTTGTACGCCAGCGACGGTCAGAAGATCACCGCCACCTTGCTGACGGGTGACACCACCCTCGCCGCAAAACTGGGCACGATTGGTGAGATTGGTTTTACTGGACTTGCCAAGGTCGGCGACCAGTTGATCGCATTGGTCGATGGTGCAGGTCAATCATTTGTCAGCGCGACGAGTGATATCACCAAAGCCGCCTCGTGGACTGCCGTCAAAATCGGCACTCTGGACGGTGGCGAAACCTTTGGTCTCAATCAGCAAATGGGCATGGGCGAGAAAGATGGTCGTTGGGTATTGTTCAACAGCCGAGAAACCTATGACACCACCGACGCACCAAGTCCAGGGGCGCTCTGGACGCCGTTGTGGTCGCCCGTACCACCTGGGTCCGTGCCCAGTAATTTTGAAAACCTGCTCAAAGCCGACCCGCGAATTTGCGATTCTGACCCTGGCGTCAGCATCAGCCCACACCTAACCCAACCCGCCTATGTTGCCCCAGACCTGTCGGTGATTCTCTACCCTTCGGGCGCTCGCAACCAACGCGGCACGGAAACCGCTGGGGTGTGTATTTCCACCGACGGCGGCAAGCGTTATTACCGTGTTGTCTTTAAAGGCATCGAAGACGGCGCGGGTCCACTCGGGGTGACTTGCACCAATGCTAACCGTTGTTACGCCTTCGGTGGACTCAACCCAGAGCCAGAATCGGGCTTTATTTTCTTGACCAACGACGCCCAAAAAGGCGCTGACTCGAGTTGGGTCAAAGCCAAACTCCCAACGCTCCGTGAAGACACCATCTTCTATCACATGTTCTTTGCCCCAGACGGCATGAACGGCTGGGCGGTAGGCAAGACGGGCAGTTCCTCGGCGTTGATGTTTGCCAGCACCGACGGTGGAGCAACTTGGAAAGACGCCACCTCGAGCATCCGCGCACTCGCCTCCGATTCACGACTGCATTCTGGTTATGCCTTTGACGCCGCGCACCTCTGGGTTGGTGGCGAACACGGCACGTTGTTAACATTTGGGTATTAAATTAAGACCATTCAATCAAATCATCAGGAAACGCGAGACACGCCGTTGGTCTCGCGTTTTTCACTGTAAAACTCGTGGCGTAACGCGTGCCTTCGGGGTCACGGTAAATCTCGAGTGAAGTTTGAAAGCAGCGTTCAGGCTTCTTGTAACGGTGGTGCTGTCCCAGCCACCTTTTCTCCTGCCAGCAACAACCCTGCCCCTGCCAGGATAATGGCTGCCCCAGCCCAAAATGGTGCGCCAGCCGAAACTTTGCTGTACAACTGTTCGCCAATGCTTGGACTGATGGCTTGCATCAACGAGTTGAGCGATTGCGTACCACCTTGCACTTGCCCTTGAACGTTGTCCTCGGTGTGCTTTGCCACCAAACCACCCACCGTTGAAGTAAACATGCCCTCACCAATGGCGAACACGGCGGTTGCCGCGACCACAATCCAAACGAGTTTGAGCACGGGCAGCAAGGCAAGACCAACCAGTCCAGCCACAACCATCAACAAACTCAGCAGCAATAATTTCTGTTCACCCAAGGTTTTGATCAAAAAACCCAGCAAGAAACCTTGCACGATAATGTCGCAAACACCGACTATCGAAAAAATCAGGGATATTTGATCCGGACCCCAACCCAAACTGTCTTTGACCAGCAACCCAAAGTTGGTTTGCAACATCACAAAAGGAATCATAAAAACCGCACTGGCGATCACCAGCAACCGAATTTTGGGCATGGCAAAAATCTCAGCAATCTTGAGTAGTGGGTTCAGGGTACTCAACTCGAGTTTCGCGCCTCGGTTTTCTGGTTTCAGGCTTTCAGGCACGAGGAACAAACCCCACAGCATGACAATCAAAGTCAGTGCGCCAGCCACAAAGAATGGGGTCTCGAGACTGATTTTTGCCAGAAAACCACCAAACACAGGTCCGATCAGGAAACCCGCGCCCGCCGCGCCACCCATTTGCCCGTAGTGTTTGCCAATGTCCTCCTTGGGCGAATTGTCGGCAATCATCGAGCTGATCGTGCCGAAATCACCGGCGGTCAAACCATCCAAAATACGACCAAGGAACAAGACCCACAACGCGCCACCAATACCGAAGGCAACGTAGCCAATCGCCGAACCAAGCAAACAGATGACCAGAATGGGTTTGCGTCCGAACCGGTCACTGAGCGCCCCCAAAATTGGAGCGGCAAAAAATGAGCAAATGGCGTAAGCCGAAATCAACCAACTGATGGTTGGCGCGGCTTGATTGAGGTTGGAAATGTATTTTGGATCAGGAAAGGCAGCACTGGAGTGGTGATGCCGAAACCCATCGTAGCCAGAAACATGCTGACGAGCAGAAAAAGGAGCGTGCCGATAGGGAATTTTTTCGTTACAGAATTTGTGTCGTTCATGGTTATGAGTTACCTTTGCTTTTGAATTGGGTGCTAGCCCGCGTAATGACGATGCTCGAGTTAAAAAGTGTTTTCATGAGTTCTCCTGACAGGGGTTATCCCCGAATGGCATCAGGTTAAAAGAAATCAAAAAATTCGTATTGGAAAATTGCGACACGCTCCAAATGCAAACCCATCTATACTCGAGGGGTTGCTTATGGATATGCCTCACTTTTTTCAACCATCACCTGTTCTGCGCGATTTTGTTCGCCATTACTATTTTTGGGAAGAAGTGCATTCCAAAGACAACACACACCATCTGATTGTGCCAGAACACGTGACCAGCTTGGCATTTGCCACTTACGTCGAAGATCACGAAACATCAAGTTCGTTGCATCAAATTAGGGCGTTTAACTTGCAACCTTTTCGTTTTGACGCGGTGCAAGATTTGACCATGCGTGCTTTAACCGTAGAATTTTTTCC
>CAXTTL010000181.1:0-10041 GCA_964247135.1 uncultured Deinococcales bacterium | reverse complement strand
TAGCGGTATTTCATGCGAACTTCTTCAGAAGCCGTGAGCGGCGTGCCATCCACAGGAAACGGTACGGGTTTGGCGGTGGAAAGAACCTCGAGCCGCGTCGGAATAATTTCAATCTCACCCGTCGCGTACTGGCTGGTTCGGTTGTTCTCGTCTCGCAATTGCACCAATCCCTCAACCTCGAGCACAAATTCGGAACGGACCTCGGTGGAAACCCCGTAACTCGAGTTATCGACTTCGACTGTGACTTGAACAATGCCAGTTCGGTCGCGCAGCACAATAAAATTTGCGCCCTTGGTGTCCCGAACTCGAGACGCCCAACCTTGAAGAAGCACGGTTTGACCAGCGTTTTTGGCGGTTAGATCGTTACAATAATGGGTGCGTTTCATAAACTCCTCAAAGATTTGCGCTTGGATTGATTAACGTCGCTCGAGAAACCATGTTTCAAGATCATGGATCGGAACACTGACTTGCTCTCGAGTTTGCATGTCACGGATGCTGACGGTTTGATTTGCGATTTCGGCTTGACCAATTAAAACCGCGAACTTCGCGCCAAATTTTTCGGCATCGGCGAGCGATTTGCCAACACCTTTGACTTTATAAGCGGTTAAAACTTGCCCAACATTGCGCACCACTCGAGCCACATTGCCAGCGGTTGAAAGGGCTTCAACCTCGAGGGGCACGATGTACGCTAGAGGCTTGACCACTTCGGAAACTGGAATGCCTTCTGCCTCAAGCGCCAACACAATTCGTTCCACACCGCTACCCCAACCGATGCCTGGAGTGTGTTGACCGCCCAGCATCTCCGCCAGCCCGTCGTACCGTCCGCCCGCCAAAATGGTCGAGCAGCCGCGCATAGACTCGGCGTTGTGAATGAATTCGAAGGCGCTGCGGCGGTAATAATCCAAACCGCGCACGATGCTCGAGTCCACCACAAATGGAATCTTCCACTCGCGCAAATGGTGTTGCAATTCCTCAAAATGCACCTTCGCGGCAACCCCCAGAAACTCGAGCATCGGTTTGACCTCAAGTTCTTTCAGTAACGTTTGGTCGCCGGCACTTTTGGAATCGAGAATCCGCATCGGGTTTAACTCGAGGCGCTCTTTGGAATCCTCGGAAAGCCGGTCCAGAACAGGGGAGAGCCTCTCTCGCAAGTACGCATTGAACTCGAGCCTGTCCTCGGGGTCGCCCACACTGCCCAGGTGAATTTGATAGTTTTGAATGCCGAGCGCCGTCATCAAGCTCCAACCCGCATCGATACATTCGGCATCCGCAAACGCATCGCTCAACCCAATGATCTCGAGTCCCAACTGGTGAAACTGTCGCTCGCGCCCACGTTGCGGTTTCTCGGCGCGAAACATCGGTTCAAAAGTCCAGAATTTGGTCGGGCTGGGCTTGCTCGAGAAACCATGCTCGAGAAAGGCGCGAACCATCGGCGCGGTGGCTTCTGGACGCAATGTTAAATGGCGGTCGCCCTTGTCGGAGAAATTGTACATTTCCTTGCGGACAATGTCGCTCGATTCGCCGACAGCTTTGTGAAACACGCCGGTGTCTTCAAACACTGGGGTATGGATTTCGCCCGCGCCAAAACGCTCGAGCACCACACGGGCAGTTTCCAAAATAAAACGCCAGGTTGGGGCATCGCTGGGAAGGCGATCTTTGGTGCCTTTGATCGTCTGATACTTCACGCCTGCATCATAACGGCTTTTTTTGGGTGCGTCACCATGCCACAAAAAAAGCCGTTGAAATCTTTGAAGCTCGAGATTTTCAACGGCGGTTTTGAGATCAGGTTTGAGATCAGGGTGGCTTAAGGATTGACGCTGTATGGCAAGAAGTTTGAACGCAAGCCGCCCACCTCAACAAAAACAAAATGTCCGCCAGGACGCGCCCCGACTGGAATTTTCAAAACAATTTCGGTCGAAGTCCAAGACACCACATCGGCGCTCGAGTTTTTCACGCCGCCATTGCCCAAATCATCCGCCCCAAGGTTGACGCTTGAGTTGCTGGGTCCGCCAAGGTAACGACCTTGAATGGTCAGGTTTTGCCCCACGGCGGCTGGTTCGGAGAGTTTAATCAAGACTGGGAGCACGCTGGGACGGTCTGGACTTGGGGCGCAAGCCACAAACACGGCGGCGACGGATGCGAGTAAGACGGTTTGAAATTTCATGCTGAACCTCCTGGGGTTTTGAGCTGGACTTTTGATGCTTCAACCTGGTGCTAAAAAGTATTGTAACGCAATCAACGGGGTTGGCGCGGTCATTTTTGCAATCGCCTACAAGAATCCCATTGGCGCTCCTGAGAATTCAAGTCTGGCGCTCGAGATTTTCAGGGCATTTTCAGACCCATTTCTTTAGCATATAAACAGTCTTGGAGGTGGTTGCGTTGATGTTTGCCAGGATTTTAAGGTTGGTCTGGTACGCTCGTAAACAATGGCACTGGCATTGTTCTGGCTCGGCGTTCCGGTCGTCCAATTGGACGGCGTGGAGTTGCGCCTCGGCGCGAAAGCCGTAGCGATGCTCGCCATGCTCTCCTTGGACGGGCGATTGCAGCGCCGCGATCTTGCACGCCTGCTCTGGAGTGCCGCGTCAGATTCGCTGAACAGCGTTTCAGCCGCTCGGGTGCAGTTGGGTAAGGTTTTGGGTCAGCACTTGGGCGGCGATACCGAAACCTTGATCTTGCAAGGCGATTGGACTTGCGATGTCTTAAATGTGCGCTCTCGCTGGGAGCAAGACACCAAAACTGCCTTTGACGCCTACCGTGGCGTGTTTCTCGAGGGTTTGCGCCTGCCGGAATGGTCGCGTGGCTACGGCGAAGAGTTCGAGGCTTGGTTGTACCAAAACCGTGAATCGCTCGAGGAAATGCGGCTTGATTTGGCGACGCGGCTCGGCAGCGATCTGGCAGCGCAGCACAAGCTCGAGGAGGCAATCGTATTTTTGCGTCTAACCCAAGCCAGTGCCCAACCCCGAGAGGACGCCGCACGTTTGTTGTTGTTGTGCCTGGGTGCACTCGGGCGCCCGGATGAGGCAATGAAAGTGTTCGCAAGTTTGGAACAGGCGTTGCAAGATGATCTCGGTGTCGCACCCTTGGCAAAAACCCGTCAAGCCCTCGATTTGGCTCGAGCGGGACGCGGTGAAGCGCTCGCCGAATTGCAACGTGAACTTGGCGTCAAACGAAAATCTTCACTCGAAATCTCGCAATCCGAAACCGAAGTGCCCTTGGTGGGGCGCGTACAAGAACAACAGCAATTGCGGGCTGAAATGGCTTTCGTGACCACAACCCAGGCGCGTTTGGTCTGGTTGTCCGGCGAACCTGGCGTGGGAAAAACCCGTTTGGCTCGAGCATTCATGGATCAGGCTGCCAATGCGGGTTGGTTGGTGGCTTTTGGTGAGGCATCCCAGTTGGATTCGGTTTTTGGTTTGCTCGAGCGCTCGTTGCGGCGCTTGTTGCGGCAAACCCCGATATCGGTATTGCGTGTTGAGCATCAAGAGGCAATTCAGCAATTGTTGGGCGAAAACCTAAAAGTTGGACATCCCGAGTTATCCGAACGGGTCTTGCTCGAGGCATGGCGCACTTTGCTAACGCAACAAAACCTGCCTGCACTGCTGGTTTTGGATGATTTGCAATGGGCGGATCAAGCCAGCGTGCGTCTGGTCATGCAATTGCTACGTGCGCCCCCTGACCAGGGTTTGCTGGTCGTGGCAACCGTGCGCGACACCGAAAATGCCCAGAGCGATTTGCAAGCCATGCTCGATTGGATTGGACGCAAAGGACACGGGTCACATTTGCATTTGACGGGCTTGAACATTAAAGACACCGAATCGCTCGCCGAGACGCTGGGCAGAACCAAAACCCGAGCGCAGGTTTTGCATCAATCTTCGGGCGGTAATCCATTTTTCTTGCTCGAGTTGTTGCGCAGTCCCGATTCGGTGTTGCCCACACGGGTTCAAGATGCCTTGCGTGCCAGAATCGCACGGTTGCCTGCGGTTGCGGCTCAAATGCTGGACGCGTTGGCGGTGTTGGGAACCGCCAACCAAGGTTTGTTGCGCGAGGTCGCGGGACGCTCGCTCGAGGAAACTGCCGAGGCGCTCGAGCTGCTGGAATTTTCGGGTTTGATTCGCTTTGAGCACAATGATCTCTTTTTCGCCCACGACCTGACCCGAGAAGTCGCTTTACAGGATTTAAGCCACGCACGGTTTGAAGTCCTCAATTTGCGGACGGCTCGAGCTTTGCGCCCATCAACTCAGGCGGCAGCGCATTACTGGGCTGCCAAGAATGTTTGGAATAAAACCGATGGCGAAAATGCCGCCTCGGTTTTTATTCAGGCAGGTGTGACCTTTGCCCAACGCGGCATACTGCAAAGCCACTGGTTTGAACGCGCCATCGAAATTGCGGGAGATCTGCGCACTCGCGCTCGGGCTTTCACCGAACAGGGTCGCGCCTTGGAGCGTTTTGGACAACATCAAACCGCCCTGGAAGCGCTGGATCACGCCCAGGTTTTGTTGGAGCATAGCCCCGACATGGTGGCTCGAGCCGCGCCATTGGTGGTCAGAGCCAACATCTTGGCTCTGAAACTGAACCAACTCGAGGAAGCCGTACCCTTGGCTGAACAGGCGTTGCAATGGTTGGCACGCGAGGGCGGCGAAGAAGCCAGGTTATTGCAAAGTGATGCCAGGAGCACCTTGGGCACGGTGGCTCGTTTGCGCGGGAATTTTAGCGAAGCCGCCGAATTTTTCGCGGGCGCATTGCGGTTGCGTCAAGCCTTGGGAGATCGCCCACGAATTGCCGCCGCCCTCAACAACCTCGGCACGGCACTGGTTGGTTTAAAAGACCCAAAATCCGAACAGACCTTGCTCGAGGGCGTCAAGCTCTGCGAGGCGATTGGCGATGTGGTCAACCTGGCGCGATGCCTGAACAACCTTGGCGTGTTGTACAACGATGTCCTGAAACGACACGATGCCGCTCGAGCCGCATATTTGCGGGTTTTAACCTTGCAATCTGAAATCGGCGACGATTGGGGTATTGCCCATTGCAGGTTCAATCTTGGCGTGACTGCCTTTCACCAACAAGAATTTCAGGAAGCCAAAGCGCATTACCTCGTGGCTTTGGAAGTCGGAAAAGATTTTCCGCAATTGCAGTTTGAAGCGCTCTACAATCTCGCCGAGGTCGAATTGGCTTTGGCTGAACACGCTTTAGCCTCAACCCACATCGAACAATTGCTACATCAACTCGAGCAAATTCCGAGCGACTCAAGCCACTACGATGCCGCGTTTTACACTGAAGCCAAAATCCTCGCCCAAACCATAAAAGGAGTCCAATGATGCGCTGGAAATTGCTGTTTTTGCTGGTCTTGATGGCTTGTGCCGACTCGAGCAAGGTCGCCGTGCAACTTCTTGGTGTCACACCTCGGGTCGCGGCGGCTGGCGAGACGGTAATTCTTCGCGGCGCAGGTTTTAACACTGGAAGCACGGTCAAGATTGGGGCTGTCAATGCCAGCATCATCTCGAGCAACGCCGTTGAAATTCAGGTGGTCATGCCAAGCCTGCCCATCGGCGAGTACAACGTACTGCTGCGCGAAACCGACGGCACAGAATTGGTCGCGCCAGGACCAGCCGTGCTCGGCGCGGATGACCTTGATGTGGTGGCTCGAGAGGTGCTGGTGAAGGGAACATTCAGTCAACAGGAAGCGCTCGAGATTGCCAGTCAAAACGGTTTTAGCCTGACGCAATTTCAAACTGACATCAGCAACATTTTGCCCGCCTGCAATCAACATTATGCGGTCTTTAGGGACACTCGAGGTCGGACCACAGCGGTGGCGCTCAACGAGCTGCAAGTGGCAATTCAGCGCATTAACCCAAGTTATGAAGCCAACCCGCGCTCGCTTCTCACGGGCAGTCAAATCGCAACCAATGCTGTACCGACGCCGCTCCCTATTCCAACCATTGATGATCCAAACCTCGCCAATGTCAAAGTGGCTGTGCTGGACAGCGGTGTCTCGAGCCATCCGAGTTTGTTGGCGACGCTGGGGGTAGGGGAGAACCTGACCAATTTTGACAATCCATCCGACCCTCGAGCGCTGCAATCCGATGTCAGCGACCTTGGACTTTACGGCGCGAACATCATGGGTCATGGCACGGGCGTTGCAGCACTGATCTCTGGCTCGAGTTTGGGTTTAAGCCGTGGCTACGCGGTCGGTGCGCCGATTTTGCCATTTAAAGTCTGCCAAACCCAGGCGGGCAAAAACCGTTGCAATGGCAGCGATGTGGTGTTTGGAATTTGCCAAGCCGTGGCGGGCGGGGCAAAAGTCATCAATCTTTCCCTGGGCGGCAAACAGCCATTTCGCGCCCTCAAACAAGTGCTGCTCGAGGTGAGTGCGCAAAACATCAGCCTTGTGGCGGCGGCGGGCAATGACGGCGCAAGCGCCAACCCGCCCGCCAATTACCCCGCCAATTATCCCGCCGCCTACGCCCTCGAGGTTCCTGGTTTGATCGCCGTGGCTGCCAGCGAATTTGACGGCACAAACTGGCTCGGCTCGAGCTATTCAACCCCAGGCGATTGGGTCAGCCTATCTGCACCTGGCGCGAACGAAACCGCCGTGGTCACGGACAACGGCGTGGCAGGTTACGGTATTGCAACGCTCGAGGGCACGAGCTTTGCCACACCGATTGTCAGTGCCGCCGTGGCACGCATTATTGCCAAGAATCCTAGCTGGACGCCCGCCCAGATCAAAACCAGGCTCGAGAATACAGCGCAAGCGATTTCATGCTCACGTCCAAAATGCGGCGCGGGTTTGCTGGACATCAACGCCGCCATCCAGCCGTAATTTCAGACCAATTTCAGATTGCATTTTCTATGCTCCGAACAGTTCCCAAACCACGGTTAGAAAGGAGCAACATGCAAAAGATTTTAGCCTTGCTTTTATTGGCATTGATGATGGCATGTCAAACCACCAGCCCAGCAGCCAGCAATCCCACACCAGACCCGAACAGCGTCTCGAGCGATATCAAAGCCAGCGATGGGGGAGAGGTCAAACTCGAGAACGGCGTGAGCCTCAAGATACCCGCCACCAAGCAACTGGGTTTTGTTGTGCAATAACTCGAGTGAGTTGCGACAGATTCAATTGAGAGAAGACTCACCGTCGGTAAGCAAAACGTTACCGACGGTGAGTCTTCAAACTCGAGCTTCAACGCCAAAACAGGCTTTATTCGGAAATCGTTTTTAAAGACAGGCTCGGGTTTGATTTCAATGAAAGCGAGTTGGATATGACTTCGTGAACCAACCTTCGAATCGAAGTTGCAGTGTTCAAGGCTGGTTTGCTGAGCACGCCCATCGCGCAACCGACACTTTTTTTGCTTCCGTTGTCATCCAGAAAAACGCCATCGCCTTTGAGTACGTCGTTAAAATTGCTGTTTCGTGGGACGTAACACAAAAGTTTAAAAGTCGAACCCGTGGCAATCAGGATGTTAAACGTGTCATCGTCAGGGTCCAAATAGGCTGTCCCGCCGTTTTTGGTCGTCAGCTCGAGCGCCGCGCCAAATATGCCCGTGGAACGTTGCTTGGGGGTTTCTGCGATTCGCATTTGGTATTCGAGCGTGGCGCTGCCAGCCGCAAACGCCACACCCCAGATTTCGCCTTGAAGCATTGGAAAGTCGCGCAACGAGTAATTGAGGGCTGAGCGCGTATTTTCAGGAGCGCAGGAGTTCAAGCCGAATGCGCAAAACAACACCAAAACGCCAAAAGTTTTTTTCATACCTTCCTCCAGGCTCGAGGCTGACTCGAGTGAGGAAAGTTTAAATGTCGTTTTTTTCTCAAAAATGCTAAAAATCACCCTTTTTTGACCACAAATGATGAGCTAAGCCTGCAAAACTCGATACTCGAGGCTGCTAAAGGTTGACAACAGTCCACCGTAGAGCGCTACACTCCTCAATGTCGAGCAAAAAACCGCAATCTGCTGGAACTGTAGCTCGAGCCAAACACACAACCCCCAAAACCCGTCGTTGGTTGAACCACGGTCAGGTCGTCTGGCATGGTGCTCGAGCCGTCACCATCGTTGGCTTTGGCGACTTGGATCAAGTCATCGTTTCTGACCTCAAGACTGGTCACAACGAACTCGTGCCGATCGGCACCCTCTCCACCACAGAGCCTGTGGAGGACAACGTCCCAAAAGCTGTTCAGAAAACCAAAACCGACGATTACTCGATGAACATCGCCCGATCACGGTACAAGATCATCAAACCATTTCTCGAGGGTTCGCAAGAGAAATTGGGCGCTCGGGTCAAAGCCCAAGCCAAAACCATCGGTGTGCATTACACGACGATCTACCGTTGGATTCGTGCCTACCGTGAGCACGGCAACATTGCGGATTTGGCACCAGCCCGCAAAGCTGGAGCGCACCGTGCCTCCAGGTTGGATGCTCGAGTCGAAGCGATCCTCAATTTTGCGATCACCCAAGAATACCTAAAACTCGGAAAATCCGTGCGCCATGTGAACTTTGTGGTTCGCAAGCGCTGCAAAGCCGATGGCTTGCCCGTGCCTCACCGTCACACCGTGCGAGCGAGGATTGACCATCTGAATCCGATCTCCACCGCCCGCGCTCGAGGCGGCTACACCGCCGCGCTGGCGCTGCAAGCCGTTCAAGGGTTCGATCCTCGAGCCACCCATCCGCTCGCCTTGGTGCAAATCGATCACACCCTGCTTCGGGTGAAAGTGCCACGCCAGGGCGGCAAACCACAACGACCCTGGGCGACCCTGGTGATCGATGTGTACAGCCGCATGGTGATTGGGTTTTGTTTGACCTTCGTCAAACCCAGCGCGTTCTCGGCGGGGCTTGCCCTGGTGAATGCCTTCCTGCCCAAAGATGCCATGCTAGCGCGTCACGGCATCACCGGCAGTTGGCCGTGCTGGGGTTTGCCTGAGATTCTGGCGGCGGACAACGCCAAAGAGTTTCGTGGCAAGATGCTCGAGCGAGCCTGCAACGACCCGCGCTACGCAATTCAACAGGACTTTCGCCCGCCCGCCAAACCAAATTACGGCGCTCACGTGGAACGGCTTGCCGGGACACTGAAGGGTTGGATGATGGACATTGTTGGGGCGATTCCCAAGACCAAACGATCCCGCTCTCAAACCAAACTGGACGAGTTTGATTTGTTCACGCTCGAGGAACTCGAGGGCTGGTTTACCGAATTGATCGTTGAGGTCTATCACAATGCCGAGCACAGTGAGCTTGGCATGTCCCCGTTGGAGAAGTACCTCGAGGGACTCAAAGGCAACGTCGAACAGCCTGGAAGGGGTGTTCCAGCCCGGCTCACGGCTGATCTAGTGGCACGATTGCGCTTGGATTTCCTGCCATTTGAGGAACGCACGGTTCAGCGTGAGGGCATCAGCCTGGACACGAACTTCTATTACCATCCATCGCTCAGACGTTTTGTCTTGGCGAAAGAACCTGGGGCGAGCCGCAAAGGACGCAAGTTTGTGCTGCGCCGCGATCCATCGGATGTGCGGGTGATCTACTTTCTTGATCCTGACGTGGATGAATACATCGAGGTGCCCTCGGTCAAACCGATGGCGTTAACCACCCTCTGGGACCTTCGCAGCTCGAACAAGGCGAAACGCAAAAGCAGGGGAGACCAGGCAAGCGAAAAGGTGTATGAGGGGCAGTTGAAGCTCGAGCAACGAGAACAACGGGTGGCAGAACGGGCAATCGCAGACAAGGCGGCACAGAAGACTGCCTTGAAAGCTCCGCCATCTAAGCTTCAAACCGTCCAGGAGCAAGTCGTGAAGCTCGAGGTTGCCGCGCTGAAAGCTCCCTTGAGAACCACGCCAGGTGGGTTGTACACGAATGTGCGAATTCCCAAAGTGGGACGCTGATGCCCGCCGATCACCTGCACCCGAATGCCCGAGCCGCCCTCGAGTTGAGTGCTGACGAGCGCAAGTATTTTGTCTCAACCATGAAATGGTACGGCTATCCGCAAGCCACCAGAGCATTGGCGGTGCTCGAGTCAGCCTATACTCAACCACCGAAACGACGCACCAGGCACATCGTCTTGA
>CAXTTL010000180.1:0-10109 GCA_964247135.1 uncultured Deinococcales bacterium | reverse complement strand
CAAGGCGAATACAAGCCCCGCCATGACCACCAAGGCGCAACTGAGCACCAACAAGCGCTTGCGTCCAACCCGATCCGCGACACTCGAGACACCTAAACTTAAGACCGCATCGCCAACCAAAGTCAGGGTGAACAACAAACCGATGCCTTTGTCGTTAAAACCTCGAGCCGCCAAAAACAGCGCGATGATGACCGCCAGCGAACCGTAAGCGAAGGTTCGCACGCCACGGGTGAGGAACAAGGTTTTGATGTCTCGAGAATAGGTCACTCGAGGGAGTCCGAAACTTGGACGCAACGTGTGGACAGTTGCATTGGCTTGGAACCATAGCGATGACTTCTGCCACGCTCATCCCCGACCTCTCTTGACCCCAAACGCGCACCTGGCGGGCGGGGTCGCCTTCTCCCGCTCGCGGGAGAAGGGAGTTTTATTGAGTTCTTGAGAAGTGGCAAATTGTTTTTCTGATGGCTCCATTTCATGCCTCGAGCCAACCTTTAGCCCGACCCACAGCCCGATCCCAACCATGAATCAACTTTTCACGTTCAACTGGGTTCATGCTGGGTTCAAAGCGGCGCTCGAGCGCCCAATTCTGACGGATGCCCTCGAGCGTAAACACGCCGAGCGCCAGACCAGCCAAGTACGCCGCGCCCAAAGCCGTGGTTTCGGTGACGGCGGGACGCACGACGGGAACATTCAGAATGTCGGCTTGAAACTGCATCAATAAATTATTCTGCGTTGCGCCGCCGTCAACCCGCAATTCTTTGAGTTGAATGCCAGAATCTTTTTGCATCGCCTCGAGCAAATCACGGGTTTGATAGGCAATCGACTCGAGCGCCGCCCGAGCGATGTGGGCTTTGCCCGAACCTCGGGTCAAGCCCAGAATCGTCCCTCGAGCATACGGGTCCCAGTGCGGCGCACCCAAACCTGCAAAAGCCGGCACGATGTAGACGCCCGCGTTGTCGTTCACGCTCGAGGCGAGCAGTTCGACTTCGGCGGCGGAACTGAAAAACTGCATTTCATCGCGCAACCATTGGACTATCGCGCCAGCAATAAACACGCTGCCCTCGAGCGCGAAGGTGGGTTTCTCGAGTTTCCAAGCTGGGGTGGTGAGGAGTTTATTCTGGCTTGGAATCAATTTCTCGCCTGTGTTCATGAGCATGAAGCAACCCGTGCCGTAGGTATTTTTTGCCATTCCAGGCTCGAGACATGCTTGCCCGAACAACGCCGCGTGTTGATCTCCCGCCACGCCCAAAATCGGCAAACCGCCCAGCATCTCAGCGTCGCCAAAACTTCCGCTCGAGGCTCGGACTTCGGGCAGCACGGCACGTGGCACATTCAGAATCTCGAGGATTTCGCTGTCCCATTCGAGCGTATGAAGGTTCAGCATCAAGGTTCTGGCGGCGTTTGTGACATCGGTCGCATGAACTTTGCCGCCAGTCAAATTCCAGATCAACCATGAATCCACTGTACCGAACGCCAATTCTCCCGCCTCGGCTCGTTTGCGAAGCCCAGGCACATTCTCGAGCAACCACGCCAGTTTTGTGCCTGAAAAGTACGGATCGACCAGCAGCCCCGTTTTTTCGATCAAGGTTTTCTCGAGACCTCTGGCTTTCAATTCGTCACAAAAACCAGCCGTGCGCCTGTCCTGCCAGACAATCGCGTTGTGGACTGGTTTGCCGCTCGAGCGCTCCCAAAGCACCACCGTTTCACGCTGGTTGGTGATGCCAATGCCTTGCACCTCTCCAGGCGATTTCTCGAGCGCCTGCCGCGCCACCGTGATTTGCGACTCGAGAATCTCGAGCGGATCGTGTTCGACCCAACCAGGTTGCGGGTAAAACTGCTTGAATTCGCGTTGGGCGCTGGCGACGGGACGTCCGGTCAAACCAAAAACAATCGCACGGCTCGAGGTTGTGCCTTGGTCTAGGGCAAGAATATAGGACATGGGTTCTCCTGTTGGGATGAAATTGGCTTTGAACAAACCGTATCATGCAAGGCGTGAAGCTTGTCGATCAAATCAAAACCAAGCTCGAGGATTTGGCAAATCAAAAGCCAAAAATTGCACTCGAGGCTGTGCTGCTGGCGGTTTCTGGCGGGCGTGATTCAATCGCGTTGCTGTATTTGATGCTCGAGACTGGATTGCCTTTTTCAGTTGCGCATTTGGATCACGGCATTCGAGAAGACTCGAGTTTGGATGCTGATTTTGTGCGGGATACATGCTCAAAACTCGAGATAAAGTTTTTTTCTGAACGCGTGAATATCCTCGAAATTGCTGCCAAGCGCGGTTGGAGTCTCGAGGAAGGCGCAAGAAAAATCCGTTACGAATTTCTAACTCGAGTTGCCAAAAAAACAAACTCGAACGCCATTCTGACCGCACATCATCTCGAGGACAACGCCGAAACCGTTTTGATGCAACTCTTGCGCGGTACGGCTCGAGCCACAGGAATACCAGCAAGACGCGGTTCGATTTTGCGCCCGATGCTCGAGATTTCAAAAGTTCAACTCGAGCAATTTATGCTTGAACTTGGCTTAACCTGGCGCGAAGACTCGAGCAACACCGACACGACCTACACCCGGAATTGGGTCAGGCTCGAGATCATGCCCAAACTCCTCGAGCGTTATCCCAAAGCCGCTGAATCACTCGCCAGGTTCGGAACGCTGGCTCGAGAAGAAGACGCGTTTCTTGAGGAACTGACGGCAAGAATTCCAAGTTGGGCTGATCTTTCGCTCGAGCCAAAAGTCTTGCAACGTCGCCAGATTCGACGCCAGCTCGAGGGTGCGGGATTGAACGTGGATTTCGCGCATTTAGAAGAAATTCGCGGCAAACTTGAGAATCCCGCCGTGACTCGAGTTTCATTGCCTCAAGATTATGTTGGTGTGATTCAAAACGGGAAACTCGAGATTTTCAAAACAGAACTTCAACAATTCCAACCCGACATTGATATTCAAAACCTCGATTTCTCGAGCTTCCCAAATGCCATTCAAAGAACTCGAGTGGCAGGAGATCGAATTCAATTGTCTGGAGGAACTCGCAAACTATCCGATGTTTTGATTGACCAAAAAACTCCTCGAGAAATTCGAGACAGCATTCCTTTAGTCGCGCAAGGTTCTGAAGTGCTTTTCGTTGGACTCGAGCCACCAATTCTTGACGTGCGAATTGGCGTGACTCGAGATGTGGAAATTGACGCGATGAAACACGCGCTCGATTTGGCGGATGAAGCCCTTGAAGTGGGCGAAGTTCCTGTCGGTGCGGTCATCTTGCATAGGGGAGAGGTCGTTGGCGTCGGACGCAACCGCAGCTTTGAACATTCCGATATGACGCGTCATGCCGAACTCGAAGCCATAAGAGATGCAACCCTGAAACTCGAGACGCCGTATTTAACCGAATGCACTTTGGTTGTCACGCTCGAGCCGTGCCTGATGTGTTTGGGAGCAATTTTGGAAGCCAGGGTAAAACGTGTGGTGTTCGGTGCAAACTCGAGCAAGAACGGCGCATTGGGTGGTGTCATGGACGCCACTCGAGCCGATTGGTCGCACCAAATTGAGGTCAGAACTGGCGTGCTCGAGAAACAATCCAGTGCGTTACTCTCAAGGTTTTTTGCCCAAACTCGAGCTTCCAAAAAAGTTTAGGTTCCTTGGCTAATCAGCCACGATTTTGCAGCTTCGACATCATCAAAAAAGCGAATCAATTTGTGATTTTTATGTTCAAATGCCAGTTCGCCAAAACGTTCGCCATAAACCTCGAGACTCTTGACCACAACTGCAAGGTGAATTTGATAATTGGTGAATTTCTGAAAAAGTTCACCAGCAATCCCAGAACGCAGATCAAAAAATTCTGGTGAAAGTTCGGCTTCGCTCAGCAACAAACCGTCTGCACCATAAACCGCGCCAATGGCATCAGACACATCCTCGAGCGACCTGATTTTAAGGTTGACTTCGGACGCAACAATGACTCGAGCTTCAGGATTCACAAAGTGATTGTACGGGTATTTCTCGAGATTTCGATTGACGCACGATTGAGGTAAACTGAGCGCATGTTACGAGCGCTCGAGATCAAAAATTTTACCGTGTTTGAAGAAGCCAAGCTCGAGTTTAGCCCTGGGTTGAATGTGGTGATTGGTGAGAATGGGACTGGGAAAAGTCATTTGCTAAAACTTGGTTATTCCATGATGCAAATAAGTTTTGAATCTGGATTATCGGGTTTGGTTGGAAGTGAGCAAGAAAGAATAACTCGTCAATTGCTATCCGTGTTTCATGTGGAAAAACTTGGTGATTTAATTTCAAATCGTGCCAGAAATTCGAATTGCGAAATTAGGAACTTTTTTAAACGAAATTTTGAGAAACCAAGTGACTTTGGGTTTGATTCAATCGACATTGGTTTTGATATTGAATTCCAGTCAAAACTTGTATTTTTGCGAAAATTTACTACAAACTCCATTATTATTCGTCCATTAACTATTCCTACTAAGGAAATCCTTTCAATTTATTCTGGTTTTGCCGCAGTACTCCGCAATCGAGAACTCGAGTTTGACAGCACTTATCTTGATCTTGCTGATGCTTTGGCGCTTACGCCATTGAAAGGTGAAGCCGCCGAAAAAGTAAAACCCTTACTCGAAACGCTCGAGAAACAAATGGAAGGCAAAATAATTGTTGAAAATGGACGGTTTTACATTTCTAATGCCAATCAGAAACTCGAGATGCCGCTTGTTGCAGAAGGTATTCGTAAAATTGCCATGCTCGCGTATTTACTGATGAACGGCAGTTTGCAAAAAGGCACAACACTTTTTTGGGACGAGCCAGAAACCAACTTAAACCCCAAAATGATTCGTCACCTTGCCGAAACGCTGGTGATTCTCTCGAGCATGGGCATTCAGATTGTTCTTGCGACGCACAGTTTGTTTTTGCTGCGGGAATTGCAAATTCAATTGTCTTTGCATCCAAATGTTCCAGCACAATTTTTTGCACTGAAACGTGAAGGAAAATCAGTCACAGTTCAACAAGGAAATTCAATTGAAGATGTTAACCCCATTGCTGCCCTGGACGCTGATCTCGAGCAATCTGATCGTTACCTCGAGTTGACTTAGAGGCTGGTTTGAAGCTCTTATAAATTGAGATGTGGTTTTCTGTTTTCACCGAAATACTGGAATCTTTATATCTAAAATTTCCCGTTCTACACAGCTATTTTGATATACGTTCGACTCGTTTGGTTGTTGTTTCATACTTCGCCTATTTTCGTAAATCTGGTTTCGGGGTATGAGATGACCTGTCAAACTCCAAATATACCCAAAAAGCGTGAGTCAAAAAAGTCGTGTATGACGATGCTTTAGTCTTTAAACGTAATTCTTGTAGAAAGTTAGATCGAGTGCTTACCAGCCTCTAGCCGAATCTCGAGAAGCGATGTTCCAGCCCCTCGAGACAGACACACCCGTTGTTGATGGCTCGAGCCTTTGGAGATTGACCGAGGCTCGAGTACGTTTGCCTGTTCTAAATTTTAATCCGTATACGGTTGGGCAATGTACTGAACGACCTTGTTTTGCGCCCATGCTATTTCGTTTATGGCAAAATACGGCGTTGCCTTACCCCACACCAAAATGGGAACATTTGATTTCGTGTGTCGAAACTCGATCAGCCCGTATGGACACAAAAACAGCGTATCGCTCAGTGCGGTACACGGCATCTCAAATCCAGACTCTGAAACAATGATCTTTTCATCTTTCAGTTCGACCCGCAGCAGTTGATCGAATCTTGTGTTGCTGGGGTCTTTGTAAATCCCTTCGTATGTTTTCAGTTTTGTGAAATCGGGCTGGAAGCTTTCATCCATATCCATACGTTCGTACAGATTGCCCGCGATCATGACGTGCGAAATTCGTGTGTCGAAAGCCTGCAAGAACCGAACCGAAAAATGTGGCTTTTGGGGAAAATAAGCATAGAAATGATGTTCACCAATCGGGAAGAGGGGCAAAACAGTGTCCTCGAGTTCCAACATCAATTGATTTTTGACCAGCGAAACCCTCGAGAAAACGCCTCCCGAAAGGTATCGACCCACGTAACGTTCTGGATGTTCAACATCACCTATGACGGCTGGAGGAGTGATGGTTTCGTTCGCTTCAGGTTTTTCAGGAAGGTCCAAAAGAACGTTGTAAATTTGAGGCACAATTTGGTACAAGGCTTTTTCATCACAATTGTTCGTCATCAACACGAGCGCAGTGTTGTCCTCGGGAAACAAATGCAAAAGAGTCACGTACTCTGGCATTCGCCCATCGTGTCCCCAAAAGGGTCGGCTTCGATAATTTCCGGTGAATATCCCCAAACCAGATTTCTGGAAACAATTTTTTAGAGGACGTGTTGACATTAAAAAATCGAGGCTGCCATGATCTGCTGTCATTGAAGCAAGAGACGATGGCTTCAACAGGGATTCGTCTGAAAGTTTGCCCTGATTGAGAAACATCTTTGCAAGTTGGGTCAAATCCAGAACGCTTCCATACGCAAATCCTGATGGATTGCCACAAACGTTGTAGGGGATTTGATGGGAAACTTTTAAACTGCCATCATCCATTTTGTCGTGAGGCAAAGCAACCGAATAGGTCAGGATTTCAGTGGGATCAAAAGAGGTGCTGGTCATGCTCAATGGATCAAGCACATATTCACGAACCAAATCATCGTAGTAACGCCCAGTAATCACTTCGGCAACATATCCAGCGATGCAAAAAGCGGAACTGGCATAGAGGTAAATTGCGCCTGGTTTTGCAAAAAAAGTGTAGTAAGGAACTTGCTCGAGGACAAATCGCTTCAGCGCATCTGGGTCACGTGACCCCCATGTTTTCCCAAATGCGGGCAGACCCGAAGTGTGACTGAGCAAATGTCGTGTTGTCACCTTTTTGCCCAAATCCTTGTTGCTGAATTTGAGTTCTGGAATGTATTCGATCACCGGTCTGTCCAAATCAATCTTGCCTTCTTCAACCAATCGCATCACCAGGACGGCGCACAGTGTTTTGCACACCGAACCCAAGGCAAAAAGTGTGTTCGGTGTGACCAAAACGCCACTTTCCTCAGTGCTGGTTTTTCCAAACCCGCCAGCATAAACAACTTCGTTTCCCTGAATGACCGCCAGGGACAATCCCAGAATACCTCGAGCCTCAATGTGTGGCTGAATCAGTTGTTCAACTCGAGAAGCCAACTGAGCGGAATTCATGAGCAGAAAATAGCACGCGTAAATTTTAATTGAATACGCCAGACCGCTTATACGCGAACTGAAAATACCGATTACACTTTATAAATGCAGCTTCTTCAAACCATTACAAATCTGATTGAGCAAGACAGCAATACCCTCAGTGTCGTATTGATTGGCAGCGGCGCTCGAGACGAGTTGGATGCGTACAGCGACTTGGATATTCTTGTGGTTGTTCGAGGCAAACGTCCACCGGCTCAAATGTACTACCTTGAAGATCGCTTGGTAAACGTCTATTTTGTAGACAGAGAAAACCGTGAATCGATGCTCTATGACCCTTGGAAAGCCATGCCCAATATTGCAGCCACAAGGGAAGCCCAAATCCTGTTTGACCCAGATGGTTGGTATGCCAATTTGCAAGAACGCGCCAAAACCTTCTCATGGAAAACAGTGCAAAAGGATGCCGATCTTGCGATCAGTTGGGTACTGGCTGAAAATGCCGAAATCGTTCAAAAAATTTTAGGTGGATTAAGCAACAACAATCTCGAGAAAGCGTTACATGCCACTGTTGCTTTGCTGAACGCCTTAACCGATGTTGGTGCTCTTGCCAATGGCGTGTTGAGCAATTCTGAAAATCGATTTTGGAGTGCTGTGCGCGATGCCGAAACGGACGCAATTTGGAAGAAATACTTCTGGACTGCCCTTGGATTTGATGGTGAAAGTGTCACCACTCGAGCCAAAGCAACATTGGGACTTTACTCGAGAAGTTTCGTATTGCACCAAACGAAATTACTGCCTGAACATTTGAAGACTGTGAAGCACGTTTGCAGTTTGATTGCACGTTCAGAATAACAGCGTCGCTCGCAAATCATCCTGGTCAAGCTCGGAATATCCTCGAGAATTTCAGTTTCGGTCATGCCGCCTGCCGGGTACTCGAGGATGTCATAGACGGGTAATTGCTGATTTTGTGTCTGGAACGAATAATTTTGCAGTGATCCCCATGTTTAAGTGCTAGCGCCCGACGTAGTTTAGGATTTTTCGAGAAACGATATCCCAATCTCTCAAAATAGAACTTAAACTCCCTTCTCCCGCTCGCGGGAGAAGGGTCGGGGATGAGGGTGGAGAGCATTCCCACCTCAAAACTGCACAAATCCCAACCTCGAGAATGCACTGACCGCACTGGCAACCAGCGTCACCAAACCCGCCGTGATGATCGTGTTCAACTCGAGTTGCATGAACCGTTTGCGGTTGAGCACTGCCAGCAACGTTCCCAATCCCAAGCCCAGCAACACCACCCACCAACTCGGCTCGAGCAATGCGGTAAAGGCGAACGTTCCAGCGTTTTTGGCTGCCAGACCGCCGAGCACTCGAGCCAGAATGCCAAAGCCCCAGGCGAGCATTAAACCAAACCTGAACCCTTTGAATCCTGCGCCACCGAAACTCGAGCCGAGCAAAAAGGCAATGGGCGTAATGATGAGCACGCCAAATGCGCCGACCAACAGGCTGGCGGCAGTTTGCCCAAGGGCGCTTGTACCCGCATACCAGGGATTCCAACCAAGCGATACGGCAATGCGGTCAATCAAGTTTGGTTGATAAGGCTCGAGCGTGTCTGCGGCGTACAGTTCGCTGGCAAATCCGTCTTGAGCCACGCTTTGCCAGACCATGACTTGCTTGTTTTTGCTTTGCCCATATTGCGCAAAGCTGATGCTGTTTGGCGCCAGCAAGAGTTGTTTGGCTTGCTCGAGTTTTAGAAGGTTGGCACTAAAAATGCTGTTTTTTTCAGACCAGTACAGCGCGTCCTTGCTCGAGGTGATGGTTGGATTCGCTACGCCAAAGGGTACGGCTTTTGTGCCATCCCAGTACGCCAAAATCGCGTTGTGCACTTGAGTGAGTGCGGCTTTGCGTTGGTCTTCTCTGGTTTCCCACCACCAAATCGGCGTTCCATCTGGCGTCAACAAATACTCTTGACCACGCGTATATACCGCCGCGCCTAATTCTTGCCGCTCGAGTTTCGCCAAATTCCCGCGCAATAAAATCGCGTCAAATTTTTCATCTTGCGCATTGCGATAACCTTCAGCAAACAAGAAAAAATACTTGCCACTCGAGTCTCGCACGGCGGCAAGCGCCCCAATAGAAAGTTTGGTGCGGTAAACAATTTGTGCTTTTTCCCGCCAGTTTTTCAGGTACAACACCGTATCTTCAGCCAAAGATTCAGCCCAAACCGCAATCGGACCCGTTTTGTCTGCCAGCACGGTTTTCGCGCTGGGAATGCCGTTTATGGATGCCTGTTCGACCTCGAGTTTGCCATTTTGTAACCATCCCACTTCCAGCGCATCATCACTCGAGAGGTTGCGTGCGCCCCAAACGCCCATGATGCCAAAATTGCTGTTGATGCCGCGCAAATCTTTTAAACCGCGTTTCTCGAGCAGCTTGGTTTTTGCGCCCGTTTGCAGGTTGACTTGGCTTAAACCCGTTTCCTCGAGTGCAATAACAGTGTTGTTCGTCGCATCCAGAATCAAACCACCCGTTGCCGTTAAAGTCGTCACCAAACGCGGTTTGCCCCAACCTTCTTGGGCTTGAAATTGTGCTCGAGCTTGATTAAAACTCAACAGCACCAGAATCAGAATCAATGAAAATCGAAATCGCATCGCTCGAGAATACCGTCTGGCGCGGCTTGGGTTGTGGCTTCTCTGTGACTGAAATCTGATTTTGGCGTTCAATCTCGAAGAATTTTGTTGTGAACTCGAGTTCAGACTTGAATTGTTTCACCCGAGAACTCGTTTTTTTCGTGTCTGTAACGCAACCCGAGCAATCCAACCCACAACGCTTGACAGTTCCCAATCTTGGTGATAATCTTCTGTCCGCCCTACAAACGCCCCTGGCGAGCGTAAGGCGGAGAACCTTGACAGTTCGAGTGTGAGAAATTGAACCCCGACCTACGGACACG